>JALGWN010000276.1 GCA_025774115.1 bacterium
ACCGGGTGCAGGACGAGTACGTGCTGGTGGCCCAGATAAACGGGGAGCTGGCGGCTGTCGTGAACGGCCGGCGCCTCAGTCCCGAGGTTGGGGTCTCCTATCATACCATGGCTTTGCGTCGGGGCTTGAGGGTAGGGGCCCACGCCTTTGCAGCCAAGATGGAATACCACATGGACACACTCAAGCAGGAGACCGTGCTCATTGTGGCCGAATCCCCCATCGGTTTCAGGCGCTGGATGATAGAGTATAAGCTGGAGAAGCACTTCGAGACAGCCCACGAACTCGGTGGTGTCCCCTCATGGGCCTTGACTCGGGACCTCTTCGAGCGGGCCCGCGCCCAGCTCGTGGTGGGAAGGCGCCCGGTGCCCGAGGATATATTGGCCAAGGCCAGGGAGAAGATACTTCCTCCGAGCGATCCCCCTGTGCCTCCGAGCGATCTTCTTGCGGCAACCCGGGCGCAGTATGATTCTACCGGAACCAACCTCATGCTCCAGCGCTGGGTACAGGAAGGCAAGGTGAAGCGATGAACAAGGTTTATGTCGCAGGCATCGGTATCACCACCTTCGGACGCCTGGAGTTTCCCTTGAGTGAGATCGGAGCCTATCCCGGAATGATGGCCTTGAAGGACGCGGGGCTGAAGCAAATAGACCATCTCTATGTCGCCAACATGGGTGGCGGTCGGGTGAACCACCAAACAGGCCTGGCAAGCGCCATTATCGATACCTTAAGCCTGACGCCGGCAAGCGCCGCCACGGTGGAAAACGGTCCCGCCTCCGGGGCATCGGCCATAAAGGCGGGCTTTGCAGCGGTGGCATCGGGACTTCACGATGTCGTTATGGTTGTGGGGGCGGAGCGAATGCGCGAGGTCAACAACCTCGAGGCCACGGACTTCGTGGCGACCTTGCCCCACCCTATCGCGGAATATGTCTATGGAGTAACGCTCCCCTCACTGGCGGGGATGTTCACGCGGCTCTATATGGAAAAGTACGGGGTCACCTCACGTCACCTTGCCATGGTGGCGGTGAAGAACCAGACTAATGCTCTCTTAAACCCCTTCGCCCACATTCAACAGCCTATTACGATTGAGGGTATCCTGGACTCCCCGGAGGCCATGACCAATAACCCTTATGTGGCCGACCCCTTGAGGTTCTTTGACTGCTGCCCTGTCTCTGACGGCGGGGCCTGTGTGATTCTGGTGAACGAAGAGGTGGCAAGGACCGTGAAGCGGCCCATGGTACGGCTTGCGGGTGTGGGCCAGGCCACGGATACTCATGCCGTGCACGAGCGTGAAGAGCCGACAGATCTGATGGCGGTCAGGCGCGCGGCGGCCACATCGTTTGAGATGGCGGGGGTTGAACCGAAAGATGTAGATGTGGCCGAACTCCACGATGCATTCACTATCCTGGAGATCGTAGAAAGCGAGGAGGTCGGGTTCTTCAAGAAGGGTGAGGGCCATATCGCACTCGAAAAGGGAGAGACCGCTCTCAAGGGCAAGCTCCCCATAAACCCGTCCGGGGGTCTCAAGGGCAAGGGCCATCCCGTGGGAGCCACAGGCGTGGCCCAGGCTCACGAGATCGTGGCCCAGCTCAGGGGAGAGGCCGACAAGCGTCAGGTAAAGGATGCGAAGGTAGGGTTTACATGTAACTTCGGCGGCTTCGGAAACAATGTGGTCTGCCTTACTTTCATAAGAGAGGATTAGCCATGGAGATCTATGCATACAAGTGCAAGAAGTGCGACCACATACACTATCCATTCAGGATGGTCTGCAAGGCGTGCGGTCAGAATAACTTCTTCGAGTTCGAACAGGTTCCCCTTCCCAAGAAGGGCACGCTCCTCACCTTCACCGAGCTTTATAGCCTGCCCGCGGACTTCATGGTCTCCAAGATGGGGCTTGGCATAGTCGAGCTCGAGAACAAGGTCCGTATCACGGGCCAGTTAGCAATCGAGAATGCCAGGATCGGTATGCCCGTGGTAGGGGAAGTTGAGGTGGTCCGCCGGGGAGAATACGACTCTCAATACGGAATGGTCTTCCGCGAGGCATGACTCTGGCGACGATCGGAGACAGGGTGAGCCAGGGCACCTACCGACTTCCTCTTCGTCGCTACGGTAGTACAAGAAGGCAAGACAATGCCGATCTTACTGAAACAAGCTGTAATTCTGTTACTCCTGCCTGTTTCCGTTACCCCGCTGCTTTGAGAAAAGTCTCACGGACCGCTTCGAACTCATCACCCTTGCCTTCCACCCTCGACCATCTGGCAATCTCCTCAAGGTCGATCGGCTTGCACTCGGCGACAAGCAGTGCCTGCTGCAGAGACTGCCTGTCACTCCAGTGGTAGTAGGCCGCGAGCCGGTCCTTCACGCACTCAGTCGGCGAAAGGACATTGAGCTTCCCCGTGGGAAAGTCGATCTCTTCGATATTTCTGACCGGTTCGCGTCCCACTGCCAGGGGGCCTGCCGGGAAATCGAGAAAGAACTCAGTTTCGGAATGCACGAAGTACCGCGCCTTCTCAACGAAGCCGATCTCTCTAAGCACTTCCCTCAGCCGCTCTCGCCCGGAGGACACGTTCTCAACGAAGTCGAGGTCGAAGGACTGATAACGGGATCCCGAATGGATCGAGACCGCCGCACCACCGGACAGCAC
>JALGWN010000277.1 GCA_025774115.1 bacterium
GCGCCGGGTTTCACAGCCATGCAGTCGCCATTCCAAGACCGGACGCCGTTCCAGCGGTCGGTCATCGCGACCATCGAGGAGCGCCGGGCGCAGGGGCTTCCCGTCCCGGCGGATGTGTCGTTCGAGTATGCTTCGACCAAAGACACCCCGATGCCGACCGCATTGGGCCCGACCATCGCTCCCGGTGAAGAAATCGTGATCACGGCAAAGACCGTCCTGCTCTTCGAACATCCCAGCGAGGCCGGTAACGACCGGTGGCCGGCGTTCATCGTCGAGGGAGAAGTGCCGCCTGACGCCACGGGCCATATCAAGACCGGTGACTATTCCAAAATCATCCGGGACAAGGTGGAGGAAGAGGTTCCTGATGCATGGACGCGGTATGAATGGGGGTACGAGCCCCGGACCTATACCTTCACCGAGACCTACAGGATCAACTATCCCGAGCTGAACCCGGACGCCCCGGCGCTCGCCGCTGCGCCGCTGTCGACTGAGGTCGGCGAGATGCTCATGGGATTCACCGTTCCGGGTCCTGATCTTGATTACTCGGTATCGTATGACCTATACATTCTCGGCGTGAGGGCATTCGATTTCTGGGCCGGCTTCGAGCTGGACTGGGGCCTCGGCGTCCGTCTGCCCATGGAGGAGAGTTGCACGGCCACCGAACCCATGGATGAAGGCTCGACCTACTGGCCCACGAACAAGGCAAAGGGCCTGGACTGGTCCGCTGCGGATTACGCGGATGCGGGCGTGCCCGCCGAAAGCGGCAACGAGTTCGTAATGAGGTTCGTGTTCAAGTTCGGCGTATTTCTCGAGGTGGCATACATCGATGTCATCAACCTGGGTGTAGATATCGACATCGATCACTCGAAGAGCTTCACGACGCCCTTCGGGCCGGGGGCTTCATTCCCCATCCCGCCACTCAACCTTCCGCTCTGGGGTCTGGATGTAGGTGTCGCGTCCGGGGAGATCGGGTTCCGGCTGACACCCCACCTGGGTTCCACCAAATTCACGGCCGACTGGACGGCCGCAGGGGATGCATCCGGTAGCGGCGCGATGATGTTCACCGACCCGGCCGTCCCCGTGACAATCGGACCGGTAAAGGCCATCGACGGCCCGGGGGTCGCCAATATCAACATGGACAACTGCCGGTACTACTTCAACCAGTTCCTCCTCGATCTGGGGCTCTATTTCTACCTCGATGTCTTCGGGGTGTGGGACGGCACGTTTACCATACCCATCGTGGACTTCGATTTGAGTGCCATCACCGGTAAGCTGTGGATCGGCACCCATAGCGGCACCCCTTCCATGATGACCGCGGCCTTCGCCATCCAGAATGTAGCACCCACGGCAGTGATCGACCGCACCGGCACGTTCATGGTCAATGGTATGCCGACGTTCATAGCCAGTGCGGGTGACCTGCTGACCTTTAGCGGGCAGGCGGACGACCCGGGCTATGACGATCTCACCTTGACATGGGACTACGACGACGGAGATCCTTCGCCGGATGTGTCCACCTACTACATGGTGCCCTATCACGTCTCTGAGACACAGACCTACACCATTGGCGATGCGTGCGTGTATATGGTGACCTTCGAGGCGGTCGATGATGACGGTGCGGTGGGGATGGACCAGGTGCCGGTGGTTATAACGGCAGTCGGGAACAGGGCCCGGTCCGAAGGCTACTGGCAACACCAGTTGAGCCGCCGGGGTAAGATGGACTTCGACATGACGGCGATCCAATGTGCATTGGATATCGCGTCCCACATGAGTACCGTTTTCAACGAGGAGCGGGATGCATCCACCCCGGATGCGGCATATGACGTCATGCATCTCAAGAAGAACCACGGGAGTCGGCTCGAGCAACTGGACAGAGAGCTGCTCGCCGTTTGGCTCAACTTCGCCATTGGTGCATGCCCGTATCTGGGCATGGTCGACACGGATGGGGATGGTCTTGGTGATGCGGTCTTCGTGAATGTGCTGACCACGGCTGAAGCGGTGCGGATGGATCCCAACTCCACCGATACGGAGCTTCAGATGCAGACCGAAATACTGCATCAGATCAACAACGGCGGCATGGCCCGGGCCGCCCGTCATTAGTATGGGCTGTCGACCATACTGTAGGTATTAGCTTTTTGGTATGTGATAATTGGGGCAGACACCCTTGTGTTCGAGAGGGGTGTCTGCCCCAATAGCATTGTGGTGTTGCGGGTATTAACGGGGGCGTGTAGTATTCTCGGCGTTTGGCTGAAGCAACTCGGATACACGGTCCTTGATGGGTTCTGAGCCGAAGCGGGATCTCAGTTATCGGTTTGAACAGGGTGGGCTTCGATGCATGGGTCTGCGGTGACGGACACAGCGCACCGCTTCCCGGATCAAGGGATATCTACCACTCTGAGGTGGAGATCTGTGATGTATAAACGAAATGTCAAGGTGGCGATTGTTGGTTGCGGGCCTGCGGGGATCGCGGCCGCCATTCAGATCAAGCGTTCGGGCGTGAACTGCCTGGTGTTCGAAAGGGAGAGGATCGGGGGGCTGCTGGCAAATGCCAACCTCGTTGAGAACTATCCCGGTTTCCCCACCGGCATATCGGGCCCCGATCTCGTGTGTTTGA
>JALGWN010000104.1 GCA_025774115.1 bacterium
CACCGGTTACCGGCCTCAGTTCTACTTCCGTACGACGGATGTAACGGGCTCGATCAAGTTGCCGGAGGATCGGGAGATGGTGATGCCCGGCGACAATGTAACGACAGAGGTTGATCTGATCACCCCGATAGCGATGGAGAAGGGGCTGACGTTCGCGGTACGTGAGGGAGGCCGGACGGTAGGCCAGGGTGTGGTCGCCGAGATCATAGAGTAGCATTCGCATCTTTAAGAATGGAGGTGAACGTAGGTGCCTGGACAGAAGATCAGAATAAGGCTAAAAGGGTATGATCACGCTACGGTTGATCGCTCTGCCAGGGAAATAGTCCGGACGGCGAAGCATACCGGTGCTAAGGTCTCGGGCCCTGTCCCGCTACCTACCAAGAGGGCGGTTTACACCGTGCTTCGTTCGCCCCATGTGGACAAGAAATCCAGAGAGCAGTTCGAGATTCGAACTCATAAGAGACTGATCGACATATTGGATTCTACGCCGCAGACGGTAGAGGCTCTTATGAAACTGGATCTGCCGGCAGGTGTGGATATCGAAATCAAGGTGTAGTCGCGGTCGGCTTGAGGAAGGTGGAGAGATGAAGGGCATCATAGGCAGAAAGGTAGGCATGACCAGGATCTTTGATGAGGATGGGAAGGTTGTGCCGGTGACCGTTATTGAGGCAGGACCCTGCCCGGTTGTCCAGGTCAAGACCAAGGACCGTGACGGCTACGATGCTATCCAGTTGGGTTTCGGTGCACGCAAAGAGCACAGAACCAACAAGCCTCTTATGGGTCACTTTGGCAAGGCCGGGGTTGCGCCGGCTAGGATGCTCAGAGAGGTGAGATTGGATGATGCCTCCGGTGTTGAAGTCGGCAGCCAGGTCAAAGCCGACATATTCAAGGTTGGGGAAAGAGTCAGGGTTACGGGCTTCTCAAAGGGCAAGGGTTTCCAGGGTGTGGTGAAGAGGTGGGGTTTTGCCGGCGGCCCCGATTCGCACGGGAGCAAGACCCACAGGCAGGGGGGGTCGATCGGGCAGTGCGCCACACCGGCGAAGGTCTGGAAGAACAGGAAGATGCCGGGACACACCGGTAATCGTAGGGTAACCGTGAAGGGTATAGAAGTCGTCCAGGTGGATCCTGAGAAGAACCTGATCGCCGTTAGGGGTGCAGTTCCCGGGCATGTGAGAAGTTACGTACTGGTTATGGAGCAATCATAGAGGAATAGGCTGCCATGGAATTCGAAGTCATAACGCGAGAGGGTGTGAACTCGGGGAAGATAGATCTTCCCGACGATGTGTTTGGCGTCACTGCCAAAGAGCATGTGCTGCATGAGGCAGTCAGATCCTATCTGCACAATCAGAGACAAGGCACTAGGTCGACCAAGGGCAGGTCCGAAGTAAGAGCCAGTGGCAGGAAACCCTGGAGACAGAAGGGGTTGGGCAGGGCCCGATCCGGCAGTGCCGCCTCGCCGATTTGGGTGGGAGGCGGAGTGGCCCATGGACCGAAGCCCTATAGATATCGCTGGCGGCTGCCCAAGAAAACGCGACGATTGGCCGTCAGGGCGGCTCTTTCGATGAAAGCCAGGGAGGGTGATCTTAAGATAGTGGAATCATTAGGTGTCAGTGAGCCCAGGACCAAGCGGGCAGTGGAGCTTATGAAATCACTGGGTATCGTGGACAGGAAATGCCTTTTTGTGTTTCCGGCGAAGGTTGATGACATGGTGCGAGCGACCAACAATATCCCGGGGGTAAGGACCGCAGTGGCCAAAGATGTCAACGCCTATGAAGTTATGAATTCCGATGTGGTGATAATCGACAAGGAGGCGGTGGCACACATCGCGGAGGTGTTAGGAAGGTGAGAAACCCAAGATCGATTATCCTCAAGCCCCTTGTCACAGAGAAGGGCTCCAAGCTGAGAGAGGAAAACAACAAGTATCTCTTCAGCGTAGTGTCAGGCGCCAACAAGATAGAGATCAAGAGGGCTGTGCAGGAGATATTCAATGTCAAGGTCAGAGATGTTCAGACCATAGTCGTGCACGGTAAGGTGAAGAGAATGGGGGCATTCCAGGGCAAGAGGCCTGACTGGAAGAAGGCCGTTGTTACCCTCGTGGAAGGTCAGTCAATCGATTTGTTCGAGCAGGTGTAAATCATGGCTTTGAAAAGGTACAAACCGACGACACCGACGTTACGCTACAGGACTACCTCCGACTTCGGTTCGATCACGCGAACCAAGCCCGAGAAGGGCCTGGTTGAGTCCCTGGGGGCTAGCGGCGGAAGAAACAACAACGGCCGAATTACGATGCGCCGCCGTGGCGGAGGCCACAAGCGCCTTTATCGGATCATCGATTTCAGAAGGGACAAGTTTGGGATCCCGGCCAAGGTAGCGAGTATCGAGTACGATCCCAACCGTTCGGCCAGGATAGCGCTCCTTTACTATGCCGACGGTGAGAAGCGGTACATGCTGGCACCGCTGGGATTGTCGGTCGGGGACACCGTGGTTTCCGGGCCTGGTTCGGATATCCGGGTCGGAAACGCGTTGCCCTTAAAAGAGATACCTCTGGGCACCGAGGTCCACAACGTGGAGCTCCAGCCGGGCAAGGGCGGGCAGATGGCCAGGGGGGCCGGTACCCTGGTTCGGCTGGTGGCAAAGGAAGGCGCCTACGGCCATCTGAAGCTTCCATCGGGCGAAGTGAGGTTGGCGAGATTGGATTGCCTGGCTACTGTAGGTCAGGTAGGTAATGTCGAACATGAGAATATCTCTTCCGGCAAGGCCGGCAGAAGCAGGTGGCTGGGGAGGCGCCCCAAGGTAAGGGGGGTCGCAATGAATCCGATCGATCACCCGATGGGTGGTGGTGAAGGCAAGAGCTCCGGCGGCAGGCACCCGTGTTCGCCGTGGGGTGTGCCGACCAAGGGCTACAAGACAAGAAAAAGAAAGACGACCGACAAACTTATCATCAGAAAGAGGAAAAAGAGGTAGATGCTGTTGAACAGGTCAAATCGAGCAGGCTGTTCAAGAACCTGTGGATGCAAGGCGCGTCGTAGCGTCGCCACTCCTGTGGCGATGAACAGGATGTGCGTTGGCACGGGAGTGCTACCGCTACCGCAACGCCGCAGACGGTGGTTTTTCAACAGCCTGGAAACAGGGGGATAGGCGCGTATGCCAAGATCGCTTAAGAAGGGCCCTTACGTACATCCGAAGTTGATGAAGAAGATCGAAGATCTGAACAAGACAATGGATAAGAGGGTCATAAGAACCTGGTCCAGGTCTTCTACGGTAACTCCGGATTTCGTCGGACATACGTTGGCGGTACACAACGGCAACAAGTTTATCCCAATATTCATTACGGAGAATATGGTAGGACACAAGCTGGGCGAGTTTGCCCCCACCAGGACGTTCCGAGGTCATGGTGGGAAGCGTGCAGAGCGAACGGTAAAGGTGAAGTGAGGGATCCAGAATGGAAGCGCTAGCGGTTGCAAGATTCGTGGTCATCTCGCCGAGAAAGGCTAAACTCACCGCCGACCTGATAAAGGGCAAACCGGTGAACGAAGCCATTGCCATTCTGAGATTCACTCCCAGGAAGGCTGCGGAGACGATTATCAAGACCCTGCAGTCGGCGGTTGCCAATGCCATAGACAAGGAAGGCAGTGGGAAGCTGGATGCGGACGAGCTATTTGTCAAGAATGCGGTGGTAGATCCCGGCCCCATTATGCCGAGGTGGCGGGCCAGGGCCTACGGGAGAGCGTCCAAAATACGCAAACGGATGAGTCACATCAAGGTTACTGTGTCTACGGAAGTACCGCGCGAGTACAAGGAGTCCAGGAGGGGGCGGAGGCTGGAGGCCCCTAAGAAGAAGCGCGGGAAAAAGAAGAAGAAAAAGTAAGGGGGTAGCAACTTGGGGCAGAAGACCAATCCTATTGGTTTAAGGCTGGGTATAATCAGAACATGGGACTCGCGATGGTATGCGAAGAAAGACTATTCTATCCTACTGGCTGAAGACATATTCATTAGGAAGTATATTACCAGCAGGCTGCACCGAGCAGGTATATCCAGGGTCGTCATAGACAGAGCTCCCAAGAAGATAACGGTGACTATTCACACGGCCCGGCCCGGCATTGTGATCGGCCGCAGGGGTACCGAGGTCGATCAGCTTCGGGACGAGCTTCAGCATATAACCAAGAAGGAAATCCATGTGAACATACAGGAAGTCGAAAAACCCGAGCTGGATGCCCAGCTGGTGTCCCAGCACATAGCACACCAGCTTGCCCAGCGGGTCTCATACAGACGCGCGATGAAGAAGGCTTTGGCCGCTTCACGGCGGGCAGGTGCGGAGGGGATCAAGATCCAATGTAAGGGAAGGCTCGGAGGAGCGGAGATGGCGCGGTGTGAGCAGTATATGGAGGGAAGAGTCCCGCTCCATACGCTTAGAGCGGATGTGGATTACGCCATATCGACTTCGTTCACAACCTATGGCACTATAGGCGTCAAGGTATGGATTTTCCACGGCGAGGTCTTCCCTGAGAAGGAAGATGATACTCTATAGCATGTTTAACAGGAGCTAACGGATGCTTAGTCCCAAGAGGGTAAAACACCGGAAACAGCAGCGGGGCAGGATGAGGGGCGTGGCCTGGAGAGGGAGTTCGATTGACTTCGGGGAGTATGCGCTTCAGGCCCTGGAGCCCGCGTGGATAACCGCCAAGCAGATCGAGGCGGCCAGGGTAGCGATCACCAGGCACGTCAAGCGTGGGGGGAAGCTCTGGGTGAGGATATTTCCGGATAAGCCGGTCACATTCAAGCCCGCGGAGACCCGTATGGGTAAAGGTAAGGGGTCCCCGGAGTACTTCGTGGCAGTTGTGAAGCCTGGGAGGATCCTTTTTGAACTCGCGGGTGTAAGCGAGGATCTGGCGAAGGAATCGATGAGGCTGGCGGCCAGAAAGCTCCCTTTGAAGACGAAATTCCTGGTTCGTGAAGGGATGAGCCGATGAAAGCCGAGAAGTATAGAGAACTCACAAGGGATGAGCTGGAGAGGATTATCAGAGACCTCAGAGAAGAGCTCTTCAATCTCAGATTCAGAGTGTCCACTCAGAAACTGGACAATCCTTTGAGGATTCGTCAAGTAAGAAGGGATTTGTCACGAGTGCTCACCATCCTCCGGGAGGATGAGTTGGGAAAGATCAGGTTGCCGGGTTCCGCAGGCGCGGAGTCCGGTGAGAAAGCGCAATCTCAAACCCAAAAAGAGGCAGTAGAAGATGAAGGGGACACGAAGGAAAACTAGAACTGGTGTTGTCGTCAGCAACAAGATGGACAAGACCGCTGTGGTTGCCGTGGAGAGGCGGTTAAGGCATTCGATGTATGGAAAAGTCATAAGGAGGACCCCTCACTTCTATGCCCACGACGGCAAGAACCAATGTGGCGAGGGAGATTTGGTGAAGATAGCGGAGTCCAGGCCGCTCAGCAAAACCAAGAGATGGCGCGTGGTTGAGATAGTCAAAAAAGCGCAATAGGACGGGACCAACGATGGTACAGGTACAAACCATACTAACCATTGCGGACAACTCCGGAGCCAGGACGGCAATGTGCATAAGGGTCCTTGGTGGTTCTCTCCGCAGATATGCCAGGATCGGAGACATCATTGTTGTCACTGTCAAGGATGCATTGCCCGACAGCGATGTCAAGAAAGGGCAGGTGGCCAAGGCAGTGGTGGTGAGAACCAAGAAGGAGTATCGCCGGCCGGACGGGTCCTATATCCGGTTTGATCAGAACGCGGCAGTGCTGATCAACGACGATAAGGAACCAAGGGCGTCCAGAATATTCGGGCCGGTGGCGCGCGAGCTGAGAGACAAACAGTTCATGAAGATCATCTCGCTCGCGCCCGAGGTTGTTTGATGGAGGGTGATGGCCGATGCGAATTGCCAGAGACGACACAGTAATTATCATTTCCGGTGATGATAAGGGCAAAACCGGCAAGGTGCTCAAGGTTTTCCCGGACACGCAGAGAGTGATTGTGGAGGGTGTCAATTTCATCAAGCGCCATACCAAGCCGCGGTCGCGAATGCAGCCGGGGGGAATGGTGGAAAAGGAAGCGCCTGTACACTTATCCAACGTTATGGTGGTCTGCCCCCGGTGTGGGGAAGGCACCCGCCCGAGGAGGACCAAACACATAGAGGGGCGGAGCGTGAGGATCTGCAGCAAGTGCAAGGAGATAGTGGGCAAAACATAAGTGAGGGTGTGCTCAAGTGGCAGAGGAGAATAGGTCCAAGAAAGGGAAAAAGGGAAAGCAGGAGGCTGAGGTCTCGACCCGGGTGGAAGAAGGCTACACCGCTCGGCTGCTGAAGCAGTATAGGGAAGAGATCGTGCCTGCGCTCCTGAAGCGGTTCGGCTACAAGAACGTTTTGCAGGTGCCCAAGCTCAGGAAGATTGTAGTGAATATGGGTGTGGGTGACGGCCTGAAGGACGCCAAGATTATGGATGCCGCGGTCGGCGACCTGACGACGATTGCGGGCCAGCGGCCGGTTATAACCCGAGCAAAGAAGTCCGTGGCAAGTTTCAAGCTCCGTAAAGGTATGGCCGTAGGCTGCAAGGTGACGCTTCGGGGCCTGAGGATGTATGAGTTCTTTGATCGCCTGGTCAATGTGGCTGTCCCGAGAATCAGGGATTTCAGAGGGCTTCCCGCAAACAGCTTCGACGGCCACGGCAACTACAGTTTCGGCATAAAAGAACAGATGGTATTTCCGGAAATAAACTACGACAAGGTCGTTAAGATAAGAGGCATGGATATAATCATGAATACGACCGCCCGGACCGATGAGGAGGCCTTTGAGCTTCTCAAGGCTCTGGGGATGCCTTTCAGGGCCGGTTAGTAGAGTAGAAAAGAGGGAGAATCGGTGGCAAAAAAGTCTTCCATAGAGAAATGGAAAAGGCAGCCCAAGTACGCGGTCAGGAAGAGGAACAGATGTAACCGCTGCGGGAGACCGAGAGCTTACTTACGGAAGTTCGGCCTTTGCAGGATCTGTTTCAGGGATCTGGCCCTCATGGGCCAGATACCCGGCGTCGTGAAAGCAAGCTGGTGATCTACGGTGAGAGGTGTAACCGATGAGTATTTCTGATCCCATCGCGGACATGTTGACGGTGATTCGAAACGGGTGCGGGGCGAAGAAGAAAAAGGTGGAAGTCCCTGCTTCCCGAGTGAAAAGCGAGATTCTGAGGGTGCTTCTGGAGGAGAAGTTCATCAGCAACTACAGGTATATCGAGGACAGTAAGCAGGGAGTTCTCCGGGTTTACCTCAAGTACGCTGATGGCGAGAATAGTGTGATAAGCGGGCTTAGGCGGATCTCCACACCCGGTTTGCGGTCTTATTCCGGCTCCAAGGAGGTCCCACGCGTACAGGGTGGATTGGGGGTAGCCATAATAAGCACATCTCAGGGACTTATGACCGGCAAGGCAGCGAGGAAACGAGGAATCGGCGGCGAAGTGGTTTGCCACGTTTGGTAGGTGAAAGAGAATGTCACGAATAGGTAAGCAGCCCATAGTTATCCCCAAGGGTGTTGATGTGAAGATCGAGAAGAGTCTGGTCAAGGTCAAGGGACCCAAGGGGAATTTGGAGAGGAAGTTGCACCCGAGCATGAAGATCGTCATGGAGGGCGACCGGGTCATGGTTGAACGCCCAAGCGATCTGGGTTTCTACCGCGGTCTTCACGGCACCACCAGGGTCCTCATAGCAAACATGGTGAAAGGGGTTACCGAGGGTTTTAGTAAGGAACTGGAAATCCACGGCATCGGCTATCGTGCCCAGCTGGAGGGCAAGAAGATTACCTTGAACCTCTCTATGTCGCACCCGGCGGTTTATGAGGCTCCCGAGGGTATCACCATAGAGGTGCCTGACCCCACAAAGATAAGGGTTGCCGGTATCGACAAACAGAAGGTGGGGCAGGTGGCGGCCGAGATCAGGGCAATAGACCCGCCCGAACCCTATAAGGGTAAGGGTATAAGGTACGTTGGGGAGTATGTCAGAAGGAAGGCCGGCAAAGCAGGTGCCGCACAGGCCTAAGGGAGCATGATCCGATGACGGTTAAGAGGCTGGCTGGAAGAGAGAGAAGACACCTGCGGATAAGGAAGAGGATCCGCGGCGAGAAAGACCGTCCACGGCTGGTGGTCTTCAGAAGTAGCAGACATGTCTATGCCCAGGCTGTTGATGATATAGACGGCAAGACCATAGCCGGTGTCAATGGATCGTCCAAGGCGATCACGGAGAAGGTCGAAACCGACAAAGAGAAGTTTGCTGAGAGCCGTATGGTGGGCGAGGAGATTGCCAGGCGGCTAGCCGAGAAGGGTATAACCAGGGTGGTATTTGACCGGGCAGGATATCGCTATCATGGTCGAGTGAAAGCACTGGCTGACGCCGCAAGAAAAGCGGGACTGGAATTCTAAGAAGGGGGTTGAACTTTGGCAGAAGAGGCTAAGGAAAAGGCTAGGCGGGAGGAAGAGCAGAAGAGGGAGAAGCCTCAGGAAGCAAAGCCTCAGGAAGCGAAGCCTCAGGAAGCGAAGCCTCGGAAAGAGGTAACCCAGGCCCGGAGTCCGAGGGGCGAGACGCCCAGGCAAGCGTCCCCAGAGCCGAAGAAGCGGGTGGCTCCGATACGAAAGAGTGGGGCGAATGAAGGTGCCGAAAGGGAGAAGTCGGCGGGAGACAAGGCCGTACCCGCCAAGGCTGCCGGTCCTGCCCGAGCCGGGTCAAGAGGTCCTGCCCGAGCCGGGTCACGAGGTCCCTCCGGAGCCGGGTCACGAGGTCCCGCCGGAGCCGGGTCACGAGGTCCCTCCGGAGCTAGGTCACGAGGTCCTGCCGGAGCCGGGTCACGAGGTCCCT
>JALGWN010000278.1 GCA_025774115.1 bacterium
CTCTGAGAGGTCAGCTTCAGTTTCCCCTTGAAGTCCTCGTTCAGCGATTCAAATACAGACAAGTTGTCTGCGATCTTCGAGATGATACAGGACGCACCAGCGGGTGAACTCATTATCCGGATGGGCTCCAGAGTGAAGAATGCCGCTGTATCGTTGCTTATAGCCTCTCTTACAACATTAAACGACCCCGTATCCAGGTCAGCCCAGGCCAAAGGGGCCTGCATAAAGAAAGTGCTATCGATCAACACCTGGCCGGAAAGCAGGTCCTGCCTGGTGTCGAACTCGGCCGGCAGGAAAGCATCCTCGGCATCAGACTGACCGCTACAAGAAACGACACAGAGCAGGGCTACCAGCAAGGCGCCGGCTCTGATTATATTGACGCTCCCCGGGGCCCCGGCAGAAGCCGGAATTCTCATGGGCGTTAGGTACAGGGGCGTCCTGGTCATTCAGCTCCTTCCAAGGTCCGTGCCAAGCTGAAAGAATCCCGTGCTTGTCGCATTGTCACAGTGATCCACGCTGATGTCAACAGATTTCCGGTGCCGGCAAAGGCGGTGTCAGGCTTGCATTATTGCACTTCGCGCCGGCGCGAAGTGCAATAATGCAAGCCTGACACCGAAGTATATTGGAGCTCGGAGCCGTGGAGGCTGTGCGGGATCATGAAGATAACCAGGGTGACAGCCGATGCGGCAACGATCCACCAGCGCGCCCCGGCGTTTTTCCATACGGCAGTGAGCGCGAGCAGCCAGGCAACAAGTGCGATCAGGGTCTTGTTATCGGTAAGGTCCATACCAAGAGGAAAGCCGGTCCAATAGACATCAAAGGCATACTTCTGAACTATAGGTCCGAAGATCATGCCGCCAACCAGTATCAAGGCCGCTGCCAGGATCGCGTAGAAGCGCATGCGCCTGCCGCGCGCCAGGGCCTCGAGTCCCGCCCTTGTGGAAATCAACATGCCCAAGAACATAAACAGGACGTGAGGGACCAGCACCACGGCCGGCACCTCGCCCTTGAAACGGGTCACAGTGTTCTCGTCCGGCGGGATCATTCGGGTTTCGCCGCCCGAGGTCAATTCGATATGGTATTCGAGCTTGCCGGCGGGGGGCTGGTGGGGCAGGCTACCGGAAAGATTGCCGCCGGCGTGTACTAGGGGCTGGTACATCCAGGCGTCGTCGGTTTTGTAGCGCCGCCAGACGAGCGTGCCGGTCACCGCCGTATCCGGCACGCTGAGCATCACCGGCTGGTCGCCCGGGCCACCGTGACTTCTCAGTAATTCATAAGAGATTTCACTGCCCTGAAATTCGATTGCGCCGTTCACCGGATACGTAGGCCCGGTTATGCGTTGATAGGTTGCCGAGGCAAGGGTGATAACAATTGCCAGACTCCAGAAACCTATATTGCGCCACATTATGCTCTCCGCTCTAATAAGGTTCCATATTCAATGGAGGAGTATAATACTTTTCGTAGCAAAAGCGAACCCCGCTTGATACCGGCTATACCGGTGCCGGGGTTGCCTGACCGCACGCTTCACATCCTTGTGATGTCTCATTTCAAACCACACAGAAATACGAATATGCCCGTCTGCCACCAGCGGTTCGCCGATCCAACAGGTCGGCCGTCAGTCGAGACCCAGGTGCAAGAGGATCTTCTTCAGCTCGGCCGCCTCGAAGTCCGAACCGTAGAAGCGGAGGAAGATGCGCCGTTTGAGGTCTGCGGGTTCCTTGCCTCCACACTCGGAGACGATCCCTGCGCGAACGAGGGCCTTCGCCTCAGAGAACATCCCACACGCCATAGCCACGCGCTCGCCGGGCGACAGCTCCATTATCATCCGCCGAAGGACAGGATCTTCCTCCGGGTGGGTATGATCTTTCATCCCCTCACCTCTTCAAGTACGTCGGCGACACTCAGCTCGGCAGCCCATTTCTGGATATACGACCAATCCAGATCGTCTACAGATTGGCCTATTGCCTTGGCGTCCCGTCGCTGGAGCTCCGATCCGCCTTGCTTCGCCCATAGGAGCTTCGATAGGAGCAGGTCCTCTGGCGAAACCACCCAGATAACAACACTGTCTATCTCAAGACGGCGCCGCCGCGCGAACTCGGTCTCCCGATACGGCTCGTCCTTCTTGATTATGAAGTCGACCTTAGCAAGCAACTCGTTATGTATGATATTGAACATCGTGCGCATCCTTATGGCCTCATGAACTTGTGCTTCGTCGGTATAACAGTCCGGTGCAAACAGGTCATAGATTCTTTTCGCATCGCCACGGGCGCAATCAACCACCAGATCGACATCACGTGTCATCCTCGGTAAGGCATACACCGCCATGGCTACCGATCCGGTCAGCATATATGGTATCCCGGCAGACTCCAGGCGGGACGTAACCAGCTTCACAAACTCCAGCTGCTCGTTCATGGTTTCAAGATTACACCAGGGTGGACCAAAAGGCAAACCCATCCCGTCCAGTATAGCGGAACCTCATTAGGCCCGTAGGCCTTGCCGGCCGAGACGAGGGCATTGATGACGAAAACAAAACAGGGGTCACACCTGTTCATCCTCTTGGATCGGAGTTCCTCTCCCGTGGAGAACACG
>JALGWN010000279.1 GCA_025774115.1 bacterium
TCCGATCAGCGACATGCCGGCAATCTGGGCCACGAGCACATGAGGAAGCGGAGGACCAAGGGGATTGAAAACTGAAAACAGCGCGATCGATACCGCCCCCACCAGCGCTCCCCCGCTGGCTCCGAGGAGGCATCCGGCAAGGAAGGCAACCGAGGACATGCCCTCCACATTGGGGACGCCTGCAAGGAGATACCCGAGGGCGATCGCAGCAGCTATCAGAACCGCGGCGGTGCTGAATCGGGTTAGCATAGGGCCACCGTCCTAAGACAGGTGCTGGTAAACGCGCTGCGCTATTATGAGCTCTTCATTGTGAGGTATCGTATAGACCTTGACCTTCGAGTCCTTCGCGCTGATCTCTCCCTCCGCGAACTCAACCGAGGAATTGACTTGCTCATCCAGCTTGACTCCAACGAACTCGAGGCCCTCGCAGACCATCTGCCTGACCACCGGATAGCCCTCTGCCATGAAAGCGGTGAAGACAATGATGTCGGCTCCGCCCAGCTCGAGGATAAAGGCGCCCAGATACTTGCGGATGCTGTGCACGAAGACCGCCAGGGCATTGACTGCTCTCTCGTCCCCGGCCTTGGCCTTCTCGACCACCTCCGCGAAATCCCCCATTCCGGAAAGCCCGAGCACGCCGGACCTCCTGTGGAGAACATCGCTCAGGTTCCTCAGGGTCAGCTCCTCCTTGGCCATGATGTAAATCACGGCTTCCGGATCGATGTCGCCGCATCTGGTCTCCATCACCAGGCCTTCCAGGGGTGAGAAACCCATCGAGGTCTCCACGCATTTCCCTGCCTTGGTGGCGGTCACGCTCGCCCCCCTGCCCAGGTGCATGCTCAGCACCCGTGCCTCGGAGAAAGGTATCCCCGAAAGGAAGCATGCACGCTCGGCGGCGTATCTGTGCGAAGGACCGTGGAAACCGTATTTGCGGACACCGTGCTGTGAGTAGTACTTGTAGGGGAGCCCGTAGAGATAGGCCCTTGGCTCCAGCGTCTGATAATAGGAGGTGTCAAACACGGCCACGTGCGGGATGTCGGGAAGAATGGCGCGCACCGCCCTGATCCCATCAAGATTGTAGGGGTTATGCTTGGGAGCGAACTCGGCGAAGTCGGCTATGTCATCCATGACCTCGCTGTTTATCAGGACCGGCTTCGTGTACTTGCAGGCGCCGTGGGTAACCCGGTATCCGACCGCGTTGATTTCGCTCTGATCGCCGAGAGCCCCGATCTTGGGATCGGTCAATGTCGACATCACCCACTTGATCGCGTCCCGGCAGGTTGCCTTCTCCGCGACCAGCTGGTGCGGGGCCTGGGCTCCCAAATGATGCCTGAGCATCGCCGAGCGGGTTCCGACTCCCGTTACATCGCCACGCGCGAGCACAGTATTGTCGGTCGCGCGCCAGAGAACATACTCAATACCATATACTTCACAATCGAAAACCAGGATATTCATCCGGCTACCTCTGAGTTGGAATAGTGAGATGAAACCATCGACCGATGTTAAAGGGTGAAGCCCGGACTGTCAAGCGGAATAGGGAATGCAGGCAGATGGCCGAAGGGGCATCCTCTAATAGGAGCGCGCCTTCTCCAGCTGCTCGATGGTGGAGACGGGGACCGTGCGTGCCCCCACATGGAGCCTGGCGTTTCGTCTTCCGTGGCTGTCTGAGCCGCCGGTCACCACCAGGCCCATCTTCTCGGCGAGCCTCTTATAACGGGCCGCCTCGCTCTCATTATGCTTGGGATGGTATACCTCTATACCCCGCATCCCGCAGGCTATGAAGTCGGTTATCAGCTCGTCCTTACGGGTGGTACCCGGATGGGACATGACCCCGACCCCGCCGGCGTCGCGGATCAGCCTGAAGGCGTCGGACGGCTTGAGCTGGTACTTGGGAACATAGGCCGGTGAATTGAAGCCGATATACTTGCGGAAAGCGTCTTCGGCGGAGTCCACACAGCCATTCTGGAGGAGGGCAGCGGCGATGTGGGGTCTACCGACCGCGCCGCACCCGGCTATCTGAAGCACCGAGTCCACTTCGATGTCCACACCCATCTCCCGCAGGCGCTCGACCATGTGGATACCCCGATTGAGCCTGGCATCGCGGAAGATATCGAGATATTTTCTTAATTCTGAACTATTTATATCAACCAGATAACCTAAAACATGAATATCATTCTTGCCGTCCGAGGTGCTGAGCTCAACGCCGGGGACAATCAGGAAACCGCTGCCGGCTGCCGCCGCCTGGGCCGCGCGCACGCCCTCGACCTCGTCATGATCGGTGATTGCGATGCCGGCGAGACCGGCTTTCTGCCCTTCGGCGACCATCTCCTCCGGTGTCATATCGCCGTCGGAGAAAGTGGTGTGTATGTGAAGGTCTACCTGACCGCTCTTATCGTCCATTAACCTCTGCTCAGTTGCTCCATCCGGGTCTTCGCATCCCGGAAGTCCGGGTCCGTCCGGCAAATCTCCTCGAAGTGCTCTGCGGCCTTGGCCTTCTGCCCCATGGTCTCAAGAGCGAGGGCGAGGCTGTATCTTAGCCCCATGTACTCTTCCTCGGAGTGCCCCTCCATCTCCAGTCCGGCATTGA
>JALGWN010000280.1 GCA_025774115.1 bacterium
GCAGCTAACACCTTCACGAACAAGCAGTTAAAAAAGATGAGATTCAGGGACACGGCATCGGCCAGGGCAGGATTCGGCGGCTATCATCTATCAAAATGATAGCCCCGAACAGTGCGCCCTTGCGACACCCCCGGCCCGCCCAAAAACATGCAAGAAACACTTTGACGAAACGCCAAAATGGGGGTAAGGTTCTCCTAGCGGCAATATGGGATTTCGACACACCGAACGGACCCTGTTGAGGTTCTGGGTTGTTCGAACGGGAGGGGGTTCTTCCAGCATCTTGACTAGCTCCATGATTCCGCAAGGTGGGCGCGGGTAGGCCGGCACTGCTGAGGCATGCAAGTCACCCCGTTATTGCCGTTTCGAGAGTTGGAGCGTACAGGAGAGCCGGCGTTTCCGTCGGCCTGGTTTTGATCATGCTGGCCGTGTGATCGGGGGGTGGAATGGGGGCGAGTATCCATGCTCTTTTCATGCCGCCGTACGGGAGCCAAAGGCTTCACAGTCGTCGAAATCGTAGTGGCCCTGAGCATTATCGCCGTTCTGGCCGGCCTGGTCACGACCGGAGCAAGTTGGCTGCGCTGCTGTGCGGCGGAAGCTCGAGCCTCCAGCCGAGCCAGTCATCTCGACCAGGCGCTTGAGCTTTTCCACATCAAGCACAGGAAGTATCCAGCGGCTTATCCCGCGCAGTTATCGACTCGTCTGGCCCCCTACCTCGAAGAGGATCTCAGCGACTGCGTCGACAACTCCGTGGCATTTGTCGCCCCGGCCTATCCGTCCGCCGGTGCGGTACCTCTCAACAAGTCCTACGCTCCACCATCATCTCTGGCCGCCAGCGGCCGTTATGTACTTGCCGTGCAACCGGGGCATCGAGACGCTCGCACGGCGTCCCTCTTCGCCTCGCACGTTGTCGGACTGGTTGAAACGCTCCCCATGGAGTATGGAAACGTCTCGCTCGCGCCGGCGGATGTCGTCGAGGGCGGCACCGTGACATTTGCGACCGGCACCACGATCGAGCTTGGGGCCAACACAATGCTCCGGACGACCCACTCGTTCAGGACCAATGACGGCGCCGTATACTACGTCGTAAAACTTCCAAGGCACCGTCCTGGATTCATGAGGGCCAACGTCGTGGGGAGCGACATCGTTCAAGTAGTGACCGGAGCCGGGACGGTGTGCATCAGGAACGGCGTGGCCGACATCGACGTCATACCGGTCCTCTTGTCGACTCTTGCTCAGCCGGGTGACTTGGGCGACGATCCGATCGCTACGACATTGGTTGCTCCGCCGGAGGAAGTCGCGCCTCCCGCCAGCAACCTGGGCGACTTCGCTCTGTTCTCTGCCACGTCGCTCGTATGTGGCGGCAACTCGAGCATCGACCATTTGATCGGAAGCAACAACAACATCACAATGGGTGCGGAGTGCGACGCCAGCGGAATCACGGGCGGCGGCTCTCTGACGACGGGCGCGAACTTGACTGTCGATGGCGACGTTGTCGCCAACGGCACGCTGACACTTGGCGGCAACACCGAGATCTCCGGAAATGTGGATACCAGCCAGGGAGCGACGCTCGCCGGTGTCTCCATCAGCGGCGACCTCACCGTTGCCGGAGATGTTGCACTGACGAACGCGACGATCAGGGGGGACCTGGTGTCCGGCGGAAGCGTGGAAGGTGGGGCGAACTTCTCCGCACACGGCGACGTGAGCGCGAACGGCGACCTCTCACTCGAAGCCAACGCGAGAATATACGGGGATGCGGGCTACACCGGATCCCTGGATGCAAGGCCAAGACAGCTCATGGGCGGCGGCGAGCAGATAGACCCCGTGGATGTGTCTCCGGAACAGTACATCCCGTTCGTGCTGCCGCCCGCGACAACATTCACTGCCGGCTCTCAGAACGTGTCTATTTCGGCCAACGCAGTCCTCGATCTTCCTCCTGGCCATTACGGGAACTTGACGCTGGAGGGCGGGGCCGAGATAACCTTCGCCGCAGGTGCATACTACTTCCAGAGCATCACGGCCCAGGGGAACGTCGACATCATCTTTGATGTTAACGACGATGAGGGAGGGATCGAGATATTTGTGGTCGGGGATGCGGCCTTCGGCGGAACCGTGGAAACCCAGATGCAGGGCTCCGGAACCGCCGCGGACGTCTACTTTGAAGGACACGGGGATCTTGCAATCACCGGCAACACCACCTGGAACGGCACAATCTACGTCCCCAACGGACAGGCCAGCCTCGGCGGCAACTCCACATTGAACGGCGCCTGCTACGCCTCGGGAGAGATCGACCTCGGCCATCACGGCACAGTTCACTACGTGGGTTCCGAACGAGGCATC
Organism: bacterium; assembly: GCA_025774115.1. Classification (GTDB taxonomy): domain Bacteria; phylum Arandabacterota; class Arandabacteria; order Arandabacterales; family Arandabacteraceae; genus JALGWN01. The sequence continues at coordinate 2,338 of JALGWN010000280.1, forward strand.
GGCGATGGCGGAGGGGACACCGGGTCTACACCGGCATCTCCCCTGCCCGATGATGGCAGTGACCCGGGCGACGGAGATGATTCCTCGGGCGACGACGGAGACAACGCGATCGAGACCCACGTGAGAGTGTCGAACCATTCGGCGGAAGTGATGGTCGACGCCAAGATCACCGGACGCGGTTCCGATGTTCCATACATCACCCGCAGGCAAGGCCAGGAAACGGGACGCCAGGTTGGGTCCT
>JALGWN010000105.1 GCA_025774115.1 bacterium
TCTTTGCGGCATCAGGTGCCCTGAGGAGGATTGCCCGCCGAAGCCTTGGCGAAGGCGGTTAGTTGCAGGTACCACGGGTTTGCCCTTGAGATGTTCCATAAGTTCTCTCCAGCCTGGTGAGGCCCTTGTGGCCGGAGGGGGTTGGACTATCGGCACCCCCGGGTTGGTGGGATCTCGCTTTCTTTCTCTTCCACTGTGAGCATTTGAGTAGAGGCCATAATAGCGTACAATGACCCGTCCCTTGCCAGGGAAATAAATGGTGAGGCGGGAAATGAACTCCCAGGAGTCGGAGCCAACTACGCGATCTGTGATTCCAGGCGAGACATCGCACCCGAGGACGCCGGTGCACGCCACGCCCCCAGCGCATGGCAAATCCATCCCGGTCACACAAAAATGACATCGGATAAGACTGCAACTCTATCGGTTGTCAGATTCCCCGGTGCCTCTAGAAGCCTACACCCACAACCAATGAAGCGGTCATGTTCTGAGCGTCGATCTCCCGAGTGAGGGTGCCCATTTCGATGTCCTCATACGCGGGCGTCCCTCCGACGCTGCCCCGGGCTTCGATAGACACGGTGTACTTCTCCCCCGGGAACTCCAGCCCGCCTCCCACGACAACCCCGAACTCGGTGCCCCCAACAGTAAAATCCTCATCATCGACGGGAACCGCCACGCCTTGAGCCGTGGCCTCAAACTTGTCACTGATCCCTATGTATATCGCCGGGCCCATTATGAGGTAGGGCCCCGGGCCGGACGCCGGGCTGTTGAGCCGGAGCAGCACGGGAATCTCGAGATGAGTGATCTTGTGACTTATCTCGCAACTGCCGCCGCAGTACTTGTCGTTCTTCCAGCCCTTCATGGCGTATAGCAGTTCCCCCTGGAAAGAGATCAGCTCCGTGAATGGGTATTCCGCACTCACGCCGAACAAACCGCCGTAGCGTGTCTTGAAGATACTCGTGTCATCACCGTACATATTTGATCCACTGATCCCGCCCTTGATGCCCCACACCGGTCTGCCGACCTCGCGCGCTTCAACAGCGGAGACCAGCACCAAGGCCACAAGCAAAACAGCCAATGACTTCATGATACACCCCTTCCTTAGAAGCACCCGGCGAGTTGATCTACCCGCCATTCTCACCTGGCAAATTCCGATCCCTCACACCCCAAACCACTGCCTCCGACGATTGTATGCTGCTTCAATGTCGGCTGTCAATATTTAATTTTGACTGTAGTATTCTGCAAGCCGAAACCGCAGTGCCGCGTGCACAAAGCAACCCGAGCCGTCCGTATGGAAGGAGCCACCCGTGCCGGATCGCATCCTAATTCCCACCTTTTCGGGCAGTAAGAACCCTGACTTGATACCGCAAAGGGCTGGCACGAGGTTTGCTCCTTACATGACCCCGTCCGGGAAAAGCGCTCCCATAAGGACCCCAAACCGTTGGAAGAGTCGGTCGGCGTGCGGTATAGCCGGCCGGCTCAGGACCCCGGTGTCACGTGCCCGCCCTCAAGCGGCAGGCCGGACCCAAGGGTGGTGATGTCTATGGTCCGTTAGATGTGTAACCCGCCCCGGCTGTATTCGGGGCTCCCAAGATGGGCTTCTGAAGTTGGTTTACTATGGAGGGAGTTTGTATGCGCAGGAAAGTTGTGACCCTTATGCTTGTAATGGCCCTGGTGGGACTCATCACGGCCGGCGTGGCTGTCGGCAAGAACGCGACCAAGGGCAAGATCCCCAACGGTCCGGCAGGCCGTTCACCTATCGCCCACCTCTATTTCTACGAGAAAGACCCTGAAATATGGGAGATCGTCGATGACGGCGCATGGGGGAAGATGAAATATAACCAGTACGGTCCCGCTTTCAACTTTGTTTTCAACGGACATCGGCTCGAGGCGGGATACGAATTCGCACTGATTTACTACCCTGACCCCTGGCCGGGTGACGGCTTGATATGTCTGGGCGAGGGAATCGCCGACATCGATGGTAATGTCCATATCCAGGGCTCGGTGGATACCGGAGATATGCCCGCCATGGAAGATGAGAACTTCGGTAGCGGGGCGAAGATCTGGCTGGTGTTGAGTGACGACGTCGACTGCATCACGGCCAATATGATCGGCTGGAATCCGATCGAATATCTCTTCGAGTATGACCTGATCTCATTTGACGACACTGATTTCTAATTCACCAGGGTTGGTGCAGATGTGGACAAGTGCAGGCTGTTCAAAATCACCCGAATGCAAGGCACGCGAAGGCTCCGGGAATGAGGCGTACAGGTGCGTACGCCGCAGTGACGGGAGGCAAGTGTAACGCAGCAGACGGGGGATCTTTCAACAGCCTGCACCCCCCCTTCCTTACGTCCGGGTAGCCCGGGGGCGGCCTACTGCCGCCCCCGGCACTCCAATGGGCGTTTTTCGCCCGGACCGGCTATCCCTTTTCTTTGCGTTGGAAGGCCCCATAGGGATATAATTGCGTGGAAGGTCAGGAGGGTAAGAAATCGGCATGCGAAGTGTTCGGATACGACTTGCGATCGCGGCGTGCACCGTTGTCGCGCTCTGTTGCGGAGGCAAGCCCGAGCCGCTGAATGTCATGATTATAGCGGTCGATACCCTCAGGGCCGACCATCTCGGCTGCTACGGCTATGAGCGGGATACAAGCCCCCATATCGACGACCTTGCCGCCCAGGGTGTGCTCTGCGAGAGGTGCGTCAGTTCCTCCCCATGGACGCTCCCTTCCTTTTCCACGGTCTTCACGTCGCTATATCCCACACAGCACGGGGCTGAAACCGTTCATAGCACCCTGAGAGAATCGTTCCCGACGCTTGCGGATATTCTCAAAGAGCACGGCTATGCCACCGGCGCCGTCGTCAACGCACCCGCCCTGAAGCCTGCCTACGGCGTCGACCGGGGTTTCGATCACTATCACATGACTCCCGCAGAGGGCCGTCTTGCCGACGGCACAACGAGTGACGCCCTTGCCTGGCTGGATACAATCGGCGATCACCCCTTCTTTGCATTTGTTCACTACTTCGATCCCCATCTCTCCTATTCGCCTCCCCCTCCATACGAAAAGAAATTCACCGGCGACTACGCAGGCCCGATAGGTGACTCCTTCAACCTCGAGGGTTTCTCCCGGGTGCGGGACAGCATGTTCGTACAGATGCAGGACCTTTCGGCGGCGGACTGGGGCCGGATCGTGGCGCTCTATGACGGCGAGATCGCCTTCACCGATAAGGCCATAGCCGATCTCTTGAGAGGATTGGATGAACGAAATCTGAGGGACAACACGCTTATCGTTTTCTTGAGCGATCATGGGGAGGAGTTCTTCGAGCATGGCGGCTTCGAGCACGGTCACACGATGTATGAGGAACTGCTTCATGTGCCGCTGTTCTTCTGCCTGCCCGGTAGATTGCCGGAGGATGTACGGCTCTCCCGCTCGGTGAGGTTATTGGATATCGCCCCCACCATACTCGACCTCCTCGGCATAGAACCGCCCCCTCACTATGAGGGCATGTCGATCGGGCCGCTTCTTCAGGGCAAAGGACAGACGCTCAACCGAGGAGGGGCACTGCTACCGCATGATGTGGCCTATTCGGAAGCCACCATGCACGGCCGCGAGAAGAAGAGTGTCACTGCCTATCCCTGGAAACTCGTTCATGAGATGGGTACCGAGGAGCAGATGCTCTTTAACCTCGCGGAAGACCCCAGGGAGATGCAAAACGTCATCGAGGCGCACACCGACAGGCTCGATCCCCTGGTGAGGCTGCTCTTTCAGGCCCTGTTCGGAATATCAGACACCTGGTATGTGGAGATTGCCGCCGGAGCGGGCCGTCCGGTTTTTGATGTCGATGTGACTGTCGAGAGGAACCTGATGCCCGGCGATATCACCCTGCATAGAGTCCTGGATAAGAGCGGCGACATTGTTGAGGCGCCATGCCCATTGATCATAGACAGGGCGGGCTCTCACCTTCGTCTCAAGGACCTCAGTTTCAGTGGGTCGCTGGTTCTTGCCTTCAAGGTCTACCCGGAGCGTTTCCCCGTGCAGTTCGATTTCAGGATCGACGGCAGATCGGCCTTGGGGAGCACGTACCTCGGGGAAGCTCTTCAGACACCGGATGCCATGCCTTTTACACTGAAAGGCAGGCGAGCCAGGGCCAGGTCCGCAGGTCGGCCGGCCGGCGGCCCTGAGCTCCCCCACATCCTGGTGTGGTATGAAGAAAGCCGCTACCAGGGCGATACTTCAATAAAGCTGGATGAGGAGACAAAGAAGCAGCTTCGCGCGCTGGGCTATATTCAGTAGGGCGCGCTTCCCAGCTGGAAATGGCCGGGCATTCCTGCTAAGATCACCGGGAACCTAAACGCCGAAGGAGGGCATCATGTATGCACGCATAGTAGTTGCTGTGGTCGTATTGCTGGTAATCTGCTTTGCCACACCGGTCTCAGCCAAACCTCTCGACCAATACGTGGAGGAGGCGAGCGGCTATCGCCAAGCGGGAGCATTAGGTGAAGCCGCGTCCATCATGAAGGACGCCATTTCCGAACACCCCGATAGCGCCATCGCATACGCATACCTGGGACTCTACATGGGCATGCAGGCCGGAGCCGCCGAGAACTTCATGGAGGCGGGCCAGCTGAGCGCCGAGTCCTTTGAATTGCTGGACAAGGCCGTAGAGCTCGACCCCCGACATCCAAGAGCACGCCTGTACCGGGGAATCATGGGTGTCAAGGTCCCTGAGTTCCTGGGCAAGCTCCCCGGCGCCATCGAGGACCTTGAGACCATAATCGACCTTCACGGCGAGAGTCCGCAGATGGTATCCGCCGAACTCATCACCACGGCTTACAGCATGCTCGGTGAAGGCTATGCAAAGATGGGTGATGAGATGAAGGCCGTCTCCGCCTATGAGATGGTGATGGCGCTGGCACCCGGCACACCTGAAGCGGGCGTGGCTGAAGGCGCAATAGCAGACCTGACCGGGGAACCCGAAGTCAAGGAGATGGAGGAGGAGCCCATGCGCTCCGTCGAGGAGATCAAGAAGGACCTCGAATCCGATCCTGAGGATGCCGCACACCTGGCGGAGCTCGGAAGGGCATATCTGGAAGTGGGGGAATTCGAGCAGGCCGAAAAGGCCCTGAGAAACGCCATCGAGCTCGACCCTGAGAACCCCGACGCTTACAAGTGGCTCATGATCGGCATCGGCGAATCCATGAGTGGTGATTTATACGACGAGAGGATACATGAGGATACCGACTGGGCGACCAAACTTGTATTCGAGATGGTCGGGCTGGCCGACAAGGCGGTGGAGCTGGCACCCGAAGACATGGAGAGCCGCCTTTTCAGAGGCATAATGGATATACAGATGCCTTTCTTTAGCGGCAAGCTGGACCAGGGGATCGCCGATCTCCAGGTAGTACTCGACAGTGACGCACCGGCGGACATCAAGGCACAGGCCACCTACTGGCTCGGCTACGCCTACCAGAAGATGGGTACTACCTACTGGATAAAAGTCCTGACCGACTATGACGATGAAGAAGCGGCTCAGATGGCGCTTCAGGCCATGCGCCCGCCGCTCCGCAGGCTTGACCCATCTGAGATCGAAACCCCCGCAGTGGTGATCGACTTCTCCCTGGGCTTCCGGGACGAGCTGCCCCCGCAGACCGCCGTATGGGTGGAGACACCGGGGGGCGATTTTGTGAAAACCCTCTATGTCTCAGGATTCAGCGGGTACGCAAAGGAGGTCCAGATTGTGCTTCCGGTGTGGGCGGCCACCTCGGATTTCGCCGGCGCGGATGCCGTGACCGGGGCCAGCATAGACACCGGTCAGCACATCTATGTCTGGGATCTCAAGGACGAATCGGGTAGCCGGGTGGATCCGTCTGACTATGTTGTCAAGGTCGAGACCCACTTCTGGCCGAGTATGAAGTACGAGATGGCTTCGGGTACGGTAACGGTCGGGGGGGACAAGACCCTGATGGTGACTCAAGAAGGCACATTCATCCCATACCTGGAACTGAGGTATATGCCGTAGCCAACAGGGCAATCAGCCAAGGAGCTTTTCGATGACAACATCTTTGAGAACCACATTGCCGGCGATCGGCCTGCCATTGCTTGTCACCCTGGTGCTGCTGCCATGTATGGCGGCATCGATTACCTTTGCCCAGGCGACTGAGACATCGCTGCCCGGGCTTCCGCAGACCATGCAGAAGGTTGTAACCGACACCCTCCACGGTGTTGTGATCGAGGATCCCTACAGGTGGCTTGAAGACCAGCAGAGTCCGGATACCAGGGCTTGGATTCGCAGCCAGAACGGGTACACCCAATCGCTCCTTGGACGTTTGTCCGGCGGCGCGACGCTCAGGCAGGAGATCGAGCGCTTGCTGCGAACCGAGGACATCGGGATACCGAAGCATCGGAACGGGCGCTACTTTTTCACCCGCCGTCTGCCTGAAGAGGATCTCGATGTGATCTATATGAGGACCGGCCTGAATGGTGAGGAACGGGTCCTGGTGGATCCACACCTACTCAGCCCCGATCACAATATCAGCGTAGACCTGATGACCGTCTCCGATGACGGCGGGCTTCTCGTCTACGGCCTCAGAAAGGGCGGGGAGGACGAGACTGCCGTCAGGATTCTTGATGTCGACGCGGGCGAGCATCTGCCCGACAGCCTGCCCAAAGGCCGCGTGTGGGATGTAAGCATAATCCCGGATAATTCGGGCTTCTATTACGGACGTTATGAGAGTGAAGGGGACCGCGTCTACTACCACGAAATGGGTACCGACGTTGCGGAGGACAGGATCATCTTTGGTGAGGGGTATGGGCCGGAGATGGGAATCGCTGTGGAACTCTCCGAGGACGGACGCTATCTGCTCTTTTCGGTCCATCACGGCTCCGCCGCCCGCAAGACCGAGCTCTATTTCCAAGACCTTGTAGCCGGAGGAGAAGTTGAGACCATAGTAAGTGACATCGACGCCAGCTTCACCGGTACTATGGGTGACGGTAGGCTCTTTATGCAGACCGACTGGGAGGCACCCAACGGCAGAATCCTGGTGGTGGACCTTGCGCACCCGGAGGTTGAGCACTGGAGGGAGATCGTACCCGAGAGTGAGGCGACCATAAGACGTTTCACGGCGGCCGGAGGCAAACTTCTGGTGAGCTACCTGCTCGATGTTATACCCACGGTCTCAGTCATTGCACCCGATGGCGAAACCATCACCGAGATCAAAGCACCGGCCATAGGCTGGGTCAGTTCCTTCTACGGTCAGTGGCAGGACGACGAGGCCTTCTATTCCTTTTCCGCATACCACGTCCCCAATACAATCTATAGATATGACCTTGCCGCCCTTACCCAGACGGTCTGGGCCCGTGAGGAAGCACCTATCGCGAGTGAAGAGTTCGAGGTGAGACAGGTCTGGTATGAATCCCGGGACGGCACCCGGGTCCCGATGTTCCTGACCCAGAGGAAGGGTCTTCAGCCGGACGGCTCAAACCCCGTAATGCTTACCGGCTATGGGGGTTTCAGGGGCGTCAGCTTGCCCTATTTCTCCTCCTTTGCGGCTCTCTGGCTGAAGATGGGGGGCGTATATGCCATCTCCAACCTTCGCGGGGGAGGCGAGTTCGGCGAGGAATGGCACCGCGCCGGGATGCTGGATCAGAAACAGAGTACGTTTGATGATTTTATCGCTGCAGCCGAATGGCTGATAGCCAACGGTTATACAAACCCCGACAGGCTGGCGATACGGGGTGGGAGTAACGGGGGGCTCCTGGTAGGCGCGGCACTCATACAGCGGCCGGACCTCTTCGGGGCGGTGATCTGCACCTATCCCCTGCTGGACATGGTGCGTTTCCACAAGTTCCTTGTGGCGAAGTGGTGGGTACCCGAATACGGATCGGCCGATGACCCCGAACAGTTCAAGTACATCTATAAGTATTCACCCTATCACAACGTCCGGCCGGGGACGGATTATCCCGCAACCCTCTTTGTGACCGGTGACGCAGATACGCGTGTGGCCCCCCTTCACGCACGCAAGATGACAGCGCTCTTACAGGATGCAACTGCGTCGGATGAACCCATACTGATTCATTACAATACGGCTGCGGGCCACTCCGGCGGCAGACCGGTGAGTAAGATCATCGATGACATGCTCGTTCAGGTCCGGTTCCTCATGTGGCAACTGGGTATGGATCCTGAAGTTCTGGACTAAAGGGGAATGACTTTACGCTCCTGAGATATATTGGTTTTGGAATCGGCATAGGATTATAGACGCCAGGAACCGATAGCCCCGGCGGAGAGTCATATATATAGAACACCTGGTTTAGCATACATATGAAGATGAGGAACAGAGAATGGCTAAGAAGGTCCGCTGCAATGTCCGCAAGCACGATGATGAATGCCCGTGGTATGCCCAGGCCGAGACCGAAGAGGAATTGATGAAGAAGATCGAGGAGCATGCTGAAAATGTGCACGGCATCAAGGATATGTCGGACGAAATGCTGAAGGAAATCAAGCGCTCGATCACCGAGGGCTAGTGCAACCCTCCATCTTCCTAATCGATGTCGGGAAACCGCCCTGCAAGCGTCCTACTACCGGATACGTCGGGTACCATGTCAGCGAGTGGAATGCCGGAATGGACAATGACCTTGACAGACCTTCGTACAACATGGCCGTGGTCGCAGGGGCTATTCTCCTCATACCGGCAGTCGTATTCTGGATACTAGTGCTTCTCTACTGGACATTCGGTATCGGTCTGCATTTGCAAACCTCGAGACAAGCCAGGCCGGAAGCGTCGTCATGGTTACCATCGTGATCGGTGGCGCGGTCGGGGTCAGTCGATTGAAGGCTGATCAATACCTTCCGGTTCGCAGCGTCGTGACGCCCGTCATGACGATTGTCGTGGTCGTTGCCACGGGAGAGGTCTATGAATAGTCCGGGCTAGTCGAGGACTTCAGTCCTGGGGTAGAAGTTGCTCCAGGCAAACCAGAAGGCAGGAAGGACCTTAATCTCAACCAGCCTGGTCCCCTCAAGCCGTCCCGCCGTGCTTGTACCCTCTT
>JALGWN010000281.1 GCA_025774115.1 bacterium
AAAAAGGTGTTCGAGGCTCTCCCCCATCTCGTCGAGCAGGGCTTCGGCGAGGTTTCCCGGCAGGTGTTCAAGGGAAAGCCCTTCGTCAGGTTTGGGTGGAAGCGGAAGCTCTTGGACGGCAGCGAGGCTGTTCAGAACTTCAGGGTGTTCCCGCACAGGGACTCCTCAGGCGAGATAATCGGCGGGATCGCGATCATAGAGGACATAACCGAGAAGGCGGAGCTGGAAGATCAGCTGGTAAAGAGCGAGAACAAGTTCAGCGGGCTGGTCGAAGACCTCGATGAAGGCTATCTGATCGCCGTGGATGGCAAGATCACCTATGCCAACAGGGCGGTCTCACGGCTGACTGATATTCCCATTCACGAGCTGATCGGCAGTCCCGTCGCCAATATCCTCGCCGAGAGTGACATGCTCTCGAGTTTCGGCGGCCAGGTGGAAGAGAAGATCGTCCGTCAGTCCAAACTCACGCACTCGACAGGCACCTGGATCCCCGTGGAGGTGAGCCTCAATGGCTGTGACTATGGCGATGAACAGGCCATATCGGCCGTCATTAGGGACATAACCGAGACCCGGAAGTTCGAGAAGCAGCTGGAGACCAAGAACCGGGAGATGCGCTTGAGGAATGAGCAGATAACGCGGCTCAACCTGGAGCTCGAGGGCACGATAAGCAAGCTTAAGGACTCCCAGAAGAGCCTGGTCAAATCGGAGAGGATAGCAGCCATCACCCAGACCTCGGTGGCGGCCAACCACGAGATAAACAATCCCTTGTTCGCGATCCTGGGCCAGGCTCAGCTGATGCTACGGGAGTTCGAGGGCAAGAACGAGGACATGGTCCGGCGCCTCAAGACCATAGAAGAATCTGCTCTGCGCATCGCCTGCGTGACCAAGAAATTGGCCAATCTGGCCGATCCCGTGGTCAAGGAGTACTCAGGTATCGCGACGACCATGATCGACGTGGACAACTCAACGTCGAGATAGACGCAAGCCTGACGCACTGACCGAGTCTACCTTTGTCCTCCGGTCTGCGCCGCTATCCGAAAATCGAGAAGTGCAACTCGCTCAGGACCACCCCGAATACCAGGGACACAACCGACATCAGCTTGATAAGTATGTTCATTGCAGGGCCCGAGGTATCCTTGAAGGGATCGCCCACGGTGTCACCGACAACCGCGGCCTTGTGAGCATCCGAGCCCTTGCCGCCCAGATTGCCTTCCTCGATCCACTTCTTGGCATTGTCCCAGGCGCCACCGCCGTTTGCCATCATGATAGCCAGCAACACCCCTGTGACCGTCGCACCGGCCAGGAGGCCTCCGAGGGCCTCGGGGCCCAGCAGGATTCCGATCAGGCCCGGCGAGCATACCGCCAGGACACCGGGAACCACCATCTCCTTAAGCGCCCCTCTGGTGCTGATGTCCACGCAACGGGCGGAATCGGGCTTGGCCTTCCCTTCCATCAATCCGGTTATCTCCCTGAACTGTCGCCTGACCTCCTCCACCATCTTGAAGGCGGCCCGGCCGACGGCGCGCATGGTGATTGCCGCGAACAGGAATGGCAGCGCTCCACCGAGGAAGAGTCCTATCACTACCCGGGGATTCCTGATATCGATCACATCGAGACCCACGGTAGCGGCATATGCCGTAAAGAGAGCCAGCGCGGTAAGAGCGGCGGAGCCAATGGCAAAACCCTTGCCGATGGCCGCGGTGGTGTTACCGAGCGAATCCAGCTTGTCCGTGATCTTTCTGACATCGGGCCCCAGCCCGCTCATCTCAGCGATGCCTCCCGCATTGTCCGCGATCGGGCCATAGGCGTCGACCGACATGGTCATTCCTATGGTCGCCAGCATGCCGACGGCGGCTGTCCCTATTCCATAGACGCCGGCAAAGTGATACGCGGCATAGATCGCCCCGCATATCGCCAGCACCGGAAGTGTGGTGCTCATCATTCCGACCGAGAGGCCGGAGATGATATTGGTGGCCACTCCCGTCTTAGAGCTCTCGGCGATGTCCCTGACCGGCGGACCCGAGGTGTAGTACTCTGAGAGGAGTCCGATTACCACGCCGGCGATCATCCCCGAGAGCACCGCCCAGGAGTAACTGAGCTCCAGACCCAGCCGCCCGGAGGCCATCAATGCGGCGACGGCCAGCAGAGCAACGCTCACATAGGTCGACAGCCTGAGCGCAACCGCCGGGTTCTTGGACTGGAAGAGCCTGACCGCAAGGGTTCCGACGAAAGAGGCTATAGTCCCCATCGTCACAATCAGGATGGGGAAGATCATCATCGCTGCTCTCTTTTCATCGGTCAGCCCGACCAGGGTGGCCGCTATCGCGATGCTGGCAACCACCGACCCGACATAGGATTCAAACAGATCAGCGCCCATTCCTGCGGTATCCCCGACATTGTCGCCGACATTGTCGGCAATCACGGCGGGGTTGCGGGGGTCGTCCTCAGGGATCCCGGCCTCGACCTTGCCCACCAGGTCGGCTCCGACATCGGCCGACTTAGTATAGATGCCTCCGCCGACACGGGCGAAGAGCGCTATGGTGCTGGCGCCCATCGCAAAGCCACTTAAGA
>JALGWN010000013.1 GCA_025774115.1 bacterium
CGGCCGAGGTGCCCCACGAGGCGAAGGCGAGGATCAGAGGCAGGGGCAAGTTCCTCCGATGGCGCCTTGATAACGTCTACTTCAGAATAAACCTGTCGGTCGCGGGTGAGGGCATAGTCACCCACGTGGTATCCTCGGGCGAGGCGGAGATCCCGCCGGATAAGGAGCTCGAGGTCCTGGAAGTCCTGGAACCAAAGGCGATAAGAGTCGAGCTCGACAAGCGGGTCACCAGGGAAATCCCGGTAGGCATCCGGCTCGAGGGTGAGGTGCCCGGTGACAAGGTCATGATCGGGCGTGCCAGGAGTGACCCCGCCGTCGTCGTTGTGGACGGCGGAGAAAAGATCGTGGGTCCTCTGGATTCGATAATGACTGAGCCGGTCGATCTGGGCCAGCTGGCCAAGAAGGGGCGGGTCGAGGTGAAGATCGATCTCGCCGGCCTGCCCTACGTTACAAGCGGGGTGGACAAGGTGACGATAGGAGCGCGGGCCGAGGATAGGAAGGAGCTGGGTATCCCGTCCGTACCCATCGAGGCGCCGGTTGGAAGAGGGGATAAGGCATATTCACCCCGGACAGCCTGGACGTAGTGATCTCGGGTGCCGAGTCGCAGGTTGACTCGCTTGACCCGCAGGATCTCAAGCTTGTGGTGGATGCGCGCGACCTTCCCAAGGGACAGCTCATCTTCAGCCCGCGGATCGTAGACGGGAAGCTCTATTTCGAGGTGAGGACCGCCGGCCAGTCCGAGGAAGAGGTTCGGGTCTTTGAGGTCAAGGGGAGACTCACAGACTACGTGGGCGGCGGGAAACCTTATGCGGATACTCGGAATAGAGACTTCGTGTGATGAGACGGCGGCCGCCGTCGTCGAAGACCGCCGTGTGCTCTCCAGTGTGGTGCTCTCACAGGCCGTCCACAGCGATTTCGGCGGTGTGGTTCCCGAGATCGCATCACGCGAGCATATCAAGGCTATCGTACCCATTGTCGGTAGTGCCCTTGATGAGGCCGGGACCGGCCTTGAGGCTGTGGACAGGGTTGCCGTGACCGTGGGACCGGGTCTTATAGGATCCCTGATTGTGGGTGTGGCATTCGCCAAGAGCCTCTGTTTCGCAACGGGCAAACCTCTCCTGGGTGTGGATCACATCGAATCCCATGTGGCGGCCAACTATGTCGCATTCGGCGAAATTCCGGAACCCTTTCTCTGCCTGGTCATATCAGGCGGGCATACGCATCTCTTCATTGTGGAGGCTCCCTTGAGTATGAAATTGGTCGGCTCCACGCTGGATGATGCAGCCGGGGAAGCCTTTGACAAGGTGGCCAGGATGTTGGGACTCAGATATCCGGGCGGTCCCGAGATCGAGCGGGAGGCACTCGGGGGCGACCCCCGGGCCATCGACTTTCCCAGACCGGTTCTGCAGGAAGGTTACGACTTCTCCTTCAGCGGACTCAAGACGGCGGTCAAGTACTTTGTGGACAGGCACCAGGGCGAGGTCTCCCCGGGCCTGAGGGCGGATATCGCCGCCAGTTTCCAGCAAGCGGTGGCGGATGTTCTGGTTGAGAAGACGCTCAGAGCGGCCAGGAATCTCGATGTGAGATCGGTATCGGCCGTCGGCGGGGTGGCCTCCAATTCCTTCATCCGAGGCCAGCTGGCGCACGGTGCCGCTGCCGTCGGCCTCAAGACCCTGCTGCCTCCACCGGATCTATGTACGGACAATGCAGTTATGGTCGCCATGACCGGCCTGCTTCACGTCGCATCCGGGCGGACATCGGACCCATCGATTTCTCCTTATTCCACTATGTCCTACCCCCGCGCGTGAGTTGCACTATGCAAGCAACATTGCACATTGCACCGGCAACGGCCCGCCGGCCGGCCGGTCCCTACGTATGACCGTGGTATGCTTCCTCTAAGATGTTTCCTGCCATGAAGTAAGACCACCCCGGGGCGAAGCGGCTTTTGCCGCTGCCTGGCACAATTATTGCGAACCCAAGACCCACGGGTAACAACCTAGGGGGGGAAAGCTAGCATGTTAGGTCTTCTTCCGAACAGCCAGCGAATCCTGGTGGTCGATGACGAAGAACACATTCGAAAGATTATAAAATTCCAGTTGGAAAAAGCCGGCTATACGGTGGAAACGGCCGAAGACGGGGTTGAGGCCCTTAAGGCCGTGGAGGCCTGTCATCCCGATCTTCTGTTGCTTGATCTGATGATGCCCAACATGGACGGCTATGAGGTCTGCAAGCGCCTCAAATCCAACTACGAGACCAATCACATCCCGATCATCATGGTCACGGCCAAAGCGGATCTGGAGAACAAGCTCCAGGGCTTCGAAGACGGGGCCAATGACTACATCGCCAAACCCTTTGCAGTAACCGAGCTCCTACTCCGGGTAAGAAATGTGCTCCAATGGAGCCAGCTTCAGAGACAGGCCAATCCCCTTACCGGACTCCCGGGGAACGTGGCAATCGAGAAGGAGCTGGAACGGCGGATCGGCAACGGAAACAAGTTTGTCTTCATGTACGCCGATATCGACAACTTCAAGGCCTTCAACGACCACTACGGTTACAGGCGCGGCGACGATGCGATAAAGCTGACGTCCGAGATCATTCTGGAAGCCGTGAAGAACGGTGGGGCCGGTGACGACTTTGTTGGGCATGTCGGTGGGGACGATTTCATCATTATATCGACTCCGGACCGATGCGATGTGATCGCCAACCGAGTCGTCCAGAAGTTTGATGAGGGAATAGTCAAGCTCTTCGACCAGGAGGATCTGGATCGGGGCTATGTCGAAGTCCTGAACCGCAAGGGGACCGTGGACAGGTTCCCGCTTCTTACGATGACCATAGCTGTTGTATCGAACAACAAGTCGGATGTCGATCACATCGCCCGCATAAGCGACATCGCGTCCGAGCTGAAGATGTACGGTAAGACACTCCAGGGCAGTGTGGTTGTCAAGGAAAGAAGGAAGGACGGGCAGCCTTTGTCCGTCGGGAGGCTTGAGCATCATTGATGGGTACGGCAGGTCACCTCACCCTCTTCTTTCCCGGGTAAGCTTCGCCATCCTACCCGTTTCGGCGGCAGTACTGGCATTCTTAGGTTTCAGCCGTGATGCTCTTCCGCTCTGTGTGCTGTCGGGAGCTCTCGGGCTTTCGAGTGTCATGATCGCGCTGGCCTGGATGGGCATGCGCAGCAGGATCATGACGCTTCGATCCGATCTCGAGAGTACCCTCAGCGACAAAGAAGCGAAATACGAAAACATAGTCAGGCTCTATGAAGCAAGCCAGGCAACCTCGCAGGAGACCGAGCCCGGCGGCATCATGGATATGGTCGCCGAGGATGCCAGGAGGCTGGTGGGCTGTGAGTCCGCGAGTGTGGCCGTATTCATCGAGAAGGGTCTGCTGGCCAGTGTGACCAAAGGCATAAGCAATGAATTCAAGCGCAACCTCCGCTGGAGGGTGCGAAAGGGAGGCATGACCGATTGGGTCCTTACGCGTGGAGAACCTCTCCTCATTGCCGATGCATCCCGAGATCCCCGGTCGAGAAGTTCCTCCGCCGTGAGGATCGGCAAGCAAAGGTCGATCATCGCGGTGCCCCTTCTGGTCAAGGATGAAGTCTTCGGCATCATGTATGCGGGCGACACCCGTCCCGAGAGGTTCACCCGGCACGATCTGATGTTACTTGTAATCCTTGCCAACCATACGGCGGCGTCGATAAAGCAGGCCGGGCTCAGACGCGAACTCACGAAGAAGCTGGAGGAGCTGGAAGTCGCTCACAAGGAGCTCATAAGCGCCGACCGCCTCAAGGCCGAGTTCATATCGACTGTAACCAGCCAGATGAGGGTGCCCCTGGATGCGATTCTGACCTATTCACAGACCGTGCTTCAGAGGATGGACGATGCCTCCTTCAGGCTGAAGAAGAAGTTCCTGGGTGCGGTCGTAGAGGAATCGGGAAAACTCCTCAACACCATAAACGGTGTCATAGACCTCTCCCGGATGGAGTTCGGCGAAGGGGACCTCAGGAAGGAAGAGGTCGAGATATCCGGCATTATCAATGACGTATGCGCCCTCCTGGATCCCCTGTGCGTGGATAAAGACGTGGAAGTGGTGGTGGAAGCCGGTGAGGAGGCTTCCAAGGCCTGCATGGATAGGCAGATGATCTTCCTTATGTTCAGGAACCTGATGGAAGCATCGATAACCCTTGCCCGGGAATCAAGCTCCATAAACGTGATGACGGAAGAAGACGAGAACTTCCTCAAGGCGAAGATATCGCTGAGCCCCTCGCCGAAGACCCTGGAGATGGAGAACATCCTCCAGGCGGTATCGGGCAAAGAGGTGATTCCTTCGGAGACGGGCTCCCTCGGCCTCACCCTCCAGGTGGCGAAGAACATCGTGTTCCGGCACGGCGGTAGGATTTGGGCCGAAACCCATGATTCCTCTCGCTGGAATCTGGTTGTACTTTTCGGCAAAGAGAGCAAGGCCATTATGCCCTCCGATCTCATGCTGGAGATAATGGCTTCGAGACCCGAACTCAGACAGATGCTTGCACTCGTTGCGGACATGGTTTCGAAGGTCATGGATGTGTCCGGATGCCAGCTCCTGCTGGAGGATTCCGCCACCGGGAAGCTCATGCCCGGGGCCGGTGTGAGCTCCGATGCCGGGAAGGAAGACCCATCCGCGGTCTCGAAGGGCCAGGGGCTATCGGGCAGGGTTTTCGACGAGGGCAGGTCTATTGTGCTTAACTCCCACAAAGACGTTGTCGATCTAGACATAGGTGAAATCTTGCCCTTTGAAAAGTTACCTTGCGCCTCGGTTCCTATAAAGCTGAAGGGAAGGGTGGTTGGTGTCCTTACGGTGTCGGATAAGAACGGCAGAGCGGACTTTTTCGATGATGACGAGCTCGGGCTCCTTGCCGCTCTCGGCGACCGTATCGGTGTGGCTTTGGAACGGGCAACCTCTTATGAGAGTGCCCGGGACCAGTTTGTGAGTGCCATGGTGGCCATGAAAACGGTGCTGGAGGCCCGCCGGGCGTCCTTCGGCAAGGCCGGCGAGCAGGTGGGGCTCGTCATGGAGTTGGGTCGAGCGATGGGACTCGGGGAGGATGAGGTGCGGCTGCTTCAGTATGTGTCGGGCATCTACGATGTCGGCATGGTGAAGGTCGGGGGAGGCATACTTCGCAGGCATGGAGGTCTTCGGGACGGCGAGTACGAAAGTGTGAAACAGCATCCCGAGGTGGGTGTGGACATAGTGGGGCCGATAGAGTTCTTGGAGCAGGTCAAAGAGATAATACTCCACCATCATGAACGCTACGACGGTGGCGGGTATCCCGGGAAACTCAAGGGTGATTCGATACC
This sequence comes from bacterium, assembly GCA_025774115.1. Classification (GTDB taxonomy): domain Bacteria; phylum Arandabacterota; class Arandabacteria; order Arandabacterales; family Arandabacteraceae; genus JALGWN01. The sequence goes on from JALGWN010000013.1 coordinate 5,340, forward strand.
TGTTGGGGCCAGGATACTTGCGGTGGTGGATGCTTATAGTTCCATGCTTAGCGACCGGCCTTACCGGTCGGCCATGACGGCGGAAGAGGCGATGGAGGAAATACGGCGGTGCAGCGGGAGCCAGTTTGACCCTGATATCGTCGAGAAGCTGGTCGCGGTGCTCCGCGAGGGCGAGAAGGTATCGCAGTTTCAGGAGAATGCCTGATGCCGGATCTAGCAGCCTGGCTTTATGCTACAAACGGGGGTGGCCCGGCAGTCACATTTGCTATGACTGCCGCCGCTGCGGCCCTCGGCAGCATAGCTTTCATCGCGCTCAAGCGACAGGCCCAGGCCAACGCATGTGCGCGCAGGGAAGCCCAGAAAGTCGTCACGATCGAGGAGAAGGAGCGTAAGCGGGCCAACAATCTCGCCAGGATCCTGGAGATGTCCAACCACATAAACGCCAATCTGGAGCTTGAACCTCTTCTCAACGAAATAGCCGAGGCGGTGCGGCAGAGCCTGGGATTCAGGATGGCGCTCCTCAGGATTCTGGATGAGGAGAGCAGGTGTTTCGTGGCCAGGGCATTCGCCGGCCTCAGTCAGGACGCGGTGAGGAAGCTCAGTGCGAGCACCATACCGCTGGAGACCTTCAAGACCTGGATGAAGGAAGAGTTCAAGATATCCCAATCCTACTTCATAAGCCACGAGCACGGTTTCTGGAACGATCGGGAGGATGAGGTTTACATACCCGATCTCGGCGAGCGGAAACAGGGGGAGTGGCACCCCAAAGACAGCCTCTTTGTGCCTCTTTGGACGAGAGACCAGTACCTGGTCGGATACCTCTCGGTGGATGACCCGGTAGACCGGAGGATCCCGAGCAAGGAGACGCTTGAAACACTCGAGATATTCGCAAATCAGGCGGTCACGGCCATCGAAAACGCAAGGCTCTATGGAAGACTCGAAGACCATGTGGTTCAACTCCGCGACATGACCAGGCGCCTGAAGGAGCTCAATGAGATAAAATCGAACTTCGTGGCCACGGTCTCACACGAGCTGAGGACCCCGCTTACTTCAATAAGGGCCTATGCAGAGACCCTTTCGCGGGACTGGGGCAGCTCACCTCGGGAGACCGAGGTGGAGTTCCTCAAGATCATAGAGGAGGAAGCCCAGAGGCTCACCAAGATCGTTGAGGACATGCTCGATCTGTCGAAGATGGAATCCGGCAGGGTGGAAGTAAGGAAGTCGGAGATCGACCTCCGCGGCCTGATGCGAGACACCGCCCAGATACTTGCACCGACGGCCCGCAAGACATATGTCGAGCTCCAGGTCCCGGAGGAAGCCTCTCCCGTGGTGGCGTTCGTGGACGGTTGTATGATCAAGCAGCTTCTGCTTAACCTGGTCGGCAACGCGATCAAGTTCACCCCCGAAGGCGGGAAGGTCAGGCTGGAGATCGTGGATCTCGACTCCACTGTGGAACTCAGCATACAGGACACGGGAATCGGGATACCCGCATGCAGTGTTAAGAGGATCTTCGATCAGTTCTACCAGGTCGATTCATCCGCAACCCGGCGATACGGAGGCGTCGGTCTGGGTCTGGCCATCGTCAAGAGCATAGTGGAGTGGCACGAAGGGAAGATCTGGGTGGAAAGCGAAGGCGGCGAGGGTGCCAAGTTCACCGTTCGCTTGCCCAAGCGTAAAGCGGTAACGGTCGACAGGGCCGATGTCGCCACCGAAAGCGAAGTGTGGCGCTGCGAGAAACGTATACCCGAGTTGGTCGTCGACATGATCGCCGAGCTGATGGGTGCCAAGACCGCGTCGCTGATGCTTGTGGACAAGGAAAACGAGGAGCTCTTCGTGAGTGCGGCGATGGGGTTGGATGAAGGGATCATAAGGAGTGCACGTGTCAAGGTCGGTGAAGACATCTCCGGACTTGTGGCCAAGACGGGTAAGCCGCTGCTGGTCCGCGATATCGAAGAAGATGGAAGGTTCAAGCAAACCGGCAGGCCGCAGTATGAGACCAACTCCTTGATAAGCGTGCCGCTCAAGGAGGGGGATACCGTGATCGGTGTTCTGAATGTGACCAACAAGATAAGTCTGACGCCCTTCACCGACAACGATGCCAACATGCTGCAGGCTCTGGCCGATCGCGTGACCACCGTGCTCGGCAAGGTAAGGCACTATGAAGGCATCCAGAGCGAATTCGGCGCGATCGTCAATTCACTCCGGTGTCTGATCGAATCCAGGCGCCTGGCCGGTTCGAAGAAGGGAATAGAGATAACCGATCTCGTGGCGGAGCTGGCTCAAGCGGTGGGGTTGGGGGAGGATGAGATACTTCTGCTTCAGTATGTATCGGGCATCTATGATGTCGGCATGGTGAAGGTCGGGGAAGGCATACTTCGCAGGCGTGGGGGCCTTCGGATCGGGGAGTATGAGAGTGTGAAGCGGCATCCCGAGGCGGGTGTGGACATAGTGGGGCCGATAGAGTTCCTGGAGCAGGTCAAAGAGATAATACTCCACCATCATGAACGCTACGACGGTGGTGGGTATCCCGGTGGACTCCAGGGTGATTCGATACCTGTTGGGGCCAGGATACTTGCGGTGGTGGATGCTTATAGTTCCATGCTTAGCGATCGGCCCTACCGATCGGCGTTGACGGTGGAGGAGGCGATAGAGGAAATACGGCGGTGCAGCGGGGGCCAGTTCGACCCTGATATCGTCGAAAAACTCGTGGGAGTATTGAACAAGCGCAAAGCGGAAGCACGTCCGGTTCTGGCGTCCGCACGCAGGAGGTGAAGACTATGTCCCGGGGCAAGGTGCTTGTTGTCGACGACGAGGAGTACATACAGCATATCCTGAATTTCAGTTTCGGCGCGGAAGGCTATGAGGTGATAACCGCGGCCGACGGCGAGGAAGCGGTTAACATTGCCAGGTCGGAGAAGCCCGATATCATAGTCCTGGACATCATGATGCCGAAGATGGACGGCTACGAGGCGTGCAAGCGGATCAAAGCCGATCCCCAGACCCAAGACATCCCGGTGATACTCCTTACCGCCAAGGGAAGGGAAGTGGACCGGAAGTTGGGGGCAGAAGCGGGCGCTGACGACTATGTCGTCAAGCCATTCAGCCCCGGGAGGTTGATCGAGAGAGTCGAAGGATTCATAAAGAGGTAGGTGCCCTACCATGCAGGATGGAGAACACCCGGAGCTTCGACAAGACCTTTCCGCCATCGAGAACAAGGCCGCCATCGAAGACCTTCTGGCCAATACCAAGGGCATTCTGGATAGCCTCGATCTCAGCTCTCTGCTGGCCAGGCTGGCCGAAGCACTGGCTTCGCTCATCGAGATAGACGCCCTTTCGCTCAAGCTCAAGAACGTCACTGAGGAGATCCTTCTGGTAAGAAAGGCCGACCGCTTCAAGCGGGAAATGGTATACGGGAGCAGAATCATGGGGGCCGCGAGCTTCTCCCGCTCGGCCGTGGAGACCGGGAGGCCCCTTGTGATCGAGGACATAGGCAGTGATACGCAGTTTTCCTTTCCATCCTATGTGAAAAGAGAAGGTTTCCAGGCGCTTGTTGCGGTTCCCCTTATGGCCGGCGCCAGGCACACGGGTTTGGTTACCATCTACCTGAGAAAAAAGGCCCCGGTGTCATCCCAGGTGCTTGCCATTATCTCCATCGTGGCAAGCGTCACGGCGGCAGCCGTGGAAAACTCGCAGCTTGTGCAACAGCTCGAGACCAACTACTTCTCCACCGTCGAGGCCCTGGCGGCGGCCATCGAAGCCAAGGACCCATACACCAGAGGTCATTCCAAGCGGGTCACCCAGTTCGCCATTCTCCTGGCGGAAAGGTTTGGAGTGTCGGACGTGGAGACCCGGAATCTCCGCTACGGCGCCACACTCCATGACATCGGCAAGATCGGTGTGAGCGGGAAGATCCTCAACAAGAAAGGCCGCCTTACGACCGAAGAGTATGAGGTCATAAAGCAGCACCCGGGCATAGGCGAGAATATAATCTGCCGGGTCGATTTTCTCCAGGGCGCAAGACCGGTCGTCAGATCCCACCATGAACGCTTCGACGGGTCCGGCTATCCCGACGGCCTCGGGGAGGAGGAGATCCCCTTCCTTGCGCGTATAGCCGCAGTGGTCGACTTCTTCGATGCCCTGACCTCGGACCGGCCGTACCGAAAGGCCTACTCCATAGAACAGACCGTCCACCTCATCCGTGAGGGCATAGGCCGTGAGTTCGATCCCATGGTGGCCAAGGAATTCCTGGAGATAAGCTCCTGTCTTACCAAGGAAGTACCGGCCCCCGTCGAGGTCGCCGGCAGCCCAGCCTTGTAAGAGCGACTGTACAGATATCCCACTACGTTAATGATATCGGTCGCCACCTCGTATGCCGCTGTCTCTTTGAGTTAACGGGCGGGCTGGGCGGCGGGGCAAGGCGGCGCGGCGTTTGCCCCCATGCAAGTGACTTGATGCCGAAGCAACGCCCACTCAACCCGGTGGTTCGGGTTCAGTACACTAGCCGTTTCCGCCTCGGACAGCTACCTCGCGCTCTAGCCGATCCTTCAAGCGCTCCCGCTGCACCTCAAGATCATAGCCGGTTTGCAGATTGAGCCAAAAACGATCGGTGGTGCCGAAGTATCTTGAGAGGCGCAGGGCCGTGTCCGCCGAAATCGCACGCTTCCCGTGCACTATCTCGTTGACCCGCCGCGGAGGCACCGTGATGTCCTTCGCCAAACGATACTGGCTGATCTGCAGTGGTCTCAGGAACTCCTCCATGAGTATCTCCCCAGGATGTATCGGCGCGATATGCTTGCCTGCCATTTCAGCCCTCCTAATGGTAATCAGCTATCTCCACTTCGTTGGCGTCCCCTCGCTCCCACCGGAAGCAGACTCGCCACTGGTCATTGATCCTGATACTGTGCTGACCATCCCGCCGGCCCTTCAGCTTCTCCAGTCTGTTCCCCGGTGGGACTGCCAGGTCCTGCAGTGACTCGGCAGCGTCCAGGATCAGAAGCTTACGCAGTGCCGCCCGGTAGACATCTGGAGGAAACCGCCGTGATGCCTCCCGGTGGAACACTCTCTCGGCTTCTTTGTCGCGAAATGACCCTATCATAGCTCAATAGTACCGCGCCGCGTTATTATTGTCAAGCGTTACTATTCCTGTCTGAACCCGAACGGTGGGTATGAGCAGTGACACCGAAGGGTTCATCTGCTCCGGACGCTGGTTGGCTGCTCTGCGCCAGCCCACGGCCTACCTGAAAAGAGCCTTGATGCTTCCCCATGTTGTCGGCTCAACTCCTTGCGAGCAGTTCCAAACCAACGTAGTGTGCGTGGAATCCACCCAGGGCCAATACCATATGTGGCCCTTGAAAGTCGATGTGCAGTCCGGACAGACCCTTCCCCAGTAATTGGCGACCGCATGCATCTCATTCAGCCCAACATTTGTCACGGCGCACGCCTGGACGCCGATATTGTTATATATGTCATTGGCCATTTCTGGGTCACCCGCCGCATTCAGAGACGGTGTCTCACCGTATGTGTTGCTTCCTGCCCAGACGCCCCCAGCATCCAACTCCGAGATATGACCGTTGTACGCGATCACATTTCTCGTGCAGTTGCCACCCCCATCATTGAACTCTAAACCCCAATAGATGCAGTACATGATGACGTTGCCATCGATTGTGGGAGAGCTCTTGTAGACCAGAATGCCGGCACCGCCACAGTCGGTTATGGTGTTACCCTCGATTAGCGGAGTCAGCCTAGCCAGATAGCCGTCACAGAATATACCATACGCCGCCCGGCTGATGCTGTTGTTGCGTATAACTGGCATCCCGGGCCCGGAAACCGAACCGCATATCCGGATGCCATAGGACCCCGTCCAATCTAAGATGCAGTCTTCAACGATGTTCTCATAGGCTTGTCAATGAATTCAATCAAAGCCCCGGGCAATGAGCAGTTTTCTTGATAAGACCCCCGCGAGCTCACCGTGACACGGATTCCATGGGGTTTTGCACGTCTTTGCCCCCGCGATTGAGCACATGGGTGTAAACCATCGTGGTTTATCCGCCTACGCAGAAGACCACGGGCTTGCCCGTGGGGTGTTCCATGCTTCTGTCTTACCAAGGAATTGCAAGTTCCCGTTGCCACGGCCGGTAGCTCCACCTTATAATCAGATCGTTTCCGACTTACCGGAGGGCTTCCCGGAGGCAATGTGTGACTGAAGCGCTGACGGCCGAAGTAGCCGTTCCCGTTCCCATAGACGGTACCCTTACCTATCTGGTGCCGGCCGACCTGAGAGATGTGCTCGAGGTCGGTATGAGGGTGGTTGTCCCCTTAAGAGGCAAGCTCCTTACCGGGGTCGTAGTGGCGCTCGGCCGGGAAGCGCCTGGAAAGCGCAAGCTCAAAGCCATCAGGGAAGCGGCCGACGAGAGGCCTGTAATCACGCCTCAGCTCAGACGCCTGGCCGCGTGGATATCGGACTACTACATAGCCCCCCTGGGTGAGGTGCTCGCGGCCATGTCGCCGCCCTCGGCCGGACTCAGGCGCGTGTATAGCCTCAAAGCCCCGCCCACCGACCTCGAGATGGAGATCATTAGAGCCTCCGATCCTGCCGATGCGGAGGTCCTTGAAATCCTCGCGGACGGCCGGCCTCGCGGCTATGCCACCTTGAGGCGCAGGATAGACGTCCGTGACCTCAGGGACCGGCTGGACCATCTGGAAAAGGAAGGGTATATCGCTCACCGTGTTGAGGCCCAAAAGAGGCGGAGTGGCAGGGTGGGGCAGGCGCCGGGAGACCTGTCCGGCGGGCTTGCGGAGGCCTCCCGGCCCGTGCTTACGCCTTCCCAGCAGGCGGCCCTTGACGGGATCGGTCCGGACCTGGACCGGGACTCCTTCGGGGTCTCACTCCTACTCGGCGTGACCGGCAGTGGTAAGACCGAGGTATACCTGCGCCTTATGGACCGGGCGATAAAGAGCGGCAAGCGGGCGATCTACCTGGTCCCGGAGATAGGTCTCACCCCCCAGATCATGGCGCGGGTAAGCGAGCGTTTCGGCGACAGGTGCGCGCTGCTCCACAGCCGTCTGACCAAGGCCCAGCGCTATATCACCTGGCAGCGGATACTGGACGGCGAGGTCGATGTGGTGGTCGGAGCGCGATCGGCGGTTTTTGCACCGGTCGAGAACCTCGGCATTGTCGTGGTGGACGAGGAACACGATACCTCCTATAAGCAGCAGGAGTCTCCGCGCTATAACGCGCGCGACGTTGCCATAGTAAGGGCGAAGGGGGCCGGAGCGGTTGTGGTGCTGGGAAGTGCGACTCCCACGATCGAGAGCTACCACAAGGCGCTTGAGGGTAAGTACGGACTCTATGAGCTCCCCGAGAGGATATCCGGAGGCACCCTGCCCGAGGTGCGGGTGGTGGATATGCGTTCGGGCGGGGCTTCGGACTCTTTCTCCAAGGAGGCGGAAGAAGCGGTCAGACAGTCGGTCGGCCGGGAAGAGCAGGTCCTCCTTTTCTTGAATCGCAGAGGCTTTTCCAACTACGTGCAGTGCCGTGACTGCGGGCTGGTCCCCAGATGCCGCTTCTGCTACGTCTCTCTCACCTATCACAGTGGGCGGAAGGACCTCAGATGCCATTACTGCGGGTATACCGAGAGGGGTTTCGAGGTCTGCCCCAAGTGTGGAAGCGCCAACATCCTCTATATAGGGCACGGGACCCAGAGGGTCGAGGACTATGTGGCGGAGCATTTCCCTGAGGTCACATGCGCGCGCTTCGACCGGGATGCCACCCGCAGGAAGGGATCCGCCGAGACCTTGCTCAGTGACTTTTCCGAGGGGACCGTGCGGTTTCTCGTGGGAACCCAGATGATTGCCAAGGGACATGATTTTAAGCGGGTGGGATTGGTGGTGGTGGTCAATGCGGATGTCTCGATGAATCTTCCGGATTTCCGGGCGGGGGAGCGGACTTTCCAGATCCTGACCCAGGTCGCCGGGCGGGCGGGACGGGGGGATATTCCCGGAAAGGTCGTGATCCAGACCTTCAACCCGGAACACCATTCGCTGGCCTATGTGACCGGTCATGACTTCAAGGGATTCTATGTGGAAGAGACCGCGATGCGGCAGGAATTGCGCTACCCGCCGTTTGCACGTCTTGTGAGAATCGTAGTGGAGGCCCCCCGGTATGCGTCCGCCGAAAGCGCGGCCCGGGCCGTCGCGCGGACGGCATCTCGCTTGGGCGAGAAGGCTGGGGGAAAGATCGATGTCGTGGGGCCCTCGAGGGCGCCGCTTTCGAAGATCAAGAACGTCTACAGGTGGCATCTTATGATAAAGGGTGACGCCGGGGCGAATATCTCGGGGCTGGTAAGAAAAGTCCTGCGGACGCTCCCGGAGGGCGACCTGCCCGAGCGGGTGCGGATCAATGTTGATGTGGATCCTCAGGTCATGATATGAGTTTGCCGTTGCCGCGGCCGGGTGCTTTTGTTATCTTGACAGCGCTCAGTTTATTACCATAATATGTGTGCGAACGACATTGTTTCCCAAGGAGGATGCGATGAGGATACTGAAGACCGCTCTTGTGCTGGGTCTGCTGTTCGCCGTCGGTTGCGGAGGTTCGACCGCCTTCCGAAGCGGCAAGGTCTACTACGAGAAGAACAAAGACTATGTCAAGGCCGAGCAGATGTTCAGACAGGCCATCGACGAGCAGCCCCAGAACTGGGAAGCCCATCTCTATCTGGCTCTGGCGTTGGCCCAGCAGGAGAAGTATGCTGAAGCCGAGAAGTTGTTCGTCCAGGCGCAGGAGATAGCTCCGGCGGATAAGAAGGACCTGGTATACGGCAATCAGCACAGCTTCTTCGTAGCCAACTACAACAAGGGTATCACCCAGAACTCCACCAAGAACCACGATGAGGCGGTGGAGTACTTTAAGAAGGCGGTGGCCGTCGAACCTACCTTTGCCAAAGGCCACGTCAACCTGGGTGTGGCCTATTCGATGCTCAAGGACGACGACAGAGCCCTGGCCTCCTTCCGGGAAGCGGTGAGGATGGACGCGACTTCGATAGAAGCCTGGGAGAATCTGGGTATCACCTATCAGACGATGAAGGAGTATACCAAGGCCCGCGAGGCCTTTGCCAAAGTGGTGGAGCTGGATCCGGAGGATGTAAACGGCAAGTTCGCCCTGGCGGATATGTACTTCAACGAGGGGAACTACGAGAAATCCCTCGAGTTCTATACGCAGGCTGCCGAAACAAGGGGTGACGATCCCGCGCTCCAATATCAGATAGGCGCATCCTACTTCGGCCTGGAGCAGCTCAGCGAGGCCACTATGGCGTTTCAGAAGTCTGCAGCGTTATCCAAAGACACCGACATGGAGCTCTATCGTGATGCCATGTACAATCTTGCCATTGCTCACCTGAGGCTGGAAGAGTACGATGCCGCGAGGGCCACAACCGAGCGGCTGCTGGAGATAGAGAAAAGCGCCGAGCTGCATGAGCTGCTGGGACGAATCTACAGCAAGATGGACATGAAGAACGAGGCCATCAAGGAGTACGAGAAGGCCAATGAGCTATCGGAAGAGTAACTCCGTATTGACTTGACAACCTCCAAGAGGTTGCTTAGCATAATACTGAAGTCTGGATCACACATTCCCGTTGTGTTGTTCCGTAATTGAAATCCGACCCTAGGGCAAAGCCTCAATCCGGCTGGTAAGCCAAGACGTCAGGCGATTGCCGGGAGTAAACAGGGCTAGATTTATCGAATGGACGGCTCACCAAGAAACCTACTTTTAGTGTGTCGAACTGTCTGCAGTAAACCGGAGCAGAGGCTCCGCATTTTCAGAGGTGGAGGACGATGGACATTGCAGAGATGAAAACGAAGACCATTTCCGAGCTGCACAAGGCCGCCAAAGAGCTGGAGATAGAGGGCACGGGCAGTCTGCGAAAGCAGGAGCTGATCTTCAAGATCCTGGCCGCGCAGACCGAAAAGAACGGGCTGATATTCGCGCAGGGTGTTCTGGAGATACTCGACGACGGTTACGGCTTCTTGCGATCGGCCGACTACAGTTACCTTCCCGGTCCCGACGACATCTATGTCTCCCCATCGCAGATAAAGAAGTTCGATCTCAGGACCGGAGACACCGTTTCCGGCCAGGTTCGTCCTCCCAAGGATAACGAAAGGTATTTCGCGCTTCTCAGGGTAGAGGCCGTCAATCTCGAGAACCCGGAGGTGGCCAAGGAGCGGATTCTATTCGACAACCTCACCCCGCTCTATCCGGATGAGAGGATAATCCTGGAGTGGAACCCAAAGGAGTTATCGACCAGGGTCGCCAATCTCTTCATCCCGATGGGAATGGGCCAACGCGGCCTGATCGTATCGCCCCCTCGTGCCGGGAAAACCATGTTGCTCCAGAGCATTGCGAATGCGATCACCACCAATCATCCCGAGATCGAGCTGATGGTCCTGTTGATCGACGAACGGCCTGAAGAGGTGACGGACATGGAGAGGAGCGTGAAGGGTGAGGTCATAAGCTCTACCTTCGACGAGCCGCCATCGAGGCATATCCAGGTCGCCAACATGGTCATGGAAAAGGCCAAGCGCCTTGTCGAGCACCGGCGCGATGTCGTGATTCTTCTCGATAGTGTCACCAGGCTGGCCAGGGCGAACAATGCAGTGATTCCCCACAGCGGCAAGATACTCTCGGGCGGTATAGACTCCAATGCACTCCAGTGGCCCAAGCGCTTCTTCGGGGCGGCCAGGAACATCGAGGAAGGCGGAAGCCTGACAATTGTGGCTACGGCCCTAATCGAGACAGGGAGTCGGATGGACGACGTTATTTTCGAGGAGTTCAAAGGCACCGGCAACATGGAGCTCGTGCTCGACAGGAAGATCGCCGATCGCAGGATCTTCCCTGCTATCGATCTCCTTAAGTCCGGCACCCGTAAAGAGGAGTTACTCCTTGACCAGGCTGAGCTTAACAAGGTCTGGATTCTGCGTAAGTTCCTGGCTGATAAGAACCCCGTCGAAGCCATGGAATTTCTTGTTGCGCGCATCTCCAAGGTGAAGACCAATAAGGCCTTCTTGAGTTCCATGAAAGCTTAGCTTAAGATATCTCTAGTCTATCGAGGGGCGGTGAGTGCCGCCCTCACCTCTATGTGCCCGGAAGGAGGTAGGAGACGGTGAAGAAGGGGATCCATCCCAAGTATGTGAGGACCAAGGTAGCCTGCGTATGCGGCAATGTGATCGAGACAAGATCTACGGTTCCGGAGATCCGGGTGGAGATCTGCTCCAATTGCCATCCATTTTTCACCGGCAAGCAGAAGCTTGTGGATACCGCCGGTAGGGTGGAGCGCTTCAGGCGCAAGTACGGGATGAAGGTCAAGCCCGAAGAGACGGAAGAGACCGCGGACCAGGGCAACTAGGTAACCTGCATTGGGACACGAAGAAGCTGCAGTAGGCGGACAGGCGGTCATCGAAGGCGTCATGATGAAGTCGCCCGAACGGGTGGCCACATGTGTGCGCAGGCCTAACGGCGAGATTGCACACAGGGTGGATTCCTATGTCTCCGTTACCAAGAGGCATAGAATACTTGGGATACCGGTCATAAGAGGTGCGATCAACCTTTTCGAACAGCTGTCTCTGGGGATAAGCGCCCTGACGTACTCGGCAGACGTGGTATCGACCGACGATGACAAGGAGGTCAGGAAAGAACGAACCTGGAAGTCATCCCTTTCCGCAGGGCTCACCGTGGTGGTCGCTCTGGGTGCCGGGCTGCTGCTTTTTTTCTATCTTCCCCTTGTAATCGCCGGCCTTGTGGGGGCCGAGAGCGACATCGCCTTCAACGTGGTGGACGGAGCGGTGAGGCTCGGGATATTCTTCGCCTATCTTGCCGCGATAAACCTGTGGAAGGAAATGAGGCGGGTGTTCGAGTATCACGGGGCGGAGCATAAGTCGATAAACGCCTTGGAAAGCGGTGTGGAACTGACCGTCGAGGCGGTCAAGCGGCATACGACCCGCCATGCCAGGTGCGGCACAAGTTTTCTCTTGGTGGTGATGATCCTGAGCATAGCCGTTTTCATCTTCATGGGGAGGCCGGAAAGTGTTGTCGAAAGGCTCAGACGGCTGCTGGCCCTGCCCTTCATAGCGGGTCTCTCCTACGAGATCATCAAGCTCGCCGGCAAGCAGAAGGGCGGGTTGCTGATGAAGGTGATGACAACACCGGGGTTGGCCCTCCAGCGCTTCACCACCAGGGAGCCGAGCGACGATCAGATCGAGGTAGCCCTGGAGGCACTCAGGTACGCGTTGGGCCGGGAGGTGGATTCCCGAGATGTGGGAAGCAGTCAATAAAGCCAGAGAGAGATACGAAGAGCTGACCCGCCTGCTCTCCGACGAGAAGGTGGTGACCGATCGCAAACTGGTTCTTAAGTACGCGAAAGAGCGAAGCGGTCTTGAGGATCTGGTTGCTGCCTCCGAGGACCTCCGGCGGACCGAGCAGGGTATAAAGGAAGCGGAAGAGATACTGGATTCCTCCGGCGATCAGGAGCTTGTGGAGCTTGCGAAGACGGAGCTCGAAGCCCTCTCCGAGCGTAAGGAGACATTGGAGCAGGACCTCAAGGCGATGCTTCTGCCCAAGGATCCCAGTGATGAGAAGAATACCATCGTGGAGATAAGGGCGGGGGCCGGGGGTGAGGAGGCTGCCCTGTTTGCGTCCGATCTCTACCGCATGTATTCGAAATACGCCGAGCGCCAGGGGTGGAGGGTCGACACCTTGGGCTCCAGTCCCACCGGTGTCGGAGGTTTCAAGGAAGTGATCTTCCTGGTTGAGGGCAAGGGCGTTTACAGCAAACTCAAGTACGAGAGCGGTGTGCACCGCGTACAAAGGGTGCCGGTCACCGAATCCTCAGGGAGGATTCACACCTCCGCGGTCACCGTTGCCATACTCCCCGAGGCCGATGAAGTCGATGTGGACATCAGTCCGGAGGAACTTCGGGTGGATGTCTTCCGCTCGTCGGGGCCCGGCGGCCAGAGTGTCAACACAACGGATTCGGCGGTCCGCGTTACGCACATCCCCACCGGCATAGTAGTCCAGTGCCAGGATGAGAAATCCCAGCACAAGAACAGGGCTAAGGCCCTCAAGGTCTTGAGATCGAGGCTTATGGACAAGGTCCGTCAGGAACAGGACGCCGAGCGGGCCAATAACCGCAGGCAGCAGGTCGGTACCGGAGACAGAAGCGAGAAGATCCGGACCTATAATTTCCCCCAGACACGCGTTACCGATCACCGCATCGGCCTCACCTTGCACAAGCTCGACCAGGTCCTGGACGGCGATCTCGACGAGATAGTGGAATCGCTGGCCACGCACGACAACGAGCTCAGACTCAACGCTGCCGGTATGTGATGGGCGGGATGGGTGAATGCAGCCTATCCGTATTGCTTCTTCATGTGAGATACCGGCTTTCAAGTGCCGGCATCAGCCCCAGTGTGGTCGAGACCGAGATGATTGTAGGGCATGTGCTCGGGCTTAAGCGTAGTGAGATATACAGCCAGGCGCAGCGCAGAGTCACTCCGGAAGAGACCGCGGTGGTAATGGGTCTGGTCGAGCTGCGTATGGGCCGGTTTCCTTTGCAGTACCTGCTTGGTGAGTGCGAGTTCATGTCGCTCCCCTTCACGATGCGGGAGGGCGTCTTCATCGCGCGGCCGGAAACCGAGATCCTGGTCGAGGCAGTTATCGAGAGGGTCGAGGCGGGCGGCAAACCGGTGCGGAGGATACTGGATATAGCGACCGGCAGTGGGATCATAGGGATCTCCCTGGCCAGGTATCTCAAGCCTGATCTTGTGGTGGTCACGGACATCTGCCGGGATGCTGTGGAAATCGCGCGGGCAAATGCTATACTAAACCGGGTGGAGCCGGTCACGCAGCTCATGGTAGGTGACAGGTTGGATCCGCTCAGGCAAGGTTGGGCAACCGGTTTCGATGTCGTGGTCTGTAACCCGCCTTACGTGGAGACAGACGAGATCCCCGGGCTTGAACCGGAGATACGGGCCTTCGAACCGCTGGTCGCCCTGGACGGCGGACCGGACGGCCTCCGGTTCATCGACGGCATACTGCCGGGTATTTCGTCTATACTCAAGGAAGGGGGCCTCGTGGCCTTCGAGATAGGTGCTACGCAGGGGCCGCGTGTGAAGGCGCTCTTCGAGCACGCCGGCCTGGCGAGGGTAGAGATCGTGAAGGATCTTGCGCGGCTCGACAGAGTCGTTCTGGGAAGAAGGTCTTAGATGGACAAGATAGTGGTGAGAGGCGGGCTCAAGCTTAAGGGGCGGGTGAGAGTGGGAGGGGCCAAGAACGCCGTTCTTCCGGTAATGACCGCGTGCCTCCTGGCTCGCGGAGAGTCGGTGATAGAGAATGTCCCCCGCCTGGCGGATGTTTCAACCATGAAATCGGTGTTGGAACGGCTGGGCGCCAGGGTCACGTTCGAGGACCACACGCTGTCTATCGACACCTCGGGTGTGGATTCCAATGAAGCTCCTTACGATCTGGTCAAGACCATGCGCGCCTCGATCTATGTGCTCGGTCCGCTGCTGGCATCCCAGGGCGGAGCCAAGGTCTCGCTTCCCGGAGGCTGCGCCTGGGGGCCGAGGCCGGTGGACCTCCATATAAGGTCCATGCAGGAGCTGGGAGCGAAGATCGACATAGACCACGGCTACATCATAGGGCATGCGGCCGGCCTCCGTGGCAGCACGATCAGGTATTCCATGCCCAGCGTAGGGGCGACCGGTAATACCATGATGGCAGCCGGCCTGGCCTCGGGAAAGACGGTCATAATGAATGCCGCCAGGGAGCCGGAGATAACCGCTCTCGCCGACTTCATCAACCTGATGGGAGGAAAGGTGAGCGGTGCCGGGACGGAGACCATTGAGATAGAGGGAGTGCGGCGGCTTTCGCCTGCGAAGGTCAGGATAATACCGGACAGGATAGAGACCGGCACCTTTATGGCAGCCGGTGCGATAACCGCAGGTAACGTGGTCATCGATGACTGCGTGCCGGAGCATGTAGAGTCCCTCTCCCGGAGGTTCGCCCAGAGCGGCATCAAGGTAGAGGCCCGGAAGAACCAGCTCCGAGTGCGAGGCAAACGAAGAATAGACTCGGTGGATGTCGTCACCTCTCCCTACCCGGGTTTCCCCACCGACATGCAGGCCCAGTATATGGCCCTGATGTCGATTGCGCGGGGGACATGCGTCATAAGCGAGACGGTATTCAAAGATCGCTTCACCCATGTACCGGAGCTGAGAAGGCTCGGGGCGAACATAAAGATCGAGGGCAATACCGCCCATGTGGGCTACGTGAGGGGGCTGAGCGGTGCCCCGGTAATGGCCACCGATCTCAGGGCCAGTGCGGCCCTCATTCTGGCGGGCCTTGTGGCGGAGGGTGAAACCCATATTTCACGGGTCTATCACATAGACCGGGGGTACGAGGCTATCGAACGGAAGCTCAGAGACCTCGGGGCCGATATAGAGCGCGTACCGGAGTGAGGGCCGGAAGGCAGCGGGGCGACAGAGTGTCGGCGAATAGCGGAATCGATCAAACATCGGGCAGGGTGATTCTCGGTACTGCCGGTCATATCGATCATGGTAAGACCGCCCTGATAATCGCCCTTACGGGTATCGATACCGATAGGTTGCAGGAAGAGAAGTCCCGAGGTATATCCATCGACCTGGGATTCGCCCACATGGACTTGCCCGGCGGCCTCACCATGGGCATCGTTGACGTCCCCGGCCACGAGCGTTTCGTCAAGAACATGCTTGCAGGCGTCGGTGGGATCGATCTGGTTCTCTTCGTGGTTGCCTGCGATGAGGGTATTATGCCCCAGACGCGCGAGCATTTCGATATCGTCTCCTTGCTCGACGTAAGACACGCGGTCTTCGCCTTGACCAAGAGCGACCTGGCCGAGCTTGAGATGGCCGACCTGGTGCGCGATGAGGTGGAGGGGATGATAAAGGATACATGGTTTGAGGGCTCCCCGATTATCCCCACCTCGGTGAAGACCGGTTGTGGTGTGGAGGAGGTTCGAAAGGCCCTGGCCGATGTGGCCGGCAAGATACGGGCGAGGAAGATCGGCAGTGCGGTCAGGCTTCCCGTCGATCGGGTCTTCACGATGACAGGCCGCGGAACGGTGGTTACCGGGACGCTCTGGTCGGGCGCGGTCCGGAGGGAAGACCGCCTCCAGGTCCTCCCCGGGGAGAAGACCGTGAGAGTACGGAGTGTGGAGGTTCACGGGCATGAGGTGGACGCGGCCATTGCCGGTCAACGTACCGCACTGGGTCTTCACGGTGTCGAGAAGAGCGGGATCGAGCGCGGTTATTCCATCGTCTCTCCGGGGGATTTCCCGGCGACCACGAGGTTGGAGACGAAACTCCGTCTCCTGGCGACCTCGCCCAGGGATCTCAAGATGGGATCGAGGATAAGATTTCATCTCGGCTCGAGCGAGGCGATGGGGAGGGTCTATTCTCTTGAAGGCGACAGGCTCGAACCCGGCGGTTCGGGATTCGCCCAGGTGAGGCTGGAAACGCCCGTCGTGGCCGGGCTGGGGGATCGTTTTGTACTTCGCACCTACTCGCCGATGAGGACTATAGGTGGGGGGACGGTGCTCGATCCCCTTGCGCCGAAACACAAAATGCATGACGAACGCACGACCGAGCGGCTTCACCTCCTAGAGATTGCCGATGGCGAGCGGATCGTGGAGGCATACTTCGAGGAAGCGGATCTTGGTCTAAGGAAGGCCGCCATTCGGCTAAGGGTGAATTGCGGTACCACCGAACTGGACACGCTCATTGGCCGCCTGATCGATACCGGCCGTGTCCTGGAACCCTCCTCCGGGCTGTATATCCACATCGACGCCGTCGAGCGGCTGGAAAAGAAGATCGAGGCCATTCTTGGGCGCTTTCAGGCCGTCGAGCGGCTGGCCTGGGGTATGCCAAAGGAGGAGCTCAGGGAGCGCCTGGGTTCGGTGGAGATGCCGCTTACAAACTGGTTGCTCGACAGGATGGAAAGCCGGGGTCGGCTCTTTGCGAAGAAAGGTAATGTGAGGGTGGGGACCGGGGAGGTGGAGCTTACGCCGGAGGAAGCGAAGGCGCGTGCGCTCATTATCGCAATGCTTAAGAAAGAACCTTTCCAACCGCCTTCGGAGAAGAACATTGAGAAGCAAAGCGACCTCAAGCCGGAAACCGTACGCAAGGTGATCGCGCTTCTCGTAGGGGACGGGGAGGTGGTCCGCCTAGAGCCCGGACTCGTAATGCATGCAACGGCAATCGAGGCTGCCGGGGTCGCCATAACCGAGTACCTCAGGGAGCACGGAGAGGCAACGGCGAGCGATCTTAAGGGTGTGCTGGGCACGACACGGAAGTATGCGGTGCCTCTGCTCGAGCATCTGGATCGCATCGGGGTCACAAGGCGCGTCGGTGCCAACCGCCGCCTCGTCGGCTAGCCTCCAGTCGTCTCATAACAGGCGGTGTCAGGCTTGCATAATTGCACTTCCGAAGGAAATGCAATTATGCAAGCCTGACACCGCCTGTGCGTTGACATACGGGGGCGCGGTAATTATACTGCCTGTGTTTGGATTGCCGACCAAGGAGATGCTATGCCACACGATCCGGTCGATCTTAGAAGCGACACTGTCACAAGGCCGACACCCGAGATGCGGGCGGCCATTGCGGACGCTGTTGTGGGAGACGACGTCTTCGGGGATGACCCCACCGTTAAGGAGCTCGAGGCCCTGGCCGCGGAGCTGACGGGGAAGGAGGCCGGGCTGTTTGTGCCGAGTGGATCGATGGGAAACGAGGTCGCCATACTGGCCCATACCCGGCGCGGGGATGAGGCGATCATCGAATTCGATTCCCATATCTACAACTATGAAACAGCAGGACCGGCGGTTCTTTCCGGAGTCCAGCTTGCACCGATCAAGACGGAGCGGGGCATATTCTCGGTCTCCGACATAGACGAAGCCATAAGACCCGATGATGTGCACGAGCCAGTGACGAGACTGGTCTGCCTCGAGAACACTCACAATCGCAAGGGTGGAATCGTCTTTCCCCTGGATAGGATGCGCGATATTCGTGAGTTCACACTAAGGCGGGGACTCAGGTCACATCTGGACGGTGCGAGGATCTTCAATGCCGCCGTGGTGTCGGGGATAGACGCGAGGGAGTACTGCGCAACCTGCGATTCGGTGATGTTCTGTCTTTCCAAGGGACTGGGCGCACCGATAGGGTCCATGCTTGTGGGGGACACCGAGTTCATTCGCCTGGCTCACAGGTACCGTAAGCTTCTGGGCGGGGGCATGAGGCAGGCCGGCATCATAGCGGCGGCGGGGGTATATGCGCTAAGGCATAACATCGAGCGGCTTGCGGAAGACCATGTGAGAGCGAGGAGGCTTGCGGAAGCGCTCTCGCGAATAGACACCATTCGGGTTGACCTGGAGACCGTCCAGTCGAACATAATCGTGGTCGATGTCTCGGAGTCTGGTCTCACCGTGGATGAGTGCATTTTACTGCTTGAGCAAAAAGGCGTCCTTGTGGTACCCTTCGGGCGCACGACGATAAGGGTGGTAACCCATCTCGATATCGATGATGATGATATCGAGAAATCGGTGTCGGTTTTTGAAAAGGTGTTTGCGAAATCCTGATTCGATTGTGATATGACTAAAGCCAAATGGGAAGTTGTCTCCGCGGATGAATCGACAGTCAAACGTCTCGAGTACGGTCTGGGTATTTCGAGAATAACGGCAAGGGTGCTCGCAGCGCGGGGGATCGCCGACGAGACCGAAGCCAGGAGTTTTCTGGATCCCAGCGTGGATAACCTCTCCGATCCGATGACGCTTCCCGATATCGAACCCGCCCTTGAGCGCCTGGTCGATGCCGTGACCAATGACGATCACATCATGGTCATCGGCCATGACGACGTGGACGGTATAACGGCTTCGACCATCGTCTTCGGTTCGCTCAGGGAGGTGGGTGCGGACGTCTCATACTATATTCCCGATTCCCCCACCGAAGGGATCGGTCTTTCTCACAAGATAGTCGACAGATTCAAGAAGATAGGTGTGTCCTTGATCATCACCGTGGACTGCGGGGTGAGTAACGCCGGCGGTGTCGCTTACGCCGGCTCCCTCGGGATCGATACCATCGTGACCGATCATCATGAACCACCTGACGAGCTGCCGGAAGCCATTGGGATCATCAATGCCAAACGCAAGGACTCCGGGTACGGGTTCAGGGAACTTGCCGGGTGTGGGGTCGCTTTCAGGTTCATGGAGGCTTTCGCCGAACGATACCGCAGAATTGGGAGCCCGCCCTCGCTGGACGGCATGTTGGGAATGGCCGCACTGGGCAGTTTCGCAGATCGCGTTCCGCTGAGGAAGGAGAACCGGATCATCGTTTCCCAGGGAATCAAGGAGGTTCTCAATAAGCGGTTGGTTTCTTTCGCCGCATTGAGGTCTCACATCTGGGTCGATGAGGGTTCCACTATAACAGAGGTTCTCTCCAAGCTTGCACCGATCATAGGTGCCTCGCGGTCGCATGAGGGGGGGAATCTGGGGTGTGAGCTGCTTCTCTCCGAGGAACCTGACGATGCCGAGGAGATGATAACTTCGCTCGTTATGGAATCGGAGCACAGGCGTGAGAAAGCGCGTCGGGCCCTGGACAGGGTTAGGGGGCAGTTGTCGGGGCGGGATCTGGAATCGCCCCGGGCGCTGGTCGCAGCGGTGGGCCACCTTCCGAACAAGACGGTCGGGTATTGCACCTCGAGACTCGCCGAGCGGCTCTACAAGCCGGTGATCCTGATATCTAAAAAGGGAGGGATCGGACACGGGGAAGCCAGAGGTCCCAAAGGTGTGGATCTGGTCGATGCGCTGCGGGCCCATAAGGACTACTTCATAGATTACGGGGGACACAAGCAGGCCGCAGGTTTCTCGATAGAGGAATCGAAGATCGCTGAGCTCAGCGAGAAACTTGCTGCTTATCTCGAGGACAAAGTCGATCCCTCGGCGATCCGGAAGAGGGTCATCATAGACAGTAAACTCGGTCATGATGAGCTGACACCGGCGGGGCTCAGGTCGCTGCTATGCCTGGAGCCTTTCGGCGAGGAGAACCGGAGGCCGGTTTTTCTCCTTGAATCTTTGCAGCCTAGTGTGCTTAAAGAGATTGATGGGGCCTTGAAGATGGGTGAGATCGTGTTGACCGGAGATGCTCTCGCATCTCGGCAGGATTGGCTCTCTGAGGAGAAACTAAGCCTGGTGGTCAGTCCATTCCGTGACGGCAGCACGAGAGCGGTGGAGGTCATAGACTGGAAACGAACCAGGTAGGCGGAAAGGGGGTATCAACAAACCGGCATGGCTAATGCTAAGGTCGTCAAGGCTTCGAGACAGATTAAGGCCAACGGCAGACCCGATCGGTCGCTGGCCCGAAAGATCGAAGGAATAGACAGAAAGATGCAGGCCGCCCTTGAGAAGGGCGACTTCGTGGCTGCAAAGGAGCTGTCCGAGCAGCAGGAAAGACTTCTAGAGCATCTCATGCTTGACCAGCATAGCGGGTAGGCGCGCCGTACTCAGATGTCTCACGAGCAAAATAACGTTCTTTATGTAGTCGCAACCCCGATTGGGAATCTCAAGGATATCACCTTCCGAGCTGTCGACGTTCTCTCAGGCGTAGATCTTGTGGTATCGGAGCATGTGAGGAAAACGAGAAACCTACTCAAGCATTATTGCATCCAAACCAAAGTCCTAAGCTACCGTGAGGAGAATGCTATGCGGGTGGCTCCGCAGGTATTGGAGGCGCTTGAGGCAGGCAGAGCAGTCGCTCTGGTTGCCGAAGCCGGGACGCCCGGGGTGTCCGACCCGGGGCGGCGCCTGGTGGAGGCTGCAATGAACGCAGGGTTTACGGTCGTGCCCGTTCCCGGAGCAAGTGCGGTTGTAGCAGCGCTTTCGGTCTCAGGTATGGACGACCCCAGGTTTGTTTTTGAGGGGTTTCTGCC
>JALGWN010000106.1 GCA_025774115.1 bacterium
CGGTAATACGAAGAGCTGCGATCGCCTCCTACGAAGCCGAGATGAACGTGGTGATGTACGCCATCCAGGCCGTGGTGAGGCTCTCCGCGACACCGGGCACCATAGAGATAGAATTCGAGGACGAGGGCCCGGGCATCGCGGACATAGAAATGGCCATGCAGGAAGGTTATTCCACCGCGACGGCCGAGATGCGCGAGATGGGTTTCGGCGCCGGTATGGGGTTGCCCAACATAAAGAAGAACGCGGACGATCTGAAGCTCGCCTCCGAGGTGGGCAAGGGGACGAAGCTGGGTATCTTTATAAGGACCGACCAGGCAGATGGATAAGTACTATCATCCGATAAGGATTGAGGCCGACAAGTGTGACGGCAGGCGCAAGTGTATGCGTGCCTGTCCCACCCAGGCGATCCGCGTTAAGGATGACAAGGCGCATCTTATCGAAGAGCTCTGCGTGGACTGCGGCGAGTGCATAAGGGTGTGCCCGTCGGGGGCGATAATACCCCTGACCGATCCCTTTACCGGCTCGTTTGACTTTAAGTACAAAGTGGCCCTGCCGTCGCCTGTCCTTTACTCCCAGTTCAGGCCGGAAGTGGACCCGCGCAAAGTGGTCCAGGGTCTGAAGGCGATAGGCTTCGACTATGTCTGTGATGTCTCGGAGACCTGCCAGGAAGTCAGCATCGCCACCGAGATCTTCCTGGCCGAATACCGGGGGAGGCATCCGCTCATCTCGTCATTCTGTCCCGCGGTGGTAAGGCTCATCCAGGTGAAGTATCCCGATCTCACCGAGCTTGTGATTCCTGTGGAGGTGCCTCGTGAGATGGCTGCCCGCGAGGTGAAGCAAAGACTGTCGAGGGTGCTTGATGCGGACGAGAAAGACATCGGAGTCATCTACATAACCACCTGCCCTGCCAAGATGGTCTCGATCAGACAGCCCGCCGAGAAAGAGCGATCGTGGATCGATGGGGCCGTATCCATAGCCGATGTCTTCGGCCCACTGTTTTCGGCGGTCGGCGATATCAAGGATGAGGATATCGAACCCGAAATATCCGAGACCTACCGGTACGGCGCGGGATGGTCGATGCTGGGCGAGATGACGGCCCTTATAGGCTCGGAGCAATCCATAAGCGTATCGGGGCTGAGCGATGTGACTCAGATTCTGGATGATATCGAAACCGGGAGGCTCCGGGACGTCGAGTTTGTCGAGGCCTCCTCCTGCCTGGGCGGCTGCATAGGGGGGTCGCTGGTGGTGGAGAACCTCTATGTGGCAAGGAACAGCATGATGAATCTGCTGCGCAAGTATGGGAGCAGGCCGGAGGTGGACAGGCAAAAGGTTGTGGAAAGGTACAGAAGTGGGTATTATTCACTAGAGCGGAGTCTGGCCCCGAGGCCCTTGAGGCCCCTGGACCCCGACCTGGCTGGAGCGATAGAGAAGAAGAAGCGCAAGTACAGTATCTATAACTCACTGCCCAAGATCGACTGCGGCTGCTGCGGTGCACCCACCTGTAGGGCGTTCGCAGAGGATATCGTAAGAGGTCTGGCTAAGATCGAGGACTGCATCTATATGGGAGGTAAGAAGTATGGGACGAGGTGATCGACGAACCAAGCGAGGCAAGATCTGGAGAGGAAGCACCGGCAAGACCCGTCAGAAGAAGAAGCGACCGGGCAGGACCAAACGCAAGACAGGCCCGACCAAGCCCGAGGCCTAGCCCGCATTATTCATAAACCTCGTGGCGAGGCGCCGGACATGCAGTGATGGCAAGGGAGCCAAGTGAGCCGACCGGAGGCGTATTGAAAGATACGCTGAGGATCGGCGAGCGAGGATGACGCCGTCAGCGCTGGCATATGCGACGCCGCAGCAGAGGGCTTGTGAATAATCCGGGCTAACCCGCATTATTCATAAAAGGGGTCACCAGGCCGTTGAAAAACATCTGGTGTCAGAGTAGCGTCCGTCAGGACAGCTGGCCGAGGATGTCTTCGGTCGTTGTCACGTAGGCGAAGGCATAGGCCAGATTCCTGAGGCTCGCCACATGGAACTCCGGCTCGGAGGCCGCCGTGGCATCCGCGAGGAAGAATATCCTGAAATCACGGAAGAACCCGTCCCGGGCCGTGGATTCACAGCAGCAATTGGTCAGGACCCCCGCGATAACCAGGTCGGTAACCTCCATGCCTCTCAGGATCAGCTCCAGATCGGTGTTATAGAAGGCACTGTACCGGTGTTTCCATATGATGCGCTCGGTCTTCCGCGGTTTGAGGGCTCTGACGATCTCCACGCCTTTGGTCCCCTTGATCAGACTCTTTCCCTGCTTTATGTCCGGCCACCATTCGGCGGTCATCCCGCCGTCCACTGCGGGATCCTCATGCATGTGACCCGTGAAGACGACCGGGAGCGAGGCCGCTCTGAAGGCACCGAGCAGGCGCTTAATGTTGGGGACTATCGCCTCGGCATAATGGAAGAAGACTGCCCCATCCTCGGCAAGGAATTCGTTTTGCATGTCGATAACGAGAAGGCAGGCTTTCCGTTGCCTCAACTTCATGATGTGTGAATTGTAGTGCTTGATCTCTTCGAGCCAATCCCGGGTCTGTTCTATCCACATGTGGCGCGGGTCCTCCTTCCGGACTGTTCACCTGAAGAAGCATAGGGCAAGGATACCCGATTGCAAGGTATTTTTGCTTGACGCAGTCCGCCGTGGTGCTAACATCAGCGCAGTGCTGGTGTGTCCACTTGCGCAGAGGACCATGGGTTTGCCCATGATTGAATGCGTAAGAAGGTGCTTCGGCGGATGTAATTTAATGGGCACATCCTGTGGCGGATACAGGTACCACAGGCTTGCCCGTGGGGCATTCTATCTTGACCGACAAAGGGGGTTGATAGCATGAAGTACTGTATCTCGGGACTTGTCTGCGGCCTCATGGTCCTTGCGATCCTGGGCTGCGCCGAGCAGGAAGAGGAAGCAGCCTTCACCGCCGAGACCGTTAATGCATCCGACCTTTACACTATGTTCACACAGGATATGCCATACACCGACTGGTCTTTCTGGGAGGATGCGGGCGGCCTCATCAAAGGCCAAGCCCCGCATGGGGCCTTCATCAAGAACTATGCCGACGACGTGGTTCTGACGGCTTCAGGTGACGCCTATCCTTATGGTTCTCTTTTAGTTAAGGAGAACTATATGCTTGATACCACGCTTGCCGCGCTCACCATCATGTACAAGGTCAAAGCCTATAACCCCGATGATGGGGATTGGTTCTGGGCGATGTACGGGGTGGACGGGTCGGTCCAGGCAGAGGGCAAGGTCCAAGGCTGCATCACCTGCCATCGGGCCCGCAAGGATCAGGATTACGTTTTTCTGCATGATCTGAAGTAATCGCGCTCTCTTGGGACAAGGGCCAAGTATCACGCTCGGGGGGCCATTATAGGATAGAAAAACCCCTGACTGGGCAATGGTACATTAAATACGGTGGTCTTGAATCTTATCTCTTGCGCATCGGGTGGCCGCAGCACATAAGCCTGCTGATACCAAGGCCTTCCTCGGTGATACTCACCTCTACACCACAGAGCACGCATGTGTACTTAGGCTTAGGCTTGCTTCTCGGCTTGGCCTTTGCGACCGATCGCTTCGCCGGCTTTTTCCGAGCGGGTTTCTTCTTTGCGCTCTTCTTGGTGGCCTTTTTCTTGGTCACCTTCTTCTTGGTGGCCTTTTTCTTGGTCACCTTCTTCCTGGTGGCCTTTTTCTTGGTCACCTTCTTCTTGGTGGCCTTTTTCTTGGTCACCTTCTTCTTGGTGGCCTTTTTCCTGGTCACCTTCTTCTTGGCCTTGCGGACTGCCATGTACTCACCTCCCTTCATATGGTTTCGTTGGACCTCGGAGACGAGTATATTAGGAGTAGAAATCCTGTCAAGATTTTCTTTAGTATCTTAAGGTACTTGCCTAACAGTGAATGGAGGGGAATATGGCGGATTTCGTTAAGGTGTCGCGGCTTCTTATATGGCCCGTAGCGCTAATCCTGAGCGGTACCCTCTGTGGGGTGTGTCGCGGCCAGACGGAAGCGGAAGGCGAGATCATGGAGGCAAACATCATAACCAACGTGAGATCCTACCCCATTGACCACCTGTCCGGCTCCATGGCTCTCCATGCCCTGCATTCGGTGCTCACGACGCAGGGTATTTCCGGGACGTATGCGAAACTTGTCGGCGTTTCGGGCGCTGTATTCAGGGTTGTGTACGACTCAACCGAGGCCTTTGAGCCCCTGAGAGATGCCTGTCCATTCGATTTGCTGCGTACAGTCGCGGTGCGGAGTGGATTCCCCGACGCTCATTGGGAAACCGGTCTTACCGGGGACGAGCTCAGGCAGATCGTCAAGCGTGAGATCGATTCCGGCCGTCCACTCGTCTCCCCGCTTCCCAAGGTCGATGCCTATCACGGATTCAATGTCATCACGGGTTACGACTATGAGCGAGACCGGTTCAAGGTCCAAGGGGCCTTCGAGCGAAAGCGGGCCTATAGTGTGCCTATACCGGAAACCTGGGACGGGCCGACAGTGAGTCCGGCAGGCTGGGCGAAGAATCCGGTGTTCGTACTGGGCGAGGCTGCGGATGATTCCGTGATGACGGCGGACTTTTATGGGGGCATGGCGACCCAGGGGATCGGACTTCTACGAGGGGGGACGCTTGTCTACGGACTGCACGAGGGCGAAGCGCGTTATATGGCCGGACCCGGGCCGCATGAGGCGCGGTATGGGGTGCCGGCCTACGATATCCTGGCATGGGACGTGGAGCAGGCGGATATCGTCATCAGGCACCCGGATCGAGACGTGCTCAACTTCGGCCTGCTCTGGCGGGTCGATGCGATGGTGGGACTGCTCGAGCATGACCGGATGCACGGGTCTGAGTTTGGGGCCATCCTGAGAGGAGTCCTCTCCCAGCAGCAGGCGTCACTGCACGACGAGTTGGTCATCGGTTTCAACCGGATCGCGGGCGATGCCGCCGAACTGAGGCGTCTCTTCCGGCATGAGATACCCGACACCCTGGCGGACCCGCGTGCCGTCGTCGAGTATGCAGACAGGAGCAATGCGCTGGTCTTCGGTCTGCCCGATCGGGAGGGGTTGGCGCCAAGTCTCCGGGAGATGGGTCGGGATGTCTATGATAGCCCGTGGGGATGGGTCATGGTCGAAGACTCTCCCGAGAAACGCCTCGAGGCCAAGATGAAAGTGATAAGTATTCGCAACAGAGATGTTAGGTGTTTGGGCCTGATGGAGCAGGTAGCAGAGTGTATCAGATCGGCGAGTGAGCAGAAGCGGCCGCCGCGGAAATGGCGGCCCGGTAAACTGAAGCAGGAATAGGCGTTTCACATAGGAGGTGATCCGGATGGAACGGAAGCAGGAGATCGGTGCCATTTCAAGGAAGCTGGCCAGGCTTTGCCGGGGCAGCGCCTTCTTCAGGTGTGCGAGCAAGTATGCTGTTCCTTCCGATGAGTCTGTGAGAGAGATCCTGAATCTGTTCCAGAAGGTCCTATTCATAGGCTATTTCGGGAAGCAGAATATACCGGATTGGGAGCTGGAATCACATCTCCATGTGATGATGTCGCAGCTTTTCGACGTATTGTCCATCCAGGTAGCCAAGAGCCTGAGACACGAATGCGAGGGCTTGCATGAGCTGTGCGACAACTGCAAGGTCCGCGGTGAAGAGCAAGCGCTGGTACTTATGCGCCGCATTCCCCACATACGCAGGATATTGGAGGGTGACGTGCAGGCCGCTCTGGACGGGGACCCAGCCGCCAAGAGTTTCGATGAGGTGATATTCAGTTACCCCTGTATAAGGGCCATCATGGTTCACAGGATCGCTCGCGAGCTCTATGACCTGGGTGTTCCTTTGCTGCCCCGGATCATGTCGGAATCGGCACATACGGTGACCGGGATAGACATCCATCCGGGTGCCCGGATCGGCAAGAACTTCTTCATAGATCACGGGACCGGAGTGGTCGTGGGCGAGACGACCGTCGTAGGCAACAACGTCAAGATCTACCAGGGTGTCACCCTGGGTGCGCTCAGCTTCCCGAAGGACGACCGCGGCAATCTCCTGAGGGGTATCAAGCGCCATCCGACGATCGAAGACAATGTGACCATCTATGCCGGGGCCACGGTCCTTGGCGGAGACACGGTCATCGGTAAGGGCTCGACCATAGGCGGAAATGTCTGGATCACCCGGAGCGTACCGCCCGGGACCAGGGTCGTGATCGAACCGCCCGAGCTCCTGATAAAGGGAGAGCTCACAGGGCGGGTCCGGGAAGGCCGTGGTGTCGCCCAAGCACGCGGTTCGCGCGGAAAGACGACCAGCTCGGGAAAGCCGAAAGCACGCCCGAAGAGGAAATCCCCGGCCAAGCCGTAGCAGCGGTTCTGTAGCGTCGGGTCTCCGCGCCCGACGACGCTCATGGGCGGCAACTGCTCCTAGCGTCGGGCATGGAAACCCGACGCTACCACGGTGTCGCCTTGCCCCTTACCCTACGAGACGGCTTTCTTCACATGATTGAGCAGGCCGCCATCCAAGAGGGTTTGCCGTTGACGCTCGGATAGATCGTACTCGGCCTTTATCTCGGTGCCCTTAGTCTCGTTTATGAGTGTCAGGGGCTCATCCTTCTCGATGCTCCCGCGCACGTTCTCCACGCGAATGCCGTCACCGCTTTCGATTTTGCCGTAATCCGACGAGTTGGCGAACGTGAGCGGGATGATGCCGAAATTCACGAGATTGGCCTTGTGTATCCTCGCGAACGACTTGGCAAGCACCCACTTGATCCCGAGATACATGGGAGCGAGGGCGGCATGTTCCCTGCTCGAACCCTGGCCGTAATTGTCCCCGCCGACGATGAAGCCGCCCCCTTCTTGCTTGGCACGGCTCGGGAAGGTGGGATCCACGACCTCGAAGACATGCTCGGATATAGCCGGTATATTGGATCTGAGGGGAAGGATCTTTGCGCCCGCCGGCATTATATGGTCCGTCGTTATGTTGTCTTCCACCTTGAGCAGCACCGTACCCTCTATCTTATCCGGAAGCGGCTCTGCTTTGGGGAGGGGCTTTATATTGGGTCCGCGGAGCACCTCTACCTTGCTCCCATCCTCAGGCGGTGTCACGATCATGTTGTCGTTGATGAGGAAGCCCCCGGGAAGGTCTATCTTCGGGGCCTTTCCGAGCTTCCTGGGGTCGGTGATCTTGCCGGTCAGGGCCGCAGCCAGCGCGGTTTCCACGCTTACCAGATAAACATCGGCATCCTTGGTCCCGCTTCGGCCCAGGAAGTTCCGGTTGAAGGTCCTCAAGGTTGTGGACCCCGAGGGCGGTGACTGGCCCATGCCGATACAGGGTCCGCAGGCTGATTCGAGGAACCGGGCCCCGGAGCCTATGATCTTGGCCATGTCGCCGCTCCGGGTGATCATCTCGAAGACCTGCTTGGATCCCGGGGATACGACCAGACTCATGCCCGGCGGCACAGTCTTACCGTCCAGGACCGCTGCCGTCGTGAGCAGATCCTTCAGGGACGAGTTGGTGCAGCTGCCGATTGCCACCTGCTGTACGGGTTTACCCTCGATATCGGCGACCTTGACCACGTTATCCGGGCTATGGGGTTGAGCTATCATGGGTTCCAGGGTGGAGAGGTCTATTTCGACGACCTCATCGTAGGCGGCATCGGAGTCGGCCACGATCTCCGACCAGTCGGACTCCCTGCCCTGGGCCTTTAGGAAGGCACGCGTGACATCGTCGCTAGGGAAAACGGAAGTGGTGGCACCCAGCTCGGCTCCCATGTTGGTTATGGTCGCACGCTCGGGCACATCCAGCGTCTTCACTCCCGGGCCGCCGTATTCCATTATCTTGCCCACGCCGCCCTTGACCGAGAGCCTTCTGAGCAACTCCAGTATCACATCCTTGGCCGCCACCCACTCGGGGAGCTCCCCGGTGAGGCTGACGAGCACAATCTTCGGGGCGGGTACATGGAAGGGATAGCCTGCCATGGCTGCAGCCACATCCAGTCCGCCGGCGCCGATGGCGATCATGCCGATTCCGCCGCCTGTCGGGGTGTGGCTATCGGAACCGAGCAGGGTCCTCCCGGGAACACCAAAGCGTTCCAGGTTGACCTGGTGGCAAATGCCGTTACCCGGTCTGGAAAAGTAGATACCGTGCCTGGCTGCCACGCTTTCCAGGAACCTGTGGTCGTCGGCGTTCTCGAAACCGGATTGGAGCGTGTTGTGATCGACATAGCTTACCGAAAGATCGGTTTTCACCCTGGGTATGTCCATGGCTTCGAACTGAAGATAGGCCATGGTACCGGTGGCATCCTGCGTGAGGGTCTGATCGATCTTGATGGCGATTTCTTTGCCCGGGACGAGCGTCCCCTTGACCAGGTGTTTTTCAAGGATCTTCTGCGCTACTGGCTTCCCCACTTCACTTACCTCCCTGTTGGAAATGTCCCAATGTTTTTACATGTCGGTTTCTCAGCCGGTGATGATACCACGGCCGACTGCAAATCTCAAGCCGATTGGGTAGTGTCCTAAGTTCAATTTTGCGGATGGAACCAGGGGGCAACTAAAGGTGTCTAAACTAATGGACGAAATACAGATAAAGGGGTTGACCAGTGTGAG
>JALGWN010000014.1 GCA_025774115.1 bacterium
TGTATAAGATAGTGTATACGCCTACGACTTTCGTCATTGACCGCCTGGGCCGGGCCGTCTTCATACATGTGGGTTTCGCGGAGGGCCAGGAGAAAATGCTGGAGAAGGAGATTCACCTGCTTCTCGAAAGAACGTGATTAGAACCGACGGAGAACCGACGGTGTCAGGCGTGCATATTTGCATTTCCTTGGCGGAAATGCAAATATGCACGCCTGACACCGGTTGACACCGGTTGTGCTTGAAATCGATTGGGAGGTCTGCTACAATGGAAGATACCTAAGGGGGTAGTTTCCTTCATGCGGTGTATAGTAGCCATATGCTGTGCTTGCTGTCTGCTTCTCTCGGCGGCCGTACTCCGGTGCCCGGGCCGTGACGTATTGCCCTCGATCGGCACGACGCTTGCCAACGCCCAGACCACCGGCAAGGAGCTCATGCAACAGAGCGACCATCACCGCAGGGTCGAGCGTGCCAAGAAGGCCGAGGCTGAGGACAGACGGATCGCCGCCTTTGGAATGCCCGAAGCGGCATCGAGGGACTACGACTACCTTGTCCTTATCATGCTGGCCGGCTCGATAGTGATACTCACTTTCGTTGCCCGGCGAACGCGGCGACAGAGGTTCCATTTGTAGGCTGATCTCCTCAGGCCTTGAGCATACCAGCCCGGATCATTCACAAGTCCTCTGCTGCGTTGTCGTGCTCGCCGGCGCCGGCAGCGTCATCACTGACATCTCCGCCATCTCGTTACGAGGTTTCTGAGTAACCCGGGCTTGAAGGGCAGTGTTTCTCCACGGGGCAGATGTGGCAAAGAGGTTTTCTCGCCTTGCAAGTCTCTCGACCATGAAGGACTATCATAAAAGAGAAATCGCCCCAGACCCGTCTGGGCAGGATGTCCATCAAGGCGAATTCGATCTTCACCGGATCCTTCTCCCCGGTGAAACCCAGGCGGCCGGCCAGTCTTATCATGTGGGTGTCCACCACTATCCCGGGTTTTCCGAATACGGCCGCCCGTACGACATTCGCGGTCTTCCTCCCCACTCCGGCGAGTTGGACGAGAGCTTCCAGCTTCTCCGGAACCTGCCCGCCATACTTTTCGACGATCTCTCCGGATAGGGTTTTGATACTCTTGGATTTGTTTCTGAAGAACCCCGTCGGCTTGATCATCTTCTCAAGGGCACTCAACCTTGCCTTGGCGAAATCCTCGGGACTGCGGTACTTGCGGAAGAGGCTCTTTGTTACTTCATTCACCTTCTTGTCGGTACATTGGGCTGCCAGGACGGTCGCCACCAGGAGCTCATGCGGGGTGGAATACTCGAGCGCCGTGGCAGCTTTCGGGTAGCGGCCCTTAAGGCCCTTCACGACCTTCGCGGCCCGCGTCTTCTTTTGCTCTCTGGTCTCTCCGGTCTTCCTGGGCATGTCAATCCTCCCATCCCGGCAAGGGCCTGGCCCGGATTATACCGTCTCCCCCACACTGAGCCGATGGGCAAGCCTGAGGGGCCGGGGTATACGATACCCGGTGGAACACCCGAGCACTACGCTAATCGCCGTATCAAGATCGATCCTGTTGCCTACCGATACATAGACGGGTTTCACCCGTTCCCTCGTTCTCACAGCGGCCCCCACTACCTCACCCTCTGGGGCGAACATATGGGAGTAAGCCCCACGCTTATCGCCGGGGGTGGAAAATCTCCCATAAAGCACCGACTTCGCACAGCCCACGACCGGTGTGTCCACCAGCAAACCTACATGAGCTGCCAGCCCCATCCTTCGCCGGTGGGCTATGCCCTGAGCGTCACAAAGCAGGACGTCGGGTCTCGTCTCGATATTCTCCAGGGCCGACAGCAGACCGGGGACTTCCCTGAAGGACAGATAGCCCGGCACATAGGGGAACGTGCAATCCTGGGTGCTCACACTGCGCTCCACAATCTCGAGATCGGGGAAGGAAAGCACTACAACAGCGGCAAGCACGGTATTCTTGTCCGGGAAACCCACGTCGGCGCCTGCAACAATGTTTATCTTCCTGCCGTCCCAGACCGGCTCTATCATGTCCCGGAGGCGGAGTTGAATCTCTTTCGCTTGCCGTATCGAGACATTCCAGGAATGCAGGTTACGATACTCCACGTCCTCCCCCGCTCTGATCCCTCAAGAAAGTCCGTTCCTTTTCGGTTAGGGCACCCATCCCCTCGGTGTTGATCTTGTCCAGAATACGGTCCATCTCGTGCCTCGTCTTCGACTGTTTTGTGCGTTCCCGCTGCGCCTGCACCTCGGCGGTACGCGACTGCATGGACCGGACCCTGCGCCTGATAAGGTAAAGCCAGCGCTCTCGCTTTATATAGAGGTAACCTATCAAAAGCCCTCCCAGGTGGGCGAATCTTGCGATCGGCGCCCGGGGCATCAGCAACAATGCAATGATCTCCAGTCCCCCTACAAGCACTGCGAAATACTTGGCCTTCATGCGTATAAAGAAATAGAGCAGTATCTCTCTCTCGGGAAAGGCCAGTGCGAATGCTATGATCAGGCCGAAGATCGCACCCGAGGCCCCTATGGTGGGGGTGGTAAGCCCGGGGTGGACGATCACATTCACAAGGCCCGCCCCACAGCCGGTAATCAGGTAGTACTTGAGGAACTCCCTGCTTCCCCAATATCTTTCGATCTCCGATCCCATCATCCAAAGGAACAGCATGTTGAAGAGAATGTGGAGGAAACTCCCGTGAAGGAACATGTAGGTGACTATCTGCCAGAGATATCCTCGCCCCAGAAAGTCGGCCGGAACGAGTCCCAGCACCGCTATGTACCGATCCAGGAAAGCCATCTGGAGGAGGAACATCCCGATATTGAGAATGAGGAGCCATCTCACCACGGGAGTTGTGGATGGCACTACCGAATGTCTGTAGGTTTGAAAGTGTCCTCTATGCACGATGCTCCTCTTCCGCCGGAGACCCATACCAAGGTATTAAAACCCACATGAGGACATCAGGCAAGACGGTTTTTGCCTTACACGTCCCACCACCCCCCGAGACCGCTTGAAACGCAGCAACTTATAGCATAGGATAAGCCGGGAGGTGGAGATGAAACCTGTCGAGGTTGCTATCATTGCGGTGTCCGACGAAGTGCTCTCGGTGAGCATTGATTATCACAGACGAGAAGCTTCGGCGATAAAGCGATGGACGGCCGACCGACCGGTCGTAGACGCGATCTGTGACGATCTGGAGGAAGTACTTCGCGAGGCCGCCGAGATGACCTTCACCGACACGGAGAGAGCCGAGCGAAGAAAGCAAACCGAGGAGCGCCTCACCTCACTCGGGCTTGCCCTCTTTCAGGAGATCATGAAGGAGGAAGGCGACACCATAAGAGCAGAAGCGGGCGACCCTGAAGAGGGGCGCTGCCTGATACTGAAGATAGACAAGGCACTGGCCTACATACCGTTTGAGCTGATGCACGACGGCAGCGGCTTTCTATCCCATTCACTGGCCATAGGAAGGATAATCCTCACCGAGGAGGTGGAAACCGCCCCCTCTTCGGGGGACCTGCTCCCTTTAAAGATTGTGATTGTGGGCGATCCCACGGACGATCCTGCCATCCGGGATGATGTGGAGCGTGAGATAAGCGCGGTCAGAGGTGTATTCGCGGGGCAGAAAGCCTATTCGCTCAAGATCGCGTCCGGCCGCGGGGCGGATCGTCGATTCATACTTTCCAACATGCCGGGAGCAGCCGTCTTCCATTTCACCGGGCATGGCGTGGTGTCCGAGGACCCGAACTGCACGGGGATCAGGCTTCAAGGAGGCAGGGTCTTGAGCGGACACGCGCTTCGGGGCCTGCAGAGACCGCCCGGCGCGGTATTCCTCAACATGTGCACCGCCGCACCCCGGTCCGCATGGAAGGGCTCCCTCGGCATCGTTGAAACACTCCTTCGGAGGGGGGTGCGCGCTTGTGTCGCTTCGCTTTGGGACCTCCGGAGTAAGACTGCGACCTCAATGGCTTCACGGTTCTATGCTTATCTTCTACGGGGTGAGACTTTCGGACATGCCTTGCGCAGAGCGAGGCTTGATACCATAAGGGACAAGGGCCTCCACGATCCCACCTGGGCGGCATACGCCCTCTACGGCGATCCCAGGCTCACCCTGCTCGGCGAACCGGTATCCGCGAGACGAGCGCGCAGGACCTTGCAGGCCCTCACGGTGGCGCTCGGCATCATAGTCTTTCTTGTCGCCTCCCTCTTTCCTCGGGCGGTCCACAAAGAAAGGGTTGGAACCGATGCCGTCCATCCTGTAGGATACCTCCTGGTGGAGTCGCATCCGGAGGATGCAACCGCCCTGGTTGACGGGGAGGCCGGTGCCCGAACCCCCGGCACCATAGAGCTGCCGGTTGGCAGACATCATCTGGTAATCGAAAAACAAGGATACAAGAGTTGGGAAGCATGGGTAGAGGTAAGAGAGTCGGTAAGAATCGATGTCCACGCCGACCTGGTGAGACTGAAACCGTAGCCTCTCTGAACGGCGTCATTCCGGCGCTCCTGTGGTTCTTCCTCTTCACATGCTCTTTCGCGCAGCACGGTATCGCAGCGCCGGATCTGGTCCTCACAGATCTCTGGGACAGCCCTCATCGGCTCGATGATATCTGTAACGGCAGGATGACGATACTCTTCATCTGCGATACCGAGTTGAGTGTATGCCGGGAGGGCGCGGTCTTCTTCGACACGAGAGCCGATGAGATCGAAGCAGAGGGCCTCCGGGCGGCACTGGTGCTCACCGGACAGCCGGCCGAAGCCAGGGCCTTTGCCCTCAGGACGAGAATCGGCCTGCCTGTTTTCGTGGATTCCGGCAGGCAGGTTTTTGATACGCTTCTCGACCAAGAGGTCCTCCCCGCGCTCGTGCTCATGGACGGAGAGGGGCGACACGTGAAAACCCTTTATGGGGGCGGCGAATCCCTGGAAGGCAATATCGTCACTCTGCTCGAGGAAGGCGCCGGCAAAAGCCGCAGGTGGTACCTTATCCTAATTCCCATCGCCCTGGCAGCTTTACTGCCTTTCGTGTTGAGTTGAAATGGATGAGAAGAACCTCATAGAGCGATGTATAGCCAAGGAGGACAGAGCTTGGCACAGATTCCTCCATGAGTATCAACGATGCATCCATGGGACCATCCTCTCCCTCCTGGCCAGGTTTTCCATTCATGAGACCGAGATCGCGGACGATATCTTCGCTGGTGTGATCGAGAAATTGCTGGTCGACGATTGCCGCGCCATGCGGCGTTTCCAATGGAATTCGAAGTTTTCAACATGGCTGGTGAGCATTGCACGCAACAAGACCTATGACTATCTCAGGGGGCTCAAGCGAAAACCCACTATCTCCATGAGTACCCCCATAGATGATGAAGACGATACTATGGAGAAGATGCTGGCATCGGATCTCGATCTCGCACACGATCTGGAGGTGCGCCTGACCACGGAGGAAGCTCTTGAGATGCTTCCCGTCAAAGAGAAATTGATCTTGAAACTCTACTATATAGAGGGTATGAAAGAGAAAGAGATCGCTGAGTTACTCGATCTCTCGGTGGATGCGGTATCCGCCAGGAAGTCGAGATCCCTGAAAAAGATAAGAAACCTGGTCCTGAAAGGTGGGACCTGATCGTCATATAGAAAGGTGAGGTTATGAAAGATCGATGTCTTACAGACGAGGAGATGAGTGCCTACATTGATGGAGTGGTGGACACAGCCCTCCGCAGAAAGATCGAGGAGCATCTTGCGGAGTGTGCGCTCTGCCTTCACCATGTAGCCGAACTCAAGGAGTTGGTAAGCCCGCAGGTGGTATACGCGGCCATGCCCACCCCTGAAGCCATATCCAAAGCTGAAGACATCATTTCCCAATATGCCCGCCCGGCCTCCGGCTTCGATATCGCGGTGGCCTTAAAGCAGGGGCTCTGCAAGGTGCTCGAGACGACAGGCGATCTTCTTACACCGAGAGGGCTTTCTCCCGTACCGGTCAGGGGTGAAAACCGAACCGAGGCGACCCCCAGGATCGGTAAGACGCTTTCGGGATACCTCGTGACGGTCGAGCTGCCGGCCAGGAAGGACGGACTTCAGCCCAAGGTTATGGTTGTGCACGAGGCGAGCTCGGACAAACCCGACGGTATCAAGATAAGACTCTACTCTCCGG
The DNA here is from genome assembly GCA_025774115.1 of bacterium. Classification (GTDB taxonomy): domain Bacteria; phylum Arandabacterota; class Arandabacteria; order Arandabacterales; family Arandabacteraceae; genus JALGWN01. The sequence goes on from JALGWN010000014.1 coordinate 6,150, forward strand.
GAGCATGCGAGACCAAGTACACCGAAAGCGGGACGGCAACATTCCAGCCGGTAGGCTCCGGGGATTATACGATTGATATAGAAGATGTTGGGACTGTAGAATTAGAAATCACCGGCTAGCCCAGGCTTTCACGAAACGCCCATCTGCTGCGTTATACTCGCCGCTCGTCACTGCGGCGTACCAGAAAGTACGCCTCGTTTCTCACGGCTTCGTATGCCTTGCATCTGAGCGTTTCCTAAAAGCCTGCACACATTGCAAAGAGATACTCATCTGCGGCGCACGCAAAAGTACGCCTCGTTCCGGGAAACTTCGCGCGCCTTACATCCGGGCACTCCTGGACCGCCCGCTCTTAGACGTCAGGCTTCGCGTGCCTTGCATCTGAGCGCTTCTTAAAAGCCTGCACACATTGCGGGAAAATACCCATCTGCGTCGCGCTCGTTTCTGCATTCGTCGTGACGGGAGCCACGACGCTACGACCCTCTTTACGTAGCGTTCAGCGTTGACTACACCCGTACTTGTGGCTTACCCTTCTTGCGGAGGGTGCCGGCTTGGAGAACATAGACATCGCCCGGATTTTCGATGACATCGCAGATGTCCTGGAACTCAAGGACGAGAACCCTTTCCGCATACGGTCATACCGCCGGGCCGCGAGGGTGATCCACGATATGCCGGAGGATGCGAAGACACTTGTCGCGGAGGGCCGGATCACAGAGGTCCGGGGAATCGGCAAGGGTCTAGCCGAGAAGATAGAAGACATAATCAAGACCGGGACCACAGAGTTCTATGAAGAGATCAAGCAAGATGCGTTCTTTCATCTCACCGAACTTCTGAACATCCCAGGGATCGGTCCCAAGCTGGCGGTTAAGCTCAACCGGGAGATAGGTGTCGAGACCGTCGATGATCTCGAGGAGGCCGCCGTCAAGGGCAAACTGAACTCACTGGAGGGGATGGGGGAGAAGATCGAGGAGAAGATTCTCAAGGGTATAGAGCAATACAGGCGGAGTACCGGTAGGTTCACGATCGCCGACGCCATCACCTATGCCGAGGCCATCATGAAGACCCTGAAGGCCATCAAGGGCGTCTCCAGGATCGACATCGCAGGAAGCCTGCGGAGGATGCGGGAGACCATAGGCGACGTCGACATTCTGGTGATATCGAAATCGGCCGGCCTCATAATGGATGCGTTCACGTCGCTGGACTCCGTGGCCGATGTCCTGGCAAAAGGCGATACCAAGTCGAGTGTTCTGCTGAGATCCGGTATCCAGGTGGACTTGAGGATCCTTCCCCAGGCGAGCTACGGCTCCGCACTTCACTACTTCACGGGCTCAAAGGATCACAATGTAGTCATGAGAGACCGCGGCAAACGGATGGGGCTTAAGGTGAGCGAATACGGCGTGTTCGATACCAAGAGTGAGAAGCGCATAGCCGGGAAGACCGAGAAGGAGGTCTTCAGGGCGGTCGGGCTTCCCTTCATATCACCGGAGCTTCGGGAAAACAGCGGTGAGTTTGAGGCCGCCGATAGAGGTACCCTTCCCCACCTGATAGAGCTCGACGACATAAGGGGCGATCTCCAGATGCACACCAAGGCCACGGACGGGGCGAATACCGTCGAGGAGATGGCACGCTACGCAAAAGGGCTGGGCTACGAGTACATAGCGATAACAGATCACTCGAAAGCAGTCAGGGTGGCGGGCGGGCTCGACGACAAGGAGCTTGCCGCACACATAAAAGCCATCCGCAAAGCCAACGATAAGATGGACGGCATCGAGATACTCTCCGGTGTCGAGGTGGATATCCTCAAAGACGGCAGGCTCGACATCTCCGACGAGGTGTTGTCGGAGTGCGATGTGGTGCTGGCCGCCGTTCATTCCGGCTTCACCATGCCACGCGATGAGATGACCGAGAGGATAAAGAGGGGTATCGGGAACCCCCTTGTCAACATACTCGCTCACCCGACGGGGAGAATCATAAACGAACGTGAACCCTATGAAATCGATATCGAAGAGATCATTAGGGAAGCCAAGACGCAGCATGTCGCTCTGGAGCTCAATTCATACCCCAACAGGCTGGACCTCAAAGACGTGCACTGCCGTGCGGCCAAGGATGCGGGGGTGAAGATTTCCACCAATACGGATTCCCATGCGGATCTTCAGCTCAGGAACATGCGATACGGCATAGCGACAGCCAGGCGAGGCTGGCTTGAACCCGACGATGTCATAAACACGTATAGCCTTGCCGGGCTCAAGAAGTTCCTGGCCGGGCGGAGGCGGTAACCAACGTGACCGAGCAACCGACGAGAGATGAGGCCCGGGAGGAGATCGAACACCTCCGGGAGGAGATCGAACACCACAATTACCGGTATTACGTCCTCGACGCCCCTGTCGTGAGCGACCGGGAGTATGACCGCCTGATGCGGAGGATCGAGGAACTTGAAGGCCTCTTCCCCGATCTCGTAACTCCCGAGTCTCCCACGCAAAAGGTCGGCGCCCCGCCACGCGAGGAGTTGGGCACGGTCAGGCACTCGATCCCGATGCTGAGCCTCCAGAACGCCCTCACGGCCGATGATCTTGTGGAGTTCGACGGAAGGGTGAAGCGGCTTCTCGAGATAGAGGATTTCCGGTACGTTGCCGAACCCAAGATCGACGGACTTGCGGTTGAGATCGTGTACCACGACGGGATCTATGTTCAGGGATCAACCCGCGGGGACGGATATCTCGGGGAGAACATCACCGAGAACCTGCGGACCGTCCGCTCCCTGCCCCTGAAGCTCAGGAGGGAAGGCAATAAGATCCCGTCACTCCTTGAGGTAAGGGGTGAGGTCTATATGGCGAAGAAAGATTTCGCCCGGCTCAACAGGAAAAGGGAAGAGGAAGGTGAACCCCTCTTCGCCAACCCGAGAAACGCCGCAGCCGGCTCGGTCCGCCAGCTCGATCCCTCGGTCACCGCAAGCAGGAACCTCGACATCTTCCTCTATGCGTTGGGGCAGGTCGAGGGAGCGAGTTTCGAGACCCACTGGGAGGTGCTCCAGTGCCTGCAGACATGGGGACTGCGGGTCAATCCCGAGATCAAGATGTGCGAGAGCGTCAGCGCTGCAGCGGACTTCCACGAGCGGCTCGAGACCCGCCGCAAGCAATTGGACTATGAAATCGACGGTGTGGTGCTCAAGGTGAACTCGCTTGCCCTCCAGCAGACACTGGGACAGATATCCCGCAGCCCCAGGTGGGCCATAGCCTACAAGTTCGAGCCGGAACAGGCCACAACCGTCATAAGGGATATAAGAATCCAGGTCGGAAGAACAGGCGCCCTCACACCGGTCGCCACGATGGAGCCGGTCCACATCGGCGGTGTCGAAGTGAAGAGCGCGACCCTTCACAATCAGGACGAGATCGACCGCAAGGACGTCAGGATAGGAGACACGGTCGTCGTCGAGCGCGCAGGCGATGTCATCCCCGAGGTCGTGGCCGTGGTGAAGGAGAAGCGAACCGGCAAGGAGAAGAAGTTCACCATCCCGGACCGGTGTCCCATATGCGGGTCGGGCGTCTACAGGGACCCCGAGGAGGCGGTGTCCCGCTGTACCAACATGTCGTGCCCGGCCATAGTGAAACGGTCTATCAGACACTTCGCCTCGAAGGCCGCCATGGATATCGACGGGCTCGGGACCAAGATAGTGGATCAGCTGGTGGATACCGGCCTGGTCGGGACGGTGGCCGACATCTATAGACTCACGAAAGCGGACCTCATGGAACTTGAGCGACTGGGAGAGAAGTCCAGTGATAACCTCCTCAAGGCCATCGAGAAGAGCAAGCAGACCACGCTGGCGAGGCTGATATACGCGCTGGGCATAAGACATGTCGGCGAGCACGTCGCAAGAGTGCTGGCGGAGGAATACCGCAGCACCGAGGAGATGGAGAAGGCCGACCCTGAGGAACTGACCGCGATCCGCGAGATCGGCACGGGGGTGGCCGAAAGCATCCGGACCTTTTTCCGTGAGCAACGCAACAGGGATGTGATAGGCGATCTGATGGGTCTCGGTATGGAATACAGCAGGCCTGAAGCGGCGGCCGGCGGCAAGCTGGCCGGCAAGGTCTTCGTATTCACCGGAGCACTTACGGGTTTCACACGGAACGAAGCAAAACGGCTGGTCGAGGGGCTGGGCGGCAGGGTCGTGGCAGGCGTCAGCGGCAAGGTTGATTACGTCGTGGCGGGCGAGGATGCAGGCTCGAAGCTCGACCAGGCCGGGAAACTTGGAGTCGAAACCATCGATGAAAAAGAGTTCAAAGACATCACATCCTCATAGGCCGCCCATCATCCGGGTCGGGACCTCGGGCTAAATGTGCAGTTCTATGACATCGCAGTCTTGAAGCTCGTAGTGCTTCTCCACGGGCTGGCCCTCAAACTTGGTATGGCCCCACACGCGCGCGAACTTGAGATTGTCCTTGAAATCCTTGTGAATCGTACCGGCGATCTCGACGATGGTAGTCCCCTTCTTCACCACATATGGTCTGGACATGTCGGCGTGCTTTCCGGGTATCTTTGTGTAAACGCGGACGAGCGACAGCCACTGGAAGATCGCGGATCTCAGTTCCTCGAGGCCTTCACCGGTTGAGCAAGAGATGGCGGTCACCGGGATATCCCCCACCACAGGCTTAAGCAGGCTCACCATGATGTTGATCCCGCCCATTTCGATCTTATTGATTATCAGACGCGTTTTCTTCCGTACTGTCCTGAAATCCAGACGGTCCTGCTCGGCATCGGCCTCCGGTGCCAGGACTACACTCGAATCCTCAAGATGCTTGAGCAGTGCCCCCACCGCCCCGTCGGGATCGATCTCATCCAGCCCGATCACCAGGAGCACAAGGTCGCATTCCCTTATTATGTTCGACAGCCAGCCTTCGTAGTATGATTCCGTGATAGGCGGCATGTCCACCAGTTGGATCTGGATATCCTTAAAGGGCATCATCGCAGGCGCCGGCTTGTGCGTCGTGAAAGGATATTCGGCGACCTCGGGCTCTGCATGCGTAAGTGCCGCGACGATGCTGCTCTTGCCGGAGTTAGGCGGACCCAGAAGCACAACCTGCCCCGCCCCCTCTTTCTTGACGGAATCGGTATGCCGCCTGCCCGTCTTCCGGGTTTGCTCCACCTCCTCATTGAGCTTGGAAATCTTCCGCTTGATGTCAGCCTGGAGTTTCTCGGTGCCCTTGTGTTTGGGTATTACGGAGTACATCGCCTTGAGCGCATGGATTTTCTCCCGCGGTGTCTTGGCTTCGCGGTATTTCTGCTCCGCTTCGAAATACTGAGGCGTAAGATTAGCAGGCATACTTTCCTCCCGTCACAATCTTAGCGCACCCACCCCTTCCTTTTCAAGCCCCCGACGCTAGCCCGGATTATTCACAAGCCTCCTGCTGCGGTGTCGTATCTGCCAGCGCTGACGGCGTTATCCTCGCTCGCCGATCCTCAGCGTATCTTTCAATACGCCTCCGGTCGACTCACTCGTCTTCCTTGCCATCACCGGCATCTCCGGCACCTCGCGACAAAGTTTGTGAATAATCCGGGCTAGGTGAGTGGGAGTCTGCGTAGCGTCGTCACTCCTGTGGCGACGAACCGCAGTTTCAGGAAACGCCATCACAAGTACTGATAGGGGACTTCGCGGGCACCCACGTCCAGATGCTTGAATAAGCGAGAGCCTACCTTTATAATCCTCTGGAGTTACGATAACGGACTGCAAAGGCCGGAAGGAGGTAACCTATGGAAAAGCTGCGGATCCCGGTTCTCCTGATTGCTCTTGGCCTGGTGCCCATCATCACCACGGCCCAGACTCTCGAAGACAGGGTCACGGAGTTCACGCTCGATAACGGCATGAAATTCATTGTGGCCGAGCGACATATGGCCCCTGTATTCTTTGGTGCCATCGTCTTCAGAGTGGGCAGCATTGACGAACGGGACGGTATAACAGGCATATCCCACCTCCTTGAGCACATGATGTTCAAGGGGACCAGAACCGTGGGCACCAGGGACTATGCCGAGGAGAGGAAATTCCTCGAGAAGGAAGACCGCATAGCGTCCCGGATGCAGGACCTGAAGCACCGGATCGAACCCTGGCGGCTGGCGATATTCGAGGACTTCGCAAGGCAATCTGTCGCTTCCCTGCCGGAGAAAAGCAAACAGGAGATCGGAAGTGACAGGACCAAGGAGCTTTCGGCGCTCATCGAGGTCCTGGAGTCCACCGGGAGCGTGCCGCCCGAATCCGAGCTCTATCCGACGCTTGCTCGAGAGGGTGAAACCGACTACCTGACGCTCTACGCAGACCTCAAGCACAGCGAACTTGAGATGGAAGAGGTTTTGGCGGAACACAAGGACCTCATAATATCGGAGGAACTCTGGGACGCCTATCTCCAGAACGGGGCCAGGATGATCAATGCCTTTACCTCCAATGACATGACCGGCTACATCGCCTACATCCCGGCCAACAGGCTTGAGCTTTGGATGATGCTTGAGTCCGACCGCATCAGGGACCCGATCTTCAGGGAGTTCTATTCCGAGCGAAACGTGGTGGCCGAGGAGAGACGCCTCCATGAGAACGACCATGAAAGTGTTCTCTATGACGAACTGATGGCAACGGCCTTTCAGGCCAATCCCTACGGGAGGCCTGTAATCGGTTGGATGAGCGACATCCAGACCATTACCAGAGATGAACTGATAGCCCACAACGGACTCTTCTATGCCCCGAACAACGCATTCGCAGTACTCGTTGGAGATCTCGACCCGGATCTTGTCAAGAAGATGGCGCGGGACTATTTCGGGGACATACCGGCCCGGAAACCGCCCGACCCTATAGAGACGCAGGAGCCCGAACAGAAGGGTGAGCGCCGGGTGACGGTGGAGTTTCCGGCCAACCCCGAGGTCATGATCGGATACCATGTGCCGACCAATCCCCATCCGGACAGCTACGCGATCGAGGTACTTGCATCCATACTCGGCCAGGGAAGAACTTCCAGATTCCACAGGAAGATATATGAGGAGCTGGAGCTTACATCCAGAGCGCCGGCCGTCACTTCCGAGCCCGGCCACCGCCTCAATCATCTCCTCGCGATCCGGGCCGTACCCAGACACCCCCATACCACAGAGGACGTGGAGGCTGCGATCTACGCCGAGATAGAGGACATCCGGAATGAGCCCCCTACCGAAAGGGAACTGCAGCGGGTCAAGAACAGGCTGGATGCCAACCTTGTCCGGATGCTGGGCAGCAACTTCGGGATCGCATTCAGTCTGGGTATGAATGAGCTGCTGCACGGCGACTGGAGAACTCTCCTGGATGATATCGAGAAGGTAAAACAGGTGACCGCCGAGGAGGTATCCAGAGTCGCCGGTAAGTATCTTCGCCCTAAGAACAGGACCGTCGCAACCATGGTTAAAGCCGGCGAGGAGGGTCCGGCGGGTGGCGAGGTGGATTTCAGGGCCCTCATGGAATGGATAGATTCTCTGCCTGAAAAGGAAAAGAACGAGATTCTCGCACGGGTCCAGTCGATGACCGAGGAAGAGCGCAAGGAATACGCTCGCGGACTTCTGAAAAGAAAGAAATCCGAGCAGGAGTGAAAGGAGGCTCGATATGAAGAAGGCACGCTCCATAAAAAGAATGGCTCTGCCCATGGTGTTTCTCGGTCTGGGCCTGATGCTCTCGCCCGTCACTGCGGTTCATGCAGACTTACCCAAGCAACTTGAGTTCCCGCCCATAGAATTCGAGATTCCTGAGATCGACACGCTGGAGTTCTCAAACGGACTGCACGGGTATCTCATGGAGGATCATACGATTCCCCTCATCGACATCATCATTATGTATAAGACCGGCTTCCCTCCCGAGGATAAGGTCGGGCTCGACCGGATAGCGGGTTGGGCTATCCGTAATGGAGGGAGTGCTCAGTACCCGAAGGAGGTTATAGATGACGAACTTGAATTCATCGGGGCTTCAATAGAAAGCGATGCCGGCAGCCAGGTCGGTCAGATCAGGGCCAATTTCCTGACCAAGGATACCGAGAAGGTGCTCGCGGTCTACGCCGACCTCATTATGAACCCCGCATTCGCCCCCGATAAGATAGAACTTCGGAAGAAAAACACGGTGGAGGCCATAAGAAGAAAGGCGGACGATCCGAAGTCACTCGGACGCCGGGAGTTCGCCAAGGTGGTGTACGGAGGCCATCCGGTGGCCTGGGAGCCCACGGCGGCCTCGGTATCGAGTATCACCCAAGAAGACGTGATTGCCTTTCATCATATGTACGTGAGGCCCGACAATGCCGTGATCGGTATCTCCGGAGATATAACCGGAGAGGAAGCAGTGGATCTCTTAGAGCGGTTCCTCAAGGACTGGGAACCGGGCGGTGAGACGCCCGCCTTCCCCGAGATGGAGTACCGGATCGCGCCTTCGGTCAACTATATCTACAAGGATGTAAACCAGGCGTATATCTGGGCCGGACACCTCGGCATGAACAGCCATAACGCGGACCGCCCGCTTGCAGAGATCATGAACTACATCCTGGGGGGTGGGTCTTTCACCTCCTGGATCACCCAGCGGGTGAGGGCCGACGAGGGCCTGGCATACAGCGCCGGATCGAGGTTCGGGGCAAGCCCGTGGGGCTATGGTCTTTTCTCGGCCTCCTGCCAGACCCGGAGCGATGCTGCGATGAGAGCCCTCACTCTCATGATAGAGCAGATCGAGAAAATGAAAGAGATGGGGCCCTCGGAAGAGGAGGTGGCGGATGCCAAGGAATCTATGATAAACAGTCAGGTATTCGACTATGAATCCGCCGACCGGATAGTCCGGAGACTCGCCTGGTTTGATATAGTGGGCATGCCGCTCGATACGCTGGAGCGCGAGTTCGAATCATACAAAGCCGCTACCTTAGAGGACGTGGGCCGGGTCGGCCGGGAATACCTCCATCCGGAGGATCTGGTGATCCTGGTTGTGGGTAATAAGGATCTCTTCGACAGGCCGCTCAGCGATTTCGGGGAGATCAACGTCATAGAGATCGAAGAGGAGGTGGAGTGAAAATGAGAACCTGTCGGATTGCGGTGCTCTGTCTGCTTATTGCTTTCGCTTTGACTCCGCTCCATGCTGAGGAACCGGACCCGCCCACCAAGGTTCACCTTAAGCACACCGAGCCTAACAGCATGGCAACCATGAAGCACAAGGGCCCTTACGCTGAGGTGCCGCGGGTAATAAACAGGATCGCCAAAGCGATAGGAGCAGGCGGGTATAACCAGGCCGGACCCATTATGGTCGCCTATTACAATGACCCCAGGCAAACACCCGAGGCGGAGCTGCTCTGGGAGGTCCGTATTCCCGTGGCCTATCCCGGCCCAATAGGGTCCGCCGAGAACGACGAGATGGGTTTCAAGTACTTCGACCCGATGTTCGTGGCCTATACCTACCATATCGGGTCCTATACGGAGGTGGATGCGGCCTACATGGAGATCATGGAGTGGGCCGGCCGCAATAAATATCAGATAATCGGCCCCCCGGTCGAAGTCTACTGGAGTGACCCTGCAAACGTCACCGAGGACAGGTTGGTCACCGAGATCCGGTTCCCCGTCCTGGAAAAGAAGATACCCGGAGGCATAGCCGAATAGGGGTCAGGTCGTCTCTTGACACTTCTCGCGGCGAGAAGTGTCAAGAGACGACCTGACCCCTTTTTTACCGATAGAGGATGTGTTCGAGATCCTCCTTCATCTGTTCGACGGTCTTCCCCGAGGCCAGTGCTAATTCGCGGGATAGCGTCCTGAAGGCCGTATTGGCTATCTCGGTCTCCCGGACGTTGAGCGACTTCCTCATGGAAAGCCGGAAGAGATCGCGAACGGTCTCGGCCAGATCGATGGGATCTCCGGAGAGGACCTTGTCTTTATAGTACTGGGCGCGCTCCTTGGCCTTCATGCCGGTCTTGAATCGCGCCCTTCCCTTTAAGGCAGCATGGACTTTCTTGGCCATGTACTTCGAGATGGGTTTTCTCACCTTGGTCTTCTTGAGACGCTCCTCCGGGACCCAGACAGTCATGTGCATGGCGGGAAACTTGATGTGGACTCCCTTGACCATCCCTCTCGGGAGCTTCTTTGCCTTTATCTCGATTATCTTACCCAATCCATACTTCGGATATACAATATCCTGACCAACCTTGAACTCCATCACACCACCTCCTTGCCCACCGTCTTAGGACGGGGCATCCCTCTTGAGGAGAAGCAGATCCTCTTGCTTTATGTCGAGGGTTCTTATCGGGAACGGGATTACTATTCCTTCCTCCTTGAAGCGCCTGTGAAGACGTTTAACAAACTCGCTCTTAAGAGCATATTGAGTAACGAATTCATCAACCCTCAGTATGACCGTCAAGTCTATGCTGGAATCACCGAAGGTATGGAACCGAATCAAAGGTGTGAAATCCTCTTTCCCCCCTTCCACCTCCTTCAATACCTCCGTCCCCACCTCACGCACCACACGTTCCACGTGCTCCAGATCGCTGTCGTAATGCACACCCACCTGGATCAGAACCGACATCTCTTTAGCCGGCAGGTTGAAGTCGGTTATATTGGAATCCATCAACTTCGAGTTGGGAATGACTATGAGATTGTTCGGAAGTGCTCTTATGGCGGTGCTTCGCCATCCTATCCTGGTGACGTAGCCTTCCTCCCCTGAGTCCAACCGGATGTAGTGGCCGACCTCGATGGATTTATCCGCCAGTATCTGTATCCCGGCAAAGAAATTGGTGAGCGGCGACTGGAGCGCAAGCGCAACGGCCAGACTCGCAACCCCCAGGGACGCCAACAGAGGTGTTATGGATACCCCGGCCGTTTCCAGGACAATGAGTAGGGCTATGAGGATTATGACCCCTCGCGAAGCCGTCTGGACAATGCCGGCAGATCTCTTCACATACCTGGCCGTCCGCGCATGACGCCAGAGAAGGGCCTTTGTCAGGGCATCAAAGAACAACACACCTGCTATGATGATGGCGATCCTCACGCTAAGGTCGAGGATCCGGTCCCATTCCTCGGTAAGCGGCAGAATCCGGGCGAGGATCAGGCCGCCGGTCACCAGGACGGCGACAATGATGGGCGGTCGCAGGGCCTTAAGCATGATATCGTCGATGTCGGTCTTGGTGCTGTCTGCAAGCCGCCGGACTCTACTGTAAATTATTCTTACTACAATAGTTAGCCCGACACACCAGGCAATGAAGACCAGAGGGCCGATCAACCACGGTGAACCGATCCTGTCGAGAAAGAAGTCCAGAGATACTCACCCCCTTGAGGTCATCATACCATATCCGCTGAAAGTGTCAAAGATTTATGATGGAAAGCAGCTGCTGCCGCATTAGGCGCTTGACTTTGTGCCCCTATGGTTGCAGAATGTATAGGCTTTAATCGGGAAGGTAAAGGGAATGATATACCTACTGGAAACAACAGGATGCACTGCTTGAGACGATTCACACTATTCCTCATATTGGGCCTGCTCTGGGCCCCGGCTGTCCTGGCGGACCCTGGGAACCTTACGGGGAAGGTGCTGGATGGCAAGACCAGCGAGGCCCTGCCTTTCTCCAACGTGGTAATAGTCGGCACTCCCTACGGTGCCATGTCCATGGAAGACGGCTCCTTCTTCATCAGGAACATCCCCGAGGGCACCTACACGGTCCGGGCCTCCTACATGGGCTATGAGCATGAGGAACAGGACTCGGTGACCATCGGTGCATACAGCACGTCCGAAGCCGACTTCCGCCTTTACAGAACCGTGCTCCAGACCACTGAAGAGGTGCTTGTGACGGCCGAGCGCCCCATGGTGGAGGTGGATGTCCCCAGCACCGTGAGGAGGGTCAACGAGGAACAGATCAGAGAGATGGCCGTGATCGATATCCAGGACGTGGTGGGGCTCCAGGCGGGTGTCGTGGAGAGCGACGATGAGATCCATATAAGGGGGGGGCGGACCGACGAGACCCTCTATATCATAGACGGCGTCAAGATGAAGGACCTGATCTCCGGCAAATCCGCTGCGCTCGATGTGAGTGCACGATCCGTTGCCGAGATGGATGTCATTACCGGCGGCTACAGCGCCGAGTACGGGCAGGCCCTATCAGGTGTGGTCAAAATCAAACTCAAAGAGGGCGGGAGCAAGCACCACGGCTATTTCGACTACTCCGCCGACCATGTACCGTTTGCGGAGACGGATCTCGATTATTTCATGACCGACCGTTTCGAACTGGGGTTTGACGGCCCGGAGCCCATCTCCTCCAAGGTGCTGCCCAAGATGGGGCTGCGTATACCCGGTCAGGTGACCTATTCCGTCGGCTTTTCCGGGAGGTTCACCGATACCCACCTGCCATCGATAAGTGACATACCCGGCTCCAAGGGGCTCATATCTTCCTACGAGGAGAAATTCCTCGGGATCAAGCTCAAATACAAGGACATGGCCCCGAGGACGGACAACAAGTGGCAGGGTTTCGGCAAGGTGGCGTGGCGACCTTCTTCAGGGCACAAGTTAGGGCTTTCCTTCACCAAGTCGATCTCGATCGACCAGGGCTATTCCCGGTACAATCCATATGATGTTACCAGGGAGTTTTCGGGCTACCAGCACGAGTGGTCACGGTACCTGGACAGTGCCGTGGTCTATACAGAGGATGCCAACAGCGTGGCCCTGAGCTGGAACCATATCCTGAGCAAGAATACCTTCCATTCTCTGAAGGTCTCCAGGTTCTTCAATGCTGTACACGCCGATGTCGCCGGTAAACTCTGGTACGATTACTGGGAATCGGATGACGAGGGGCGGCTGGGAGATAACAATACACCGTTTTTCATAGAGACCGGTTATCAGGACCTCTGGCACGACCGCTATACTGAGACTTACAACCTGACCTGGGACATGACCTCGCAGATCCCACCCCACCACCAGCTCAAGGCCGGTGTCGATGCCTCCTACGAGAACATCCAGTACATTATCATCCAACGTCCATGGGTCCCTGACCCGGACAGCCTCGGGGAGTTTCACGATATCTTCCACATATATCCCAACCGGGGCGCGTTCTATATCCAGGACAAGATCAACTTCGAGGGCCTGATCGGAGAACTTGGGCTCAGGTATGACTATTGGTTCCCCGGCGAACAGGTGGAGAGGGCCATCGAAGACACCACGATATTCGCCATAACGGCGACCACCCGCAGGAATTTCTACCGCGATACGAACGAGATGTTGGGACACCGGTTCAAAGGGCATCTTAGCCCCCGAATCGCCATCTCCCATCCCATAACCGACCGGGATAATCTGTTCTTCAACTACGGGCATTTCTCACAGATTCCGAGTTATATCTGGATCTACTCCAAACTCTCATCGGTCTCAAGCGAACGGTTTCCCCTGATTGGTAACCCCAATCTCAACCCCGAGATATCCGTCCAGTATGAGATCGGCGCCAGGCACCAGTTCACCGAGACCGTGGCAGCGAACCTCACGCTGTTCTACAAAGACATCTATGACTATCCGACCTCGACCCAGTTCGAAAAGCCCGGCGTGGGCGAGATGTATATCTACCGGAACCGCGACTATGCACGATCACGCGGGATCGAGATCGAGATAAGGAAGAAACGGCGCGGGAGATACGGGGGTTCACTCGTATACACTTACTCCCTGGCTACGGGCAAGAGCTCCGATCCCAATACCCTGAAACTGATACAGGAACAGGGTGGTGACGTGGGGGCGGCTGAGGCAAGCCTGGCAGAGGAGTATCTCTGGTGGAACCGTCCCCACAAGCTTAATCTCTACTTCACCATGAACGTTGCGAAAGACGATAAGATAGACCTCTTCGGGCTTACACTCCCTTCGGACTGGAATCTCAATATCCAGTGGATGATACAGAGCGGCAAGGCCTACACACCGGTGCAGGACGGAAGGGAGATCGGGAAACGCTACTCCGAGAACGGGCCTGCCGATAATGTCATGGATCTCCGGTTCGCCAAGTACTTGAGCCGGGGGCCTGTAAAGTATAGACTCTTTCTTGAGGTCGAGAACCTCTTCAACGACCGGAGGGTGAGACGGATAGATCGCGAGACCGGTGAGGCACCCAAGCTGGGCGTTGGTTCTTACCGGGAAGGAGCCGGGAGCCTATACACAATCTACCAGCTAAGCGATCCCAGTTATTACGGACAACCGAGGCAGGTAACGGTGGGAACGGGGTTGGAATGGTAATCAGGTTGTTGGAAAACGCCCGTCTGCTGCGTTATGCTTGTCACGCGTTACTGCGGCGTACGCAACAGTACGCCTCGTTCCTTATGACTTCGCAAGCCTTGCATCCGGATGTTTTCCAACAACCTGTGACAGGTCGCTTTTTGAACAGCCCCACGAGAACAGCTTTTCATATAGTTATTGTGGCCGTTCTGCTGATTGCCGTCATAGGGCCCGTAACAACATATGCACAGACGAGCCTTGGGGACCAGAGGGTAGGGACTTCGTCAGGCAGTTTCCTGCGTATAGGTGTCGGTGCCAGGGCGGCGGCGATGGGCGGCGCTTACGTGGCGGTGTGCGATGACATTACCGCCTGCGTCTGGAACCCCGCCGGATTGGTCCATGTCACCAGAAGCGAGCTGGCTTTCAACTACATATCGTGGCCCGCAGACATCACTTACAGCCACGCTTGCTATGGCTTGCCCGTCGATATCCTCGACGGCACGGTGGCAATTCAGTTCGGGTCGCTCTCGACAGATCTCATGGAAACCACCGAGTATCATCCTTACGGGACCGGGCGGGAGTTCTCCTTCACCGACTGGCTTGTCGGCCTATCCATCGCAAAGAGCTTCACCGACAGGTTCTCCGGCGGTTTCGGTGTGAAGTACGTACGGGAGGAGATGGGTGTCGAAGTCGGGGGCCCCGTCACAAACGCGGTGGTGATGGATGCGGGGACATACTACAACATAGGGCCCCGGAACATGAGGCTTGCTGTGGCGCTGACCAACTTTGGCGCAGACATGTCGCCATCCGGCAGTTTCCAGCAGCGGACCGCGTCGGGCCTCACAAAGGCCGACTACGAGGGGTTTGCGCCGGCGACCGAGTTCAGGTTCGGAATCGCCCTGGAACCCGTGGCGCGGGATTGGCTCAGGACCCTGGTGGATATCGAGCTCGCACACCCGGCCGATAACGAAGAGACCTATAGACTGGGTGGCGAGGTGGTATTCATGGATGTGCTGGCCGTAAGGGCCGGCCACGATTTCAATGCCAGCGAACTCAAGACCAGTCTGGGTGTGGGGGCCGTCGCCGACGTGTTGTCGGTCGGCGCCAGTTTCGACTATGCGGCAACCTTCAGCGACTACCTGGGGACCGTTCACAGGTTCTCGTTGACCCTGAGGTTATAGATGAGGAAAGCGGAAAGGAAGATGGGCACTTCCGGAATCACACATCTGGTAACATTGGCAGCCCTTGCGTTCTTGATTATGTCGATCTGTCCGGGATGCGGCGGCAAGTACGAGATGCCGACCGAGACAGGGAAGGATGCCCGGCTGGGCGAATACGTCTACGGCGGTGAGTATGACTGGTTCGAGGCGGCCACCGACATGGCCCTGATATACGGCCACATATATGTGGCGTACAGTGGTGAGGGTGCCGTCCGGCGCTACTACGGCGACGGCGACCCCGAAAAGGACATAGTCTTCAACGGCTTGGTACGACCATTCGTCGTCGGCGTTGGACGTGGGGGGGTTGCCGTGGCCGATTCGTCAGACGGTTTGACGGTGAGTGTCTTCCCGCTGGATGGGGGAGCACCTATCCTCACATTCAGTGATCCGGAATGGAAGTCGATCGGGGGGCTGGCGCTCGATGACGACGGTAACGTATATGTTTCGGACATGGTCCGTAACTTCGTGAGGTCATATAACTCGAGTGGAAATCAGCGTTTCGGCGTCGATCTCGCGGACAGCGGTTTCGGCATCGGCCATGTCCTGAGCCCTCGGGGTCTTTGGATAGACGGAGAAACCCTGCTTATTGCCGAAGCGAACGGTGAGAAGAACCAGGTCCAGAAGATAAGCACGACCGAACCCCAGAAGGGGATCATGTTCTCAGGTGAGATACCGCTCATAAGCTCCTTCACCGACGATGACGGTAACGAGTGGGTGCTCAGCAATCCCAGTGCGGTTACAGCCGACAGCGACGGTAATGTCTACATACTGGACGACGGCCTCGGGAAACTCTTCAGGTTCACGGCGGACGGCGTGTCGGATGCCATGGTGAATTCCTCCGAGGCGGGTGGCCCCGAGACTCTTATAGATCCCGTGTCCGTAGGCGAGTACAAGAACAGGATGTATACACTGGAGAGAGCAACGGGGACAATACACCGGTGGGACGGAAGATGATGATTACTCGAAGAACCCTAATGTGTATAGGTGTGCTGCTTGCAGCGGTGTTGATTCATGTGTGGCCGGCATCCGGAGATGATGACGCGCATTTCGCCGATGGCGATGCCCCGGGTCCCCTGCTGCTTCAGGAATCGATACCATTCCAGACAAAGCGGACCGACGGCAACGCCCTGGGATTCGTTATCAGTAATTACGCCTTCTTCGGGGATAACTTTGTCACGCGTGCCCCCTCGATGGAATACCCCCTGGGCAGCCAGCAGGAGCACCTGGTGAGAGCGGGCCTCTGGGTGGGCGCCATCAATGCCGACGGCGACACCGTGGTTTCGACTGGCTCCGTATCCGGGTATGCAGGCGTGAGTTCCGCCTCGGCATCCGAGTATACACCCCGGGAGAGAATGAAGGAGAGGTCGGTCCTCATCACCAGCCGGTCCTATTCCAGGAAGGCCGTGAGCGAGCAGGATTTCCTCTGCTACTACACCGACTACCCCAAGCGGGGCACCAACAGGGGCATCCTCGGCATAGGAGTCCGGCAGGAATCGTATCTCTGGAGTTACAGGTTCGCCGAGGCTTTCGTGATCGTAAGTTTCACGATCAAGAATGAGAGTGAAGGCCTGCTCAAGAACCCGTGTGTGGGTCTTTATGGGGAGCTCTCCTCCGGTTGGAAGGGTCAGTATGACGACTGGCCGCCCTCGGGATGGTTTCAGCAGAAGGCACTGGAGTACTTCCCCGAACAGCGTATGTGCGGAGAGCATCACCACAACTTCAGCGGCGGCGCCTGTCCATCGTGGGGTGCGTTCAGCATCCTCGGCACCGCAGGTGAAGGCGTGCCGTCGATCGACGAGCTGGGCATATCATTCAACTGGTGGAGCTGGTACTGGGAGAGGGACACCACGGTCACAGATGACTGGCGCTATAAGCTCATGTATAATCATGAGATAGATGAGACCGAGAGTATTATCCCCAACAGCAGAGAGCACGACGCCGTCGAGGTCATATCGGCCGGGCCTTTCCCGGAAATGGCCCCCGGCGACAGCATAGTTATTGTATGCGCCTTCCTGGGCGGGATGGACCGGCAAAGTCTCATTGAAAACGTGGAATGGGCCCAGCGCGCGTTCGAGAACAACTATATCTTACCGTCCCCACCACAGCCCTCCAGATATAAGATAAGACCCGGCAAAGGCCGGATAAGCCTCCTGTGGGACGACTACCCGGAGGACAAGCTCGACCCCTTCTACCAGATCCCCGACTTCGAGGGTTACCGTGTTTACGTGACGCGTATAGAGGGTGCCACCAGTGATGAATTCGATCTGGTCCGCGATGTCGATATTGTAAACGGGATAGGCTATGACACCGGGCTCGAGTCCGTCCGGGACAGTGTGGTTATCGGGGATACGCTTTATACCTATAGGGTCGATATCGACAACGTGAAGGACGGCTTCAAGTACTGGGTCGCCTTGACCTCCTATGACAGGGGCATGCCGGGAGAGGGTGTCGAAAGCATGGAGAGCGGTGTCCGGGCCACAAAGGTGCTCACAATACCGGGGACGCCACCCGTCGAAGACGGTCTCAAGGCTTCCGTGGTTCCCAACCCTTACCGCGGGGAGGCGGTGTGGGACGGCACGAGAGACAGGGAGAAGTATGTCTGGTTCATCAATCTCCCCGAGAAGGCGACCATCCGGGTCTATGCCCTGGCCGGCGATCTCGTCAAGACCATCCACTTTGACGGTAGTACCTATGATGCTGCCGACGTCCAGGGCCTCCGGACATCGGCCGAGCGAAACGTCGCCATACCGGGGGGCATCTGCGCCTGGGACCTGATCACCGATAAGGATCAGGCGGTGGCGACCGGACTCTACATTTATTCGATAGAAAACCGGGAAACCGGCTCCAACCAACTTGGGAAGCTGATGGTTATAAGGTAGGGCTATGAATGCAGAGTTGAAAATGACTGTGATTGCGGTTGGGTTGATCCTGATTCTGGCTGTGGGATGCGCCGAGAGGCAGGACCTCAACACACCCAACCTCCCTCCGGAGACCTATATCGCCGTAGGTGACAGCATACGCAATCCGACTGTGTATATTCAGACGGTGCGCTGGTGGGGGGACGACAAGGACGGGGAAGTTGTGGGCTTCGAGTATCGCTGGTCCACGGATCCCGCCGAGCCCTGCTGCCAGATGGATACCTCCTGGGTCTTTACCGAGCATAAGGCAGAGGAATTCAACCTTCCGGCGACCGACGGGGTAAGGAGCCACACCATAAGAGTGAGGGCCGTGGATGACCAGGGCGCGCTCGATCCCGATCCGGCGCAGGCGACCTTCCCTGTCATAAATAGCGCACCGACCGTTAAGATCTGGGACAAGCCCCAGCTCCCGGATACCACATTGCCGGCGATACTCATAAAGTGGCATGGCGATGACCCGGAGGGCCGGGAGACCATAGAGACTTACAAAGTATGGCTGGACGGCAGCGAGGAGAATGCCATTCTGCTTGCCGCCGAGGACACAGTGGCATCAGTGGGGTTGGACGATTTCCAGGGCCGTTACGGAGAGCGAACCATAAATGTCGTGGCCATCGATTCCGGCTGTGACACAAGCAATGTGGTGAGTCATACGTGGCAGGTTGTGGCGCCTACCGGCAATGTGCTCCTCGTGGACGATCTCTCCAGAGACGACTATACGTTTCCCGAGACCTCGGACCGTTTCTACAGGGGGGCCCTCGACAACTGCTCGGCCGCGTATTCCGTATTGGATGTGGGAGAGTTCGGTGGGATCGGGTATGCCTACAATATGGCGGAGCTATTCAAGCTGTTCGATCTGGTCGTCTGGTATAACGACCCGCTGCGGACGTCCACACCGGGCCTTGCCGCCGCCGACAAGGCGTTCCAGGCGTATATGGCTCAAGGCGGTCGGTTTATCGTTGTAAGCATGGCAGCGGTGGGAACCGGCGGTGCCTTGCTTGACTCGACGGCTTTTGAGATTTTCGGTATCGATAGTCTCCACACCCGTGGCGATGAGACCAACTTCGACTGTAAGCGATGGGAAATAAAGAGCAACGACGATCTCGGCCTGGACAGCCTCAAGGTAACCGGCTTCTACCTGGGGGTCGAATGTATGCGACCGGGCGCCCAGGCAACACCCCTATATTACATACCTCCCGGGACGGTCAACGCTTCGCAAACAGAAAACTACTACATGGGTGTTATGAATTCCCGG
>JALGWN010000015.1 GCA_025774115.1 bacterium
TGATGATTGGTAATCCGCCCCAGCCGTTGACATGATGTTATCGGTATCTTTGCTGACCACGCCGTGAGCCATAAGTAGCTGGTAGTGAAACCATGAGAGATGTAATCGATTGGACACGGTCTGGAACCGAAGGTTTTCTGGTCTGCTTGAAGCAGAAAGGGTCTACGGGATGTTTCCAAGAGACCTTAATCCACATGGGTGACTGGTGCAGCAGAGGCTGTAACCGAAATCGATGGAAATCTCGGCAATGGTAAGGATACTGATAACACAAAAGAGAAAAAGGCCAGGAACCATAAGGCCTCTGGCCATAGGGGAACACTTTTCTCTTGACGGTGCCTCTTAATGGGCGACGCTACGCGCGCCTTGTGTTTGCGCCCTTTTGACCGGCCTGGTTCATAGCGGTGTGTGAAAAGCGCCCGTCTCTCATTCTATGGTTATCTGAATAAGGCCCTCATCTGACTCGACATCCACGATCTTACCGATATTCTTGGAGGTCACCTGGGACAGGACCTCGTCGATATCCACGCCTTCCTCGGCCAGCTCTTTCTTCTTCTTGGGCGGTATGAACTTGGTCGCTATCTTCGCCAGCCCCAGAGGGATACGGAGGTTCACTTTCTTCTTGTCGGTGCCCGGCTCGGTCACCTGGATTCGGAGCATCTTGCCGCCCCCGGACTTCCCAGTTTCCGGTGATTCGCCGAGGGCATCGAGGAGTCTTGCCGCCTCCTCGGCGTTTACCTTGCCCTCCTCGAGCATCTTCAGAATCTGCATTCTTTCTTCCTGCATCTCTCAGGCCTCCTTTGATTCAACGCCGAGCGCAGCCACGGCCTCATCCACGCTGATCTCGCCTTTCCTCAGGCGCTCGAAGACCTCCAGCCTGTGGGTGGATGACGATTCGGCGCCGGAAGCCAGATCCAGGCTTGCAAGGAGCTCGTCCAGACGCTTTCTCACGGTGGGGTAGGAAATACCGAGATCCTTCTCGACCTCTTTGATGTTGCCTCTTGCCTTGAGAAAAGCCCACAGAAACGCCAGTGCATCCGACGGCAGGTTGCAGAACGGGCAGGTCATAAGGTCACTCACGATTCTGGTGCTGCACGACGGACAGGTGAGCTCGGTAACCCTGAGCCGGGTCTCGCAGATAGGACACTTGCCGATCGCGGCCTTGCGCTTCATATCTGGCCTCCTTGTGAATAATATACCAGATATAGTTGAGTATGTCAATATATTAGTTAATTAAATCAATTAGCACATTAATAAAAATGAGTTACATCATAGGCTTGACAGAGCCTGTACAAAATCGTTATGCTGCTTGGGGTTCATGAGGAGGAACACTATGGGTGACAAGTTCTCACGTGTAAGAAGGCTCTTTGAGGTGCGCAGGAAATATGTCTATTTGAACCATGCTGCGGTCTCCCCTTTCTCGGCGTCTGTAGCAGGTGCCATCAAGAGCCAAGTCGACGAACAAGCGGCTTACGGTGTCTGCGCCGAAGACCTGTGGGATGAAAGGGTGGAGGAGGCACGCCCCGAAGCGGCCAGGCTGCTCAATGCAAAACCGGCGGAAATTGCGTTCGTAGATAACACCAGCCATGGGCTCAACCTCTTTGCACGGGGGATAAAATGGAAAAAGGGTGACAACGTGGTGCTCCCCAAAGTCGAGTTCCCCGCCAATGTATATCCCTGGCTATCGCTCCGGGAGAAGGGGGTACGAGTCAAGTTCGTGCCTGAGAGGGACGGCCGAATCCGCATCGAGGACATAGAGCGGGCGATGGACGGGCGGACACGCGTAGTGGCCATAAGCTTTGTCGAGTTCTCGAGTGGTTACCGCAATGACCTACTGACAGTCGGGAAACTGTGCCGTGAGCGCGGGTGTTACCTTGTGGTGGATGGGATTCAAGGGGTAGGTGCTCTCAGATTGGATGTTAAACACTGTCTCATAGACGGACTCTCATGCGGGGGGCACAAGTGGCTCCTGGCTCCGCAGGGCACCGGGATATTCTATTGCTCCGCCGGGGTCCTGGGGGAGTTGTCGCATCCGATGCCGGGCTGGATGTCGGTCGTGGATTGGGGGGACTACTACCGGTTCGATTATAAGCTCTTCCCCGACAGCCGCAGGTATGAACCGGCCCAGAAGAACTACCTCGGTATCACCGGACTTCTCCAGTCCCTGAAGATAATGAACCGGCTCGGCATCTCCGATATCGAGAAGCGGATCATTGCCCTGACCGATCACCTGTGTGGCCTGCTGGAGAAGCGGGGACTCCGTGTCGTGAGCCCCCGTGGGAGAGGCGAGAAGTCCGGCATCGTATCCTTCTTCCCCGGCGAGCACGAGGCGGAGGCGGTTGCCGAGAGGCTATTGCGTAAGGGTTTCGTCACAGCGGCCAGACAGGGCCGGATAAGGGTTTCGCCCCATTTCTATAACACCTTCGGCGAAATCGAGCGTCTCGTGAAGGCCCTGCCCTGACGGTAGATGCCGAAGCCGGCCCGGAGTTTCGTCGGCCACGGAGAGCCGACGCTACAGAACGCAGTTGGAGCGCTCGATTCGTAGCGTCCTCACTCCCGTGAGGACGAATGCAGTAGTTCGGAGCGTCAGGACCCGCGAGGAAGTCCGTGAAAGCGTTTGTGGACCTTCCTACTGGATATAACCGACAGCGCGGAGCTGGCGCTTGGTCTCCTCGTCAAGCGTTATGGTGGGTCCCTCCTGATATTGCGAGCGGTGCAGCCACAGAAGATAGTAGGGACCGTCGGGACGGCTGGCCGGGTTACCGAGATCGGTGGCTTGACTTTCCGGTGGTGGGGCTTTCTCGGTAAAGGGCATCATCATCGGCTGCGACAGGGTCTCGCCGATAAAGACACTCCGCAGTGCCGGTCGGCCGTCGATCTTAAGATCGAATTCGATGGGAGCCTTAGCCTGCATGAGCTTGAATGCAAGGGTGAGGGGTTCCTTTACCTCCAGGTTTCGGATCTCGATCACCGAAGGCTCGATTGTGGCTGTGCCGACGGCATCGGTGGCAAGAATGTTGCCGTCGCTGTCGATCACTTTGTGAAATCTGAAGTGTCCGGCACCCCGTACCGCCTCAGAGGTAACATGGAGGTCGAATATGTGGGGCTCGTCTCCCCCTGCGATCTCCAGAAACCAGGTGTCGGAGATGTTAAGCAGCGTCCTGTAGAGCGTTTGCTCGAGTAGGCCGAGGGATTCGATGGATTCGCCGGAAAGGTCGGTGAGCTCGCCGGGATCCTCGGCCAGGTTGAAAAAAGCGATCTCGTCCTTTTTTATGTTGTAGATCAGTTTCCAGGGATACGCACTCAGGCTTTTCCGATCGTCACCGTAGAGAATCGCCTCGGAAAGAGCGATCTCGGCAGGAAGAAGGGATGCCCCGGCCGGGGCTAGGCCCCCGCTGCCTGTCATGAGGGGTAAGACACTTACGCCTTCAGGCTCGGTCCAGGGTGTGATGGCCAGCATTTCGAGAACGGTGGGTTGGACATCCAGCAACCTGACCTGGCGGGCTATCCTGCTACCCCCGGGCAGCACACCCGGAAGAGCAAACACCATGGGGACCTTGACAAGCTCGTCATACAGCGAATGGCCGTGCTCGAAACCGTGGTGCTCGAAGAACTCCTCGCCATGGTCGCTTAAGAAGACGATCAGCGTGTTGTCCGTGAGACCGCGCTCCGCCAGCCCCCTCAGGAGATCCCCAACCGCCTCATCGGTGAAAGCGATCTCGCCGTCATAGAGCGACCTTATATGATTCCAATCGGCGTCCGACAGGGATTCCATCTGCTCGAAGCCCCTGTCCCTGAACCTCGGGAGCCCCTTGGGATTGTAGGGGCTCTTTATCCTGCCGGTGTATTCCGGATCGAAGATAGAGTCAAACGGCGCCGGGGGTTCGTAGGGGATATGGGGATCGAAATAGTGTGCAAACATGAAAAAGGGCCGGTCGCTGTTCTCGTCTATCCACGCCAGGGCATCGGCGGTTGTGCCGTCGGCCACCCTGCCCTCGGGTGGGGGCATGTAGTAGAAATCGAAGCCCTGGTCCACGCCATGATGGCCCTTAAGGTAGGGTGCATTGACAATAGCCCCGGTGGCATAACCGTTTGCCCGGAGGAGTGTTGCAAGTGTGGGTATGTCTCCCCTCAGGGCGCTCCGGGAGCCGTCCGCCCCATGCTGGGTGGGGTGAAGCGATGTGAAGACCGTGGCAAAGGATGGAAGCGTCCACGGGGACGGTGCCACCACGTTCTCGAATAAGACCCCTCCCGCGGCGAGTCTATCGATATTGGGACTGGTATTGCGGTTATAGCCATAGCAGCCCAGGTGATCGCGTCTAAGCGTGTCCACGCCTATCAATACTAGGTTGAGCCGGGGCTTACCTTCACCGCATGCCAGGTACAGGCAGAGGCCCAGAAGCAGGGCCAAGCGCAGGCCGGGTTTCAAGCTCATTTGCAGGCCACCTTGCTCGTTGTGGGGTATCATCCTATCATCGACCCTTAAATATATTGTATGCCGCACGCCTTCACACCCCTTTTTTGGCTTGACTTGCGTGCCGGCCTCGGGTAGGCTCTTTATCGAACCTCGGGGAGAGGGGGTGATGCAGCGGACGTAAGAGGTTCAAAAACTGAATAGAGAGGGCTTAAGGAGCAAAGCAAGTGATGGGAGGTTGTGATTATGCGGTGCGCTTTGCATTTTTGTTTGTTGGCCCTCCTTGTAGTCTCCACAGTAGTACCCCAGGTATCGGATGCCGGTCTTGCGATCAACGAGTTTCTTCCCGCCCCGGGAAGCGACTGGGACGGTGATGCCGATGCCGACTCCAAGAAGGACGAATGGGCTGAAGTTGTGAATTCGGGCCCTTCACCCCTGGACCTCAGCGGTTATCTGTTACTGAACAGTACCGACAGACGGCCGGTCTATGGTTTTACGGGGAGCCTTGGACCCGGAGAGTTCGTAACCGTCTACGGAAGCGAGGCCACAGCCTGGGAGAGTGAGAACGGCCACTCTTCGATCGGGTTGAGTCTCAATAACACCGGCGACATGCTCTGGCTCGTTTCCGTCTCTACCGGCGATACGGTGGTCGTGGATTCGGTCTCATATGCGTCGGCGTCCGTGGGCTACGATGTCTCGGTAGGGCGCTCGCCGGACGGCACAGGGCCCTGGGTCCTCTATGACCACTTCATGCCCAAGGGCGGAACCGACAGCGACCCCACACCCGGGGCCGCCAACTCCTCGGATCCGCCACCCCATATCTTCCGGATTGGGCGGGATCCCTTGTACCCGACCTCGGCCGACGCCGCTACGATGACGGTCGAGGCAGGCGACGCATCGGGGATCTCCCAGGTGCTTTACGCGTATCAGATAAATCTGGAAGACGGGGAAGAACCCACGATGGAACTGATCTCGGGATTCGCGGATCTCGGAACTTGGGCCTACACCACCCTGCCGTGCGCGGCGGGCGACACGATCCGCTATCGATTCTCGGTCCTTGGACCCGCTTCATCGACCATCACGCCCTGGATGGGCTATCGGGTGAGAAGCGGGAGCCTCCGGGTACGGCTCAACGAGATTCTCGCGGACCCACCCGCGGAGCTTGCCGGTGACACCAACAGGGACGGTGTGCGCGACGCTGCCGATGACGAATTCGTAGAGATTGTCAACTGCGGCGCCACGGAGGTGGATCTGTCCGGCTGGAGTCTTACCGATGCCACCTCTGTGAGGCACGTCTTCTCCGATTCGGCCTCGGTCATGGTTTCCGGCGAGCTTGTGACCGTTTTCGGTGGAGGTGTGCCGACGGGTTTCATCGGAAAGGTGTTCACCGCTTCAGGCGGAGGTCTGGGCCTCGCCAACAGTGGGGACGTGGTTTATCTCCTGGATGATACCGGGGTGATAGTTGATGTCCACTCCTACGGAGGTGAGGGGGGCCATGATGAGGCGATGATAAGGTACCCGGACTGTGGGGATACCTGGATGCTGTGCTCCGAGGCGGGCCTGGAGACCGCCTTCACACCACAGGAGCCCAACGACGGCCAGAGTGCTGTATCCGGGACCACCTGGGGCAACATCAAGTCATTGTTCAAGTAAGTGTAGGTGCCGGCTTCTGCCGGAAGTGCCGGGTGAAAGGGGGACTTCGGTCCCCCTTTTCGCTTGAGGTCTTCACCTTCCGATATATTATGGAGGTGGTATGAGAATACGGAACGGCCTTACTGTAACGATCCTGCGGGAGGTGATGAGAATTGGACGCAATTGAAGCCCTGAAGTCAAGAAGGAGCGTCAGGGTCTATGAGGAGAAACCCGTTGCCAGGGAGATCATCGAGGAGATCATAGACACCGCGAGGCTTGCCCCTTCGGCAGACAACACCCAGCCCTGGGAGTTTGTGGTGGTGACGGAGTCGGAGACCAGGAAGGAGATAGCCGATCTTACCGATTACGGGAAGTTCATAGCCCAGTCGGGTGCGTGTGTTGCGGTATTCGCCAAGGGGGTGAAACACTATATCGAAGACGGTTCGGCGGCGACCGAGAATATCCTGGTGGCTGCACATGCCTTAGGTCTCGGCACGTGCTGGGTGGCCGGCTATAAGAAGGATTATGCCGGCCCCATAGCGGAGCTTCTGGGTATCCCGGACGGCCATCAGCTGGTAGCACTCATCTCATTGGGATATCCGGCGGAGACGCCCGAGACTCACGACAAGCGTGAGCTCGCTGATGTGCTCCACTGGGAGAGATTCTAAAGCCCGGATTATTCACAAACCTCGTCGCGAGGTGACGGAGATGCCAGTGATGGCAAGGAAGACGAGTGAGCCGCCCGGAGGCGTATCTTAGCGATACGTCGAGGATCGGCGAGCGAGGATGACGCTGTCAGCGCCGGCAGATACGCCGCAGCAGCAGAGAGTTTGTGAATAATCCGGGCTAAAGGGGGTGGACCATGGCGGTAGCGGAGATTAGCGTGGTTCCGGTAGGTACCGGGAGCGCCGGCATAAGCGACTACGTCGCAAGGGCCCTCAAGATCGTGAAGGATAGCGGTCTCAATTACGAGCTCTCCTCGATGGCCACGAATCTTGAGGGAGACATACCCGATATCATGGAGGTGGCGAGGAAGATCCATGAGAGCGCTTTCGAGCAAGGTGCCGTCAGGGTGCTCACCTCGCTCAAGATAGATGACAGGCGCGATAAGCCTTTGACCATGGATGGTAAGAAGTCAGCCGTAATGAAGAAGGTGTGAGCGCGCGCGTCACCGGGGTGCCGGCCAGCGTCGCGCACGGAGACGCGACCACCGTCTGGCGCAGAGGCCCGACGCTACAGACACAGCCACCGCCACAGCAGTTTCGGAGCGGTCCTAAGCAGTTCCTGCCGATGCTGCGAAGCCATAGGCAGGCCTACTTGAGGTAGATTCCGAGGGTGGAACCGGGATTGAACCGCCTCGTTCTCTTCAGGCGGTCACCGCGGAATGTGAATTGCCGCCCCGTCTCAAGATAAGTCCACTTCTCAAGTATGACACCGACCTTCTGCTCGCGGTACCGGCTCGACGGGTAGCCGTGGGAGTCATAGATTCTCTTCATGTCTCCTGTGAGTCCGGCAGCCCAGTAAGCCGTCTTGAATAGTCGTCGGCCGCGCCTGCCGTGCACGGAACCCTGAGTCTCAAGCAAGTCTTCCTGGGTTATCTCTTCCTCCTCGGCCGGAGTGACCTCAACGTCGGATTCTTCAGAGGTGTTCTGGGCGAGAGATGCACCGGCCAGGGGGATACTCAGGGCAAGACCCACGAAGGCACAGATGACAGTAAACTTCAGCATATCTCATCCTCCCTATGTTTAGATTAACACCTCCCTGAGTTGGTTTCAAGGCATATTGCGAATGGCATCGCGAATAGCAACTTGCAACGGTATATTGCGAACTGCAATGTTATGATACCCCCAGTAAGAAGCCACGGATGGGCCTCTCATTATCTGATTACACATCAACGGATTATGAGGCACAAACCCATCGGTGGCCGTTTCTTTTGGCACAGCACGTGCATTGGGGTACTCCATGGTTCGATGTTAGCGAATGATCGGAGGCTTGAGATGGAATCTTTTGCGACGGTAAGGCTCAAGAACCGGGAGGCGGGGTTTTCGATAATCGAGCTGATGGTGGTTGTGGTGATAATGGGGATCGTGCTCGCCGCTTCCATACCTGCACTCAGACAGCACACCGAGACCGTTAACCTCACAAAGGGATCCAGGGAGGTTGAATCGTCCCTCAAGCTGGCGAGAGCCAGGGCGGTCTCAACCAATAACTCCGTGGTCGTGGTTTTCGATACGGATGCGAGCACGTACTTACTCTTTGAAGACGCCGATGACGATGGGACCCAGGATGCCGGCGAGACCAGCTCCGGCCCGTTCGAGGCACCCAATAAGATAGTGATCGGAAGCGTCAGTTTCGCGCGCAGTACCGTGACATTCACCCCGAACGGGGCGGCAAGTGAGACCGGATCTGTGGTCCTGGTGAACACCAAGAACTTGGCCCAGAGAATCGATCTCACCGCAGCCACCGGCCTGGTTTATGTGTCCGACGTGTATCAATACGATGGCTAGATGGTAAGCGAGGACTAGATGAGAGAAGGAGTACAAGCGATGTGCGCCAATGAGAAAGGCATGACCATCATCGAACTGATGGTGGTATGCGTGGTTATCGGCATAGCCTTCATAGGCCTTGCCGGCATCTTCCCCCTGGGTATGCAGAACATAAACGAGAGCCGGATGAGGACGGTTTCCACCGATCTCGCCCAGGAGAAGATGGAAGAACTGTTGGACCTCAGTCCCGCCGATGCGGATCTCGATGCCGGCAACCATACCGATGCGAATAATCCAGTGAGAAGCACTTTCAATAGATTCTGGACTGTAACCGATAACGATCCGGTTGCGGACATGAAGAGGATCGAGGTTAGGGTCACCTACCCGCGCGGATCAGGCACCCGCGACGTGACCGTGGCGGCCTACAAGCGAAGTTGATAGAAGATCGAAAGAGGCGAGACCGATGCGAAATCAGAGAGGCTTTACCCTGATCGAAACACTAATTGTGCTGGTCATATCTGTGATCGTGGCCGGCGGCCTTTTGTACATGCTGAGCGGGGGCCGGCGGACGTCCCGGATTGCCGAGCTCGATGCCCAGGCCCAACAGAATGCCAGGGTCTCCGTAGATGTTATGGTAAGAGATATGCGGAGCATAGGCTACGGTATCGACTACGCCCGGGGCCAGACAGGGCTTGCGTATGCCGGGCCGTACGATGTCGTATTCAACGCCAACATAAGGCCCGAACCCGATGATGCCAATACACCGGGGACCCCCACGGCCGTGGAGGTCACGTCTTCTCCATCTACGGTTCCGCCGGCGGGGACCGTCATGTATGCGCCGTCGCAGACGTTTCAGACCGGTGCGGAGACCATGAGGTTCACGTTCGATTCAACTAATGATGGCGTCATAACGGCGGATGACAGGAATGACGATACCATAGAACAGACGGCGAATCCTTATGACTACACACTCGTAAGGCAGATCTATGGTTTCGATGGGGCATCGAATGGTGGGTCGAGCGAGATAATCGCTCTGCTTCGAGGCCCCGCAGCCTATGATGACGGCAACTACCCCTATCCCCTGTTCACCTATTGGTATGATCACGACGACGATACCTCAACACCCGACAGGCTTTGGGGAGATACCTCGGTCAACCGCAATCTCGAGCAGGGTGAGATAGCCGCACTCACGGCGGTCGACAACATCAACATCGGGCGCATCAACCGCATCAGGATAACCGCAATCGGGACCGCTCGCGCCCCGGATGTCCGGCATGAGCAGAACCAGGGTTACAGGGAGACTGTTATCAGCTCGGAGGTCACCGTGACCAGGAACCGTCCGGTCCGGGCAGCCTATATACGAGGCGTCGTATTCAACGACCTCAACGGTGATGGGGATCGGGATAGTGGAGAGAACGGTCTGTCGGGAGTGCTCGTGCGGCTTAACACCGGGGCAACGAAACTCACTACTGCCGCAGGCCAGTACGCCTTCAGGGTAGATCCCGGAACCTATACGGTCACCGAAATAGACCCAAGCGGCTATAACTCAACAACGCCCAACAATGTGGTTGTAACGGCTACCAAAGGATCAGTTGTGCTGGCCGATTTCGGCGACCGCGCCATAGGCGGGTATGGCCAGATACTCGGGGGCGTAGAGCTTTGGGAAGATTATGGAGAGGGTCTGGAGCCCACCGGTGATGGTGTCGCCGGTGTGGAGATCTTTCTCAATAGTGGCGAGCGCGATACCACTGACATCAATGGGGCCTTCTCGTTCTATGTGCCGGCCACCAGCTACACCGTGACTATGATTGTGCCCGAAAGCTATGCCGCCGTTGGGCCGCTCAGTTTTGATAAGACCCTGTCGGCGGACGGCGACACGGCTCTTGTGGTCTTCGGGCTCGCAGAATCGGGTGCTACCGGTACTCTCGAAGGTACCGTCTTCCTGGATGAGGATGAAGATGGTGATTTTGATGCTACCGAACCCGGCATACCGAGCGTGAGCGTTATGCTCAGCAGCGGCGACAGCACAGTGACGGATGCAGACGGTGAGTATACGTTCACGGTCCAGCCCGGCAGCTACGATGTAACCGAAGAGGATGTGGGCGGGTACGTATCGACCACGGTCAACCATGTAACCGGGGTTGTGGTGGCAGCCGAATCAACAAGTGTGGTGAACTTCGGAGACATCCTTGCCACTGATCTCAGCTTTACCGTTATAACACTGGGAGAGACCCAGAGGGCGCTCTGCATAACGTCGGCAAATCTGAATGAGGACAACAGGGATGATCCGGATATCATTCTGGGTACCAAGTATGTGGCAGGCGTCACCAACCTCAACGTGTGGTTCAATGAATGGAAGAACGCCAGTACCCCCAACTCCGCGGTCTTCGAGCAGGTGCCTACCTATAGCAGAACCCCGAACGAAGATATCCTCTCCATTGACAGCGGTGATATCGACGGAGATGGCGCGAGCGATGTGATAACCGGGCTTACCGCCTCATCGGGTAAGGTCCTGGTCTGGCTTACCGGGGCGAAAGGCCAGCTGGGCGCTACTCCAGACAACTTCTTCTTTGTAAGTGGCCTCGCCGATGTAAACGCTGCCAGGCTTGCTTATGCGGATGCGGACGGGAATCTGGATGTGGTTGTGGGTACCGAGTACTCCTATCCACTCGGCAAGCTGGAGGTGTGGTTCGGTGACGGGTCCGGAGGCTTCAGTCAGGGTCTTGACGATGTGTATGCATTTGCCGGTATCCAGCTTCTGAACGCCGTGAGATCGATAGATCTGGGAACGCTCGTCAACAGCCCGGCGCAGGATGCTGTAGTCGGGGTGGAGAGTGGTATCAACAACGGCTTGATTGAGGTATACCTGGATGCCGGGGCTCCCAACGGTAAGTTCGCGTACTTCGGCCCCCTCGAAGCTACCGGTGCGATAAGTGCTGTGGTTGTCCGGGACATGCTCGAGGACTCAGACGGTGACGCAGACATAATCGTGGGCACGAGAACCGGCGTGGGAACCGGGAGAATAGAGGTATGGCATAACAACAGCGACGGCACCTTCGGCATACTTGACGGGTTCGGCGGCTATGTGCCGTCTGACACTGTATCCATCGCAGGCTAGATTCTCTGTCTTGCTGTCGAGCTGTTCAACAACGACCTATACCCTGATATCGTAGTCGGTACTAAGAAGGCGGCTGCCTATTCCGGTGAGGTCCAGGTTTTTCAGTGTTACGGCTATGTGCCTTCCGCGCCTCAGTGGGTCAGTCCCGACGTAGGCGAAGCCATAACCCTCACGATCAACGATTTCAACAAGGATTGGAAATACGATATGGCTATCGGGACAAGGACTTCATTGAGCCACGGCCATGTAATTATCTTCTTCAATGACTGAGAGGTGGATAAATGTTTTGCTGCAACGAGCGCGGGGTCGGGTTGGTTATCGCCATACTCACTGTGGTGGCTCTCTTTGCACTTGGTATGGCGCTGATGTTTCTTACCAGGACCGATGTGAACATCTCCAAACACCAGGCCCTCCATGTGGAGGCCCTTTATGTGGCCGAAGCCGGTGCCGAGGAGGCCTTGCATAGGCTGGCCCTGCCTGACCCAACGATGGTGACCGTGAATGGCGTATCGATGAACGCTGCGATCCGGGATACGGCAACGCCCTATGATCCCAACTGGCGGGCGAAGGTTTTCCTTTGTAACTCGGGGGCCGAACCCTCGGCCCCTTCGGGTGAGTATTACACCTGCACAATCCAGGACAACACCACCTGGCTCGAGTATAGCTCCGAGAGCGATGCCGCCACGGCGCTTACGATCGAACACAAATGGCAGGATCTTGACAGCGATGGTGTGAGGGAAAACGGCGAGATAGTCTTGTACGATGGGGCGAAATACCCGCCGGAGAACTTCTCAAGCGGTTCTCCCGTCGAGGTAATAACCGTCACCGCCAGGAGCGCCACGGCCGAGAGAGTGATCAAGGTGGAGGCAACCAAGTTCCCCTTGAACGTCAACGCCCGGGCCGCGCTCTTCTGCGACATGGGAGTTGATGTAAGGGGTAATGTAACAGTCTGCGGTCATGACCATGCCATGCTCACCCCCCACTATACGATGTATCCCAATTGCCAGAACTGGGAGTACTGCGGTCCTCCGCTTCATGCCAACTGTGTTGCACAGGGGTGCCTGGTAGGTGTCATGACGACAGGCGGTCCGGTAGATAGGGTGGGTACCACCGATCTGGATGGTGAGCCCACACCGGAAGATACCTCATCGAGCAACCAGTGGCTTACGCTTGCCGAGATGATGGGCATCGAGCCGGATATACTCAGTGAGATCCTGGCGAGCGCCGACTACACAGCGCCTGGCGTCGATGCCCCCCAGGAAGGTATCACCTATATTGATAACGCTGGCGGTGCGGAGGGCATGTGGAACAACGGTGACGGCACGGGGCTTCTCTATGTGACAGGTGACTTCAAGACCGCGGGCAACTTCACCTGGCGGGGTCTCATCTATATCGAGGGAGACTACAGGGTAGTAGGAACCGTCTCGGTAATAGGGGCCATCATGGTAAAGGGGGTCAGTGAGTACTGCTTCTCGGGTGGAAACCCGGGTATACTCTTTAGCAGTGAGGCTCTGGACTTTTACCTGAGACAACATCTGCATTACGTTAAGATTGCCTGGAAGGAGACCAGCGGCCTGTAACATGGGCCCGATTTCCAGCCACCGGCCCTTCCCTTCACGTTCGTCGTCACAGGAGTGACGGCGCTACGTGGGATAGCACCTCTCCTGCCTCATATAGCCCGGATTATTCACAAGCCCTCTGCTGCGGCGTCGCATATGTCAGTGCTGGCGGCGTCATCCTCACTCGCCGATCCTCGACGTATCACTCAGATACGCCTCCGGTCGGCTCACTCGTCTTTCTTGCCATCACTGACATCTCCGTCACCTCGCGACGAGGTTTATGAATAATCCGGGCTCGCCCGGGTCTCTGTGCCCGACGTTGGTTGCCACTCCTGTGGCAACGAGTATCACGCGGGTGATGACCGTTTCTGAACGCCCCGGAAATATGCTTGACTGAAGCCCCCCCTTAGTGGAACATTATCCATGTCAATAAGAAGGAGGACCATTCCTGCCCGGAAGAATCCCCAAAGAGCTGAGAGTCAGTGTGCTCACCGTCTTCGGAGTGCTTTCCACGATCGGCATCGGACTGGTGCTCCGCCGCATCCCGGCTCTTAGCCGGCTGGTCCTTACGGGTCAAGGGGCATTTGTCATCTTCAATATCTACGGATTGGCCTTTTCCTTGATCGCCTCAGCCTCAACGGTAATCCGCAGGAGGGATACGACCATCCTCATTCTTGCAGCGACTGTCCTGTGGGGCATATTTGTGGCGAAGGGGATGTCCTCAGAGATGATACGCTTCCTTCTCTTTGCCTCCCTTATAACCATAGGCTTGAGGATCGGTAGGGGGTGGGCGGCAATGGCTTCAAGCACGTCCAGGATAGGATTGAGTGCCCTGATGGGAGGTGCCTTGGCCGGTATCGGTGGCATGGTGTACTACGGGGTGGGGAGGTTCCTGGGGGCTCCCGATGCCGCTACCGCCGGCGGGGTGGCTGTGGGCCTTCTCTGGGGGCTTTCGCTTGGGGTGGCGGTCAACCTGGGCGTGGCTTCAGGCAGTGAGGTGATGGATTGCATAGCAGGGAAGGCAAGATAGTAGTCGGGACCTCCGGTTACAGCTTTAGTGACTGGGTCGGACCCTTCTATCCCGAAGGAACTAAGAAGGGAGACATGCTGAAGGAGTATTCGAAGCACTTCGGTTGTGTGGAGGTCAACTCGACCTATTACAGAATCCCACACCCCGTGGTTCTCAGGCGAATGGAAGAGAAAACCCCGGCCGGGTTTGAATTCGTCATAAAGGCCAATCAGGAGATGACTCATAAGCGCTCCAAGGACCTTGCTCTCTACCGGGCTTTCATAGATGCGATCCAGCCGATCGTAGAGGCCGGCAAGTTCCAGGGCGTGATTGCCCAGTTTCCCTGGGGTTTCAAGTATTCACTCGAGAACCTGGCCCATCTCAAGTTTATCAAGGAGCGGTTCAGCGCCTGCCCGCTATTTGTGGAATTCCGTAACCGGAGTTGGACGACTGAAGATATCTTCAGGGAGCTGGAGGATGCCGGTATCGGATACTGCTCGGTTGACGAACCCAACCTTAGAGGCCTGGTTCCGCCGGTAGCGAGGGTCACTACAGACTTGGGATATGTGAGGCTCCACGGCAGGAATGAAAAGAACTGGTGGGGTCGGGGTGGCGGCGACAGATATGACTACCTCTATAGTGAAGGAGAACTTAAGGAGTGGGTAGCCAAGATACAGACGATGTCACGGAAGGCCAAGAAGACTTTTGTCTTCTTCAACAACTGCCACGCCGGTCAGGCTGCCCGCAATGCCCAGCTCATGAAGGACCTTCTCAGCCTCCCACTTTAGCCCGGACTATTCACAAGCCCTCTGCTGCGGTGACACATCTGCCGGCGCCGGCGGCGTCATCCTCGCTCGCCGATCCTCGGCGTATGCTTCGAATACGCCTCCGGACGGCTCACTCGATTCCTTGCCGTCACCGGCATCTCCGCCACCTCGCGACGAGGATTCTGAATAGTCCGGGCTGCCCGGGTTACTAACAAGCCCTCTGCTGCTGCGCCGATCCAAAAGGAAAGGGAGCCGAAAGCCGGCTCCCGTTACCTTTTATACCATGACCGGTCGACTACGGACAGGCGTGAAGGTAATGCGACGCGAATATCCCGAAATCGATCAGACCCACCATGCCGTCACAGTCGTAATCGCAGCACGGATCGCCGGTCAGATAGGAAAACGCGAAAATGCCGAAGTCGACGAGGCCTACCTGGCAGTCCCCGTTGGCATCCGGGCTTGCTATGTATAATATGTTGCTGGGGTTAAAGACCACACCCTCACAGTCGGCACCCCACTGCAGATCGCCGCAGCCGCCGAAGTCGTGATAGAAGAAATCAATCTCACCGTTCACGTCGGTTATGCCCGACTGAGGATCCTCACCTGGGCAGAAACAGAAAACGCCCATCACCGGGATAGCGTAGCAGTTGACAAGCTTGCCCGGAAGGGGATCGCCGTAGATGTTCCTCACCGTAACGGTTATCTTGACCCATCCCATATCACTTGCCGGGCAAACCACGGCAACATTGGGATTGCACGGGGGTGTGCCTTCTCCGACTGCCACGACGGTGGAGGTGCTAGCTGAAGGAATACCAGCTGATGCAACTGTCACAAGCGCCAGACTCAGTATAGCCAAAACCGAAATCAAAAGGGCTCTCATATTACTTTACCTCCATCTTGGTTACCCTTTCCCATAGTTCCCTATCCCGGATACGCACCTCCCTTCCGCCAACTGCAAGTCACTAATAGATATCTCTTACAATGCCATTTTAAAGCATACCATAAATTAACACGTATTGTCAAGCGTTCCAGGGTGCTTACGCCTACTGCACCTCACAGTATAACCCCGCACAAGCCCAACCGACTCTTCGAAGCAGGGTTACCTATTATATCGGCCGACCTGCTCACCTCCTTTCGATGCCAAACACGGCTCCGTAGTTCTGCCTCATTGGTCATGCCGATAGTCCCACTTTTTGCTACCTCTGCAAACTTCACTCTGACGGGTGAATACAGATCGCGAGTACAGCTCTACCTCTCTTAGGGCGAAGCCAGTCTACCAGATCGGATCACGCAAGTCAAGGAAATCACAACCCACATCCTATTCTCATATTGACCCTGGGGGCGCTCCACTGGTAGCATCTCGGGGTACTGACCGGGATGCAGATCTTCCGGGTGTCCCGAAGGGTCCGGAAAGGGGCTAATATGTTTGCGGATGTATTCAGTCGGTTTGCGCTCGAGGCCTCTGCCGAGAGGGCCTACGATCACCTTGTTTCCATATGCAGGTTCCACCGTATACAGGCCAGCCCGGGATATCGGGCAGCCTCGGAGTACTGTGTGGACCGTATGCTCGAGATCTCTGAAAACGCACGGGTTATTCACTACCCGGCAGACCCGGCGGTCAAATTCTGGCACCTCCCGTCTTTCGAAGAATGGTCTGCCAAGCAGGGTGTACTTGAAATCGCAGGTATCGCAGGTTTAGCAGGCAGGCTTTCGGATTATCAAGCCTGTCCGATCTCGCTGATCCAGCGCAGCAATGCCACTCCACCGGGGGGCGTCAGCACAGAGATCATCTATGCGGGTAAAGGGACGTCGTTGAAGGACTATCACCGGGCCAAGGGCAAGATTGCCATATGTGACTCTCACTGCCCGCGGGATGTGTACGATCCGGCAGCCAAAGCCGGTGCTGCAGGCATCATCCTCTACCGTCATCGCCCCATACCCGAGCTGCGGACGGGTGCCGGTGTGATGGGTGTGCGGCAGTACAACTCCTTCTGGTGGAAAGAGAGGGATCTCTTCGGTTTTGTGCTGAAGCCGGAAGACGGCCAGCACCTGGTCTCGTACCTGCGTTCGCCGGGAGCAAAGAACAAGCCGGTGAGGGCGTGGGCTTTGGTGGAGAGCGAGTCATATCCGGGTGCTCTTGAGGTTGTGACTTCACTCATCCCGGGAAGAGAACCGAAAGAGATTCTGATCATAGCACACCTCTGTCATCCCAAGCCCTCGGCCGGAGACAATGCCTCCGGTGTCGCTGTTGCTCTTGAAGCCCATCGCGTGATCGCCCACCTGGTGGAAAAGGGAATCCTGCCTCGGCCTCGGTATGGAATACGCTTCCTGCTCGTTCCGGAGATGACCGGCACCTTCGCCTTTCTCTCCCGGGAGCCCGGCCTCGGCCGGCGCCTTCTTTTCGGCTTGAATCTGGACATGGTGGGGCAGGATCAGGAGACGACCGGTGCTACCCTGTGTATAGAGTCCCCGCCAATGGCCTCCCCATCTTTCACACCCTATCTATTGGAGGCGATTGTAAGGGAGGCCTTCGCGCGCGGGACCAACCCGGCGGGAACCGGTGATCTTCCTTCCGTAAGAATGCGGACCACCCCGTTCTCAGGTGGGAGCGATCACTATATACTGTCGGATCCCACGGTCGGCGTGCCGACCCCCATGCTTATGCAGTGGCCGGACAAATACTATCATACCAGTGGAGACACCATTGACAAGGTGTCTCCCGATATCATGCGTAGGATGGTTATAGCTGCTTCCACTTATGCTTACACATGTGCTCGGGCCTCGGAGGAAGACCTCATGCGGCTCGCCGGCCTTACAGGCAGGGGCCTGCGGAAGTGGGTGATCGACGAAATGGGCGGGTTCTCCGAATCCGGACGGCCGCAGCCCGTAACTCCGGAGTATATGGCCGACTTCCTCTTGAAACGAGGTAAGGAGGCCCTGAGGAGTATTAGGAGGTTGATGCCCCGTTCTAAGGGGTTGTGGACCCGGATCAAAGCCGAGGAGAGGATTTTTGCTCGCTGTCTGAAGGCCGAAGCCGGTATAGCGTCGGCCAGGTTCAAACCCAGGCCCGACAGAGCGATATCCTCAAAGCTCGGGAATCGCTCAAGAACCGTCTACAGGCGAACACTCCCGGGCCCGGTCGATATGGGTGCGCTTCTCATGGATCTCAGTCCCAGGTGGAAGGTCCGCTACCGGAGGTGGCTGGCAAAGGAGAAGGCCGCATACGTAATGCAACCGCTTACACTCTACTGGATGGATGGCCGGAGGCCCTCGGAGGAGATCTGTCGGCTCATAGCCGCAGAGACAGGGCATTGCAATCCTGAATTCTTGAGGTTCCATCTTGGCCTGCTTGAGGAAGCCGGCGTCATCGAGGATGTGAAGGGCTAAGGCCGGCTGCGCCTCGTGCATGTGGGCCAAACGCCGCCAGGCGGCTGGGTATCCTTCACCACTCTACTCCCGGCTGGCAAAGCACACCGAGATGCAAGGCTTGCGAAGTTCCCAGGAAACAAACACAGGCTGGTCAAGAAGGCGCAGACACAAGGCACACGTGGTCCCAAGTAACGAGGCGTACTGTTGGGTACGCCGCAGGCGCGCGGGACAAGTGTAACGCAGTGGATGCGTGTTCTTCACCGGCCTGAACTATGATTTCATTGGTTCAAAGCTGGACTTAGGCGCTCCGCATGTCGGACAGACCCAGTCGTCGGGCAAGTCCTCGAATTTGGTACCTGCCGCTATGGTTCCGTCGGGATCACCTACTGCGGGGTCGTAGACATAGCCACAGATTTTGCATACGTATTTCATAGCGATCTCCTTTCCCGGGCCGGACGCTTTTTGCTCCGCCGGCCGATGATATGTCTGGACCCTGCTCTTGTCAACCGGATGGGAAACCCCGATTTCTCAATTGATTTATGCTTGACAGCCTATACGGATGTGTGGTTAGTGTGTGTGAGTTCGTCCGAGTATGTGGAAGCGTACAAAGGGCTACCACCGGAAGGGGGAAGATGCGGAGCCGAGCGGTCCTGATCGTTCTTGTTGCTATTACCTTCTTCCTGCCCGCGGCACTCTGGTGCCAGCCCCCTGATTCTGTGGCCGTCGAGCAGGTCTCTGTTCGCCCACCTGCGGGGTTCCGGGCCTTCGATACCCCCAGCGATCATGCGCAGAGCTTGACCCTCGAGTGGGATCTTTCCCCCGATGATGGGGCGGGTGCTGACAATGTTGCCGGCTACCGGATACTGCGTTCCGAATCCGTCGATGGGGAATTCACCGTTGTGGGTGAGGTGCTCGCGGGTGAAAGCGAATACATCGACCGGGGCGCGAGGGGGGGGGGCGCATATTACTACAGGATAGTGGCCGTGGCCGCCGGCGGTGTGAGTGAGATGGTGGGTGCGGGCCCGGCGACTCCCGCTCAGAATTGGTTCAACCGGGGCCGGGCCAATCTTATGGTCATAGCTATAGCTTTGGTCTTCGCAATAACCTACTTCATATATCTAAGCACCACGGGACGGGATCTATACATCCGGAAGATTGCCGGACTGGAAGCTGTCAACGAGGCGGTGGGGAGGGCCACCGAGATGGGACGGCCCATTCTCTTCGTCCCGGGTATCCAGGATATGGATAACGTCCAGACGGTGGCAGGGGTCGCCATACTGGGTCATATAGCCCAGCGGACCGCTACCTATGAAACCCAACTCGAGGTCCCGGTGTCGCGTTCCATCACCATGAGCGTCGCAAGGGAAACAGTGAAGCAGGCCTACTTGGAGGCAGGAAGGCCGGATCTCTATAATGATGATATGGTCCACTATATTACCGACGAGCAATTCGGATATGTGGCCGCCGTGGACGGTATCATGGTAAGGGAGCGGCCGGCCGCATGTTTTTACCTGGGGGCCTTTTTCGCCGAGTCGTTGATCTTGGCTGAGACCGGCAATTCCATCGGGGCCATCCAGGTGGCCGGCACCGCGATGCCAACGCAGCTTCCCTTCTTCGTTGCGGCTTGCGATTACACCCTTATCGGGGAAGAGCTCTTCGCGGCCAGCGCGTATCTGACGGAAGACAAGAAGATGAAAGGAAGCCTCAAGGGGCAGGATGCGGGCAAGGCCGTTGCCATGTTATTCATAATCCTGGGAGTGGGATTGGGGACGCTGGCCGTCGCAACCGGCAGCGGCGCCATTCAGTGGACGTACGAGTTCATACTTAGTTTTTTCAGTCTGAACTGAGAGGGATTGCGTGAAGAGAACTATACCGCTGTTGATCACTTTCGGTGTCGGGCTATCCCTCATCATCGCAATGTTTATTCCCCACTCGCCTTTCCACGAGTTGGACAGCCAGTTCTCCATTTTCTATGATGTCATAGCGGTCTTTGCCTTCATCCTGGGAGGCGGCAACCTCCTAAAAGTCCATCTCAACAAGATCCAGAACAAGCGCAGGGACTGGAGATACAGTCTCGTTACAGTCGGCGCCTTCATGCTGATGCTCATAGCCGGGCTCTTCAAGATCGGGGTTCCGGAAGGCTGGACCGGGGACTATCAGGGGACGGGCGGCTTGTTCAAGTATCTCTATGACACAACTTTCCACCCGCTACAGGCCACGATGTTCTCACTGCTGGCGTTCTTTGTGGCTTCTGCTTCCTACAGGGCTTTCCGTGCAAAGAGCCTGGAGGCCACGATTCTCCTGGTGGCAGCGTTCGTGATTTTGCTGAGGCCGACACCGCTGGGGTACTATCTTACCTTCTGGTTGCCTGAGCCTCTCAAGTTCTTGCATATACCCAATCTCAGCACATGGATACTCTCGGTTCCCAATATGGCCGGACAGCGGGCCATCATGATCGGGATAGCTCTGGGTATCGTTTCGACGTCGCTGAGGTTGATTCTGGGCATAGAGAGATCTTACTTGGGCAGCGAGGGCCGGAGTTAGAGTATGGCGAATGGGGATAAGAGGACTTTTATCGAACGTCTGAGCAATCTGGATAGGAGAGTGATATTCCTCCTGATCGCCCTGGCGGTTATCATTCCGCTGATTATGCATTACTCCACGTCCATCCCGCCAAGCCTCATAGTCCAGACCCTGTACGACAAGGTGGATGGCATGCCCCCGGGCGCTAAGATCCTCATGAGTTTCGACTACGGCCCGAGCACGGCGCCCGAGAACCAGCCCATGGCCAATGCATTGATCCGCCATGCGTTCGAGAGAGGTCATCGTGTCTATCTCATGGCTCTATGGCCGACGGGTGCAAGGCAATCACAGCAGCTCATTGAAGAGATAATAAGTGTGGAGTATCCGAATAAGGCCGAGGGCGAGGATTGGATTCATCTCGGCTACAAGGCCGGGAACCAGGGGCTCATAAACACGCTGATGTCGGACATAAAGGCCATGTACACAACAGACATTGCGGGCCGGGCCATCGATGAGTTTCCGATGATGGATGACGTAAGCACGCTTCGGGATTTCGATCTGATTCTGGCCCTGGGATCGGGTTTTCCGGGCACCAAGGAGTGGGTCCAGTTCGCGGGTGACCCGGGCAACATACCTGTGGGTGGAGGCACCACCGCAGTCATGGCGCCGCTCTTGTTCCCATACTATCCTAAGCAGATGGTGGGGTTTATGGGTGGTCTCCAGGGGGCGGCCGAATACGAAGCGGCTCTCGTCGACAATTATCCCCAGCTCAGAGAGAGATCGCGGATCGCAAGCACATCCATGGGGCCTCAGGTCACGGCGCATCTTGTTATCATAGCTTTTATAATAGTGGGTAACATCACATATCTCTTCGAACGCAGACGTTCCAGGAGATACTAGGAGGGAGCATTTTGGAGGGGCAACCGTTTCTCGCATCGCCGCTTGCGAGCGCCATTGGGGTCTGGATCGCCGCATTCATGACCCTCATGATCTTCAGCTTCCTTTACAAGGACAATCCCTTCTATAAGTTTGCGGAACATCTATTTGTCGGGATTTCAGCGGCCTACTGGATGACGGTTGCTTTCTGGACTACCTTGATTCCCAATCTCTTCGCGCGGTTGTTCCCTTCTCAGATGGGTGGCGTACTCCCGGCCGCCGTAGGTAACGACTGGGAGTGGCAGTACTTGGTCCCCTTGATACTCGGGCTTATCCTCCTCACGCGACTGGTCAACCGGATAGCGTGGCTTTCCCGATGGGCAATGGCGTTCGTTATAGGGTTCGCTGCCGGGACCAACTTCACCCGGTATCTCCAGTCGGATTTCGTGAGCCAGATACACAACACGATGGTCCCGCTTTATGAGCCCGGGAGGACTGCCGGGGCTACCATTGGAAGCGTCTTCTCAAGTCTCGTGGTGGTGGGTGGTGTAATCTGCGCCATCATTTACTTCTACTTTTCCAAGGAGCACAAGGGCGCATTCGGCAAGGCGGCCCGGGTGGGTATATGGGTGCTTATGACCGCGTTCGGTGCGTCATTTGGTTACACGGTGATGGCCAGGGTATCACTTCTCACCGGCCGTATGCGCTATCTCATAGAATGGGCCTCCGGACAGTCCTGGTAGTCTCCGCATTTCCCTTGACCCGCGCAGTGAATGGGTGTTTCTCAACTGCCTGATTGCGCGCCTTCTTGTTCCCGGCCGGAAACTGCCTATTGCGTTGGAGCCGGAAAGGGCTAAACTTTAGATACAGTCAACCAGGCATTTTCCGGAGGTGTGTTTGAAGGGAGAACTCTGTAGGACCGTAACCGCCGATGGGCTGGAGCTTAACGGGTTCCTTGCTTCGCCCGACGGCGGTGCTCCCGAGGCCGGGGTGCTTCATATACATGGTCTTGCAGGCAATTTCTACGAGAACCGTTTCGTCGACAACGTTGCCGGAGCGTTTGTGGATTCGGGGTTTGGTTTTCTCACGGCCAATACCCGCGGTCGGGATTATCTGTCCGACTTCCTCTGCGAGAAGCCGGACGGCACGAAGGAATACAGGCAGATAGGGGGGATCCACGAGATCTTCGAGGAGTGTGTCGAAGACATAGGGGCATGGGTCGCCTATCTCCGGTCCAGGGGGATGCGGTCTATCATCCTTCAGGGGCACAGTCATGGGGCTCTCAAGGTAACCTACTACCTCTACAGTAAATCCGACCCCGGCGTGGCCGGCCTCATACTACTTTCCCCATCAGATGATTTCGCGCACCAGCGGTCACAGCTCGGCGAGCAGTTCGCCGAAGCTATCGGAGTAGCGCGAGCCATGGTTGCGGAGGGCAGAGGCAGCGACCTTATACCCGCTCAGTACTTCACTTACCCCGTCTCTGCTGTTACCTATCTCGACATCTTTGATGACGGCTCCAGGTTTACGATGTTCAATCTGTCGCGGACGGACAGCCGGGAATTCCCGGAGCTCCGGGCGATCCGGGTGCCGGTTCTTGCGATTGTAGGCTCAGTGGATGAGTTCTTTCTGGGGACCCCGGAGAAGTATCTCTCGCTTATAGAGGCTGAGGTTGAGAACACCCCGGATTTTGTGGGGGAAATTATACGGGGAGCGCCTCATAACTACCTGGATTTTGAGCAAGAGATCGCCCGGCGCATAGGTAAGTGGCTACACTCCGGGGTGGTGAGCTAGCCCGGATTATTCACAAACTTCAGTACCGGCTGCGATGGAGCCGGCATGGCTGACATCGGCCGGCTAACCGGTTAGGAGGACACCGATCTCATGAGCGAGATCTATAACATTCTTCGGGATCAGGCTCTTAAGAAGACAAGGGAGTTCAAGGACGACGATTTCCTGATAAGGGGTCTGTGGAAGATCGACCTGGCATTTCGGCCGAATGTGCATGAAAGGACATTCCGCTATGCATTCCTGGTAAGCCAGACCGTCGGCCAGGGATCCTGTTACTGCGATACGGAGCTCGTGATTGACGAGACCTTTATCGGAAAGGATGCCCGAGAGGTCATCGAGGAGAGAGGCTGCTATAGTATATCCGTTCTCGATTCGCTTTATGCTTCAATACCAAAGAAGCCGTTTCAGGTGCATGAGATACGAGGCAATTCGATTCGGAAGACCGCTCTGCGGAACGAGATCCTCATGAGCGAGGTCGAAGCGGTCCTGGGGTCGGTAAAGGCTGAGAACCCCAAAATCCTCAATGTGGGTGTTCTCGGCAATCTGATCAAGGGTCTGGCCGACAAGGGCTATTCTGTTGTCGCCACCGATCTGGAGGATGGGATCATAGGCACTTCGGTTCATGGCACCCGTATCGATCATGGATCCAGGACCTACCATCACATCGCCGATGCGGATGTGGCGGTTATCACCGGGATGACGCTTACCACGGATGCCATGGGTGATATCATCGAGACCTGCAAGACCCAGGGGACCAAGATAGTGATATTCGCGGAGACCGGTGCCAATTTCGGTGAGGAATACTGCACTACACTTGAAGTTGATTCAGTGGTGTCCGAGCTCTTCCCCTTCTATATCTTCCAGGGCGTAAGCACGATTGAGGTCTACAGGAAGGATGCGGTGTGATTGAGGAGTGTTTCGTCAGGGACGGTAAGTTCTGCGCCGACGGGGTCGGGATCGATCAGGTCGTGTCCACCTGTGGCACACCCTGCTATCTTTATGCTGCGAGCTTAATCGATGAGAAGTATAAGAAGATCATATCCAGTTTCCCCGGGTTCGAGATATTCTATTCCTTCAAGGCCAATCCGAATGTTGCGATCGCCGGAAGATTGCGCTCGCTGGGGGCCTGCGCCGATATAAGTTCCCTGGGCGAGCTCGAGGCCGCTCTCAAGGCAGGTTTTGAACCCCGTGATATAGCCTTTGTGGGGCCGGGGAAGACCGAGCAGGAGATCGATGCGGCAATCCGAATGGGG
The DNA here is from genome assembly GCA_025774115.1 of bacterium. Lineage (GTDB taxonomy): Bacteria > Arandabacterota > Arandabacteria > Arandabacterales > Arandabacteraceae > JALGWN01. The sequence continues at coordinate 24,795 of JALGWN010000015.1, forward strand.
TTGTATGCCATAGCTGCCGAGTCGGTGCAGGAGCTGGCTCTGATCGAATCGGTATCCCGCAGGTTATCCATGCCGGTAAATGTGCTGCTCAGGATCAATACGCTGGAAAAGCCGTCCTCTCCCGAGATGATGGTTGGAGGGCCCAGCAAGTTCGGGTTCGATGAAGAATCGGCGGTCCAAGAGGTACGAGGAGTGCAGCTCGACAGCGCCCGGCTCGTCGGTATCCACGTTTATTCCGCGAGTCAGGTCCTGGATTCGGGCTTTATCACAAAGCACCTGGATTATGTTGCCGACCTGGCCCTCGAGCTTTCCAGCCAACTGGACTTCGACCTACGGTGTGTCGACTTCGGAGGGGGCTTTGGTGTGCCCTACGAGGAGGACCAGGCCGGCCTGGATTTCGGGTCTATATCGCATGCCGCAGCAGGCGTGAGAAAGAGACTGATGGAACAGGCGCCTGGTTGCCGGCTCATCTTCGAGGTGGGACGCTATCTGCTTGCCGAGTCCGGCATATTCGTTACCACGGCCCTTCGGATCAAGGAATCCAGGGGGACGTGTTTCATCATAACCGATGGTGGTATGAATCACTTCAGCAGACCGGTTTTCATGCGCGTGAAACACGCGGCCCGGATCTTAAATAAGATCGCGCTTGAGAACGACACCAGGTGCAGCATCGGAGGCCCTATCTGTACCCCGATCGATGTGATAGCCACTGATGTATTGCTGCCCCGCCCGGAGGCAGGTGATATAGTTGGGATCTTCCACGCTGGAGCCTACGGATACACGATGAGTATGATGAACTTCATGAGCCTGGGTGCTCCCGCCGAAGTCCTGGCCGATGCCGGCCGGCTCCACGTCATTCGCAAACCCAAGGCCCCGGCCCATGTCCTGGACGTCTCCACGCCCGACCGATTCCCCATCCGTCACGGTTTCAGGGTGTAAACGGGGACGAAAGTATGGTATACTGAATCGATAAGCGTTGGCATTAATCTAGCGGCGGGCTTCTCAAGGAAAGGAAAGATCATGGATAGCAAGAGACACCTTTGCGTCCTGGCGGCAGTCGGGATCCTGATTTTCGCCGGTCTGGGACCTGTTCTCGGCAACACAGAAGCGACGGAGGCGAGCCTTGAGGAGATCCGGGCAAGGATCGAGGCT
>JALGWN010000107.1 GCA_025774115.1 bacterium
GCCACGCTCCTGCCTATACGGCCCAGGAGATCGCAGCCTCGGCCCACATCCCGGGGAGGGAGCTGGCCAAGACGGTTATGGTGAAGCTGGACGGCAAGATGGCCATGGCCGTCCTGCCGGCGAGTCACGTGGTGGACTTCGACAAGCTCAAGCAGACGGCGGGATCCGCGAAGGCAGAGCTGGCTTCGGAGGACGAGTTCCGTAGTCTCTTCCCCGAATGTGAGGTCGGGGCCATGCCGCCTTTCGGCAACCTATATGACATTCCGGTCTATGCTGAGAGGAGCCTCACCGAGGAGGAGGAAATTGCCTTCAATGCAGGGTCACACAAGGAGCTCTTCAGAATGGCCTACAAGGACTTCGAGAACCTTGTGAAGCCCACGGCCGGCGAGTTCGGCAAGCTGTCCTAGGAGAATGCCGAAGCGCTGCTGTTCGCGTGGCGTCACCACTCCTGTGGCGACGAATGTGGTGTCCGCAGACCGGAAACAGGAGGCAGGAATGCCGGCCGGGCGAAGTCATGCTTGAGGTTAACGAGAACCTGCGGATCCCGGACAGTGAAATCGAATACACCTTTTCCCCGAGCAGCAAGCCCGGCGGCCAGAAAGTGAACAAGGCCAGCACCAGGGTAACGTTGGTCTTCGATGTCGGCGGCTCGGCAAGCCTCTCGGCCGACCAGCGGCGCCGGATCGAGAAGCACCTACACGCCCGACTCAGTAAGGACGGGTTATTGAGGGTAGTTTCTCAGAAGCACCGGTCCCAGCACGCGAACCGGGAGGCCGTGAGGGAACGCTTCGGCGAGCTCCTGCGGGAAGCCTTAAAGCAGAGGCGTAGGAGAAAGAAGACCACGGTCCCACGGGAGGCCCGAGAGCAAAGGCTCAGGGCGAAGAAACGCCGGGCCCTCCTCAAGCAGGACCGCTCCGGGGTCTCCGATATCGATGAGTGATCCTGGTTTATCCGGACGACATACTCTCCCTTTTGGTGCCCGGGCTAAAGGGGTCAATAGACGGGGATGCTGCTTGAGCCCGACCTATATGGACACGGTAACCGGCCGAGAGGCGGCGGCGGGTGTGCCCGGCCGCACGAATGGAGAGCACGGATGATAGGAGCGATAGCCGGAGATATCATCGGTTCGGTGTATGAGTTCGACCCTATAAAGACCAAGGAGTTTCCTCTTTTCTCCTCTGGTTCGAGATTCACCGACGACAGCGTACTCACCGTGGCTGTTGCTGAAGCCATCATGAAGGGTGGCGATTACGCGCAGGCCATGAGAAGGATCGGCCGTGACTACCCGAATTCGAGTTATGGCCAGCATTTCTACTACTGGCTCATGGAGGATGATGTCGGCCCCTACGACAGCTTCGGCAATGGGTCGGCGATGCGGGTGAGCCCGGTAGGGTTTGCCTATGATGACGAGGAAGAGGTGCTCGCGGAATCCGCAAGAACCGCAGAGGTCAGTCACAATCACCCGGAGGGAGTGAAGGGTGCCCAGGCCACTGCACTGGCCGTATTCCTGGCCCGGCACGGTGGAGCCAAGGATGACATAAAGTCGGAGATAGAGACCAGATTCGGCTATGACCTCGATCGGACGCTTGAGGCAATCCGGCCGGGCTATAGCTTCGACGTAACCTGTCAGGGCACTGTGCCTGAAGCCATAATCTCGTTTCTCGAAGCTACATCCTTCGAGGATGCCATCCGCAATGCGGTCTCACTGGGCGGGGACAGCGACACCCTGGCCTGCATCACCGGCGGCATCGCCCATGCCTATTATGGCGGTGTACCCGGTGGGGTCCTGGAGAAGGTAAAGGAGATTCTCCCCCCACGCCTCTGGAAGATTGCCGAGGACTTCTGCAGCCGGTATGGGGTCAAATTGGTTGCGTCTTAGTGAGGTGTCAGCAGCTCCCTTACTGCGTTCGACCCGAAGGCGAGGGTGACCAGACCTACCAGCATGATCGCCATGAGTATCGCTTTCACCATATCCTGAGCCCTGATGCTGCCCAGAAGTATCGGCTCTCGCGACAGATAGGCACTCGCGGCATAGAGCTCCTCACCCATGAGCGTATAATCACAGGCGGTCACGAAGAAGGGTAGCTGGGCCAGCTCGGCTGTACCGGCTATCTGTATGGCGCCCACGCTCTGTCCGGTCTCTGCGAGGATCAGGGATTCGGCGAAAAAGGACCCAATCAGGAAGTTGGTGGCCGGCCTTTCCCGTACCATCTTACCCGTTATCGATGCGGTGTAGGCGAACTGATCGTAGGTTATATAGGTAACCATGTCGTCCTTGAACTGGTCCGGCTTGCCGGCTTCCATGTATGCCTGCTTCACGACTTCCTGGGCTGCGGAGAACGTGAGCGGGTCGATGTTGGGAACCTCGAGCGTGGCCCCATAGGTCGCGGTCCGCTGGGCGACGTATTTCATAATGTACAGACTGGCGATGGTCTGTATTTCGTTGATGCTCAGAATGCCCGGGATATAGAACATCTTTCTTCCCATCTCGGTTGCCCGGCCGATTGCCTCATCCATGGCACTGAGGCCGGCAATCTTCCTTATGTAGAGCTCCTTGCCCCGTTTGGCAATCTGAATAAAGGAGACCACCATTACGAATGTTAGTATGGTGAGTACGAGGGTGTTCCATCTTCCGGTTCTGAACCAATTGCTCCTGGACGTTACCGGGCCCGCGCCGGCGGTATAGAGCGTCTCCGCGTCGGTGGGGTAGGCGAGCCTGTAGTAATAAGCTACATCATCCTCGGCGGTCCTGTCGGCGTAGGTCGAGTCGGAGGCCAACGCGTCGCTCAGAACTTCATAGTCACCTTCGGGGGAAGTCGCTCTCATCACCAGTATCAATTCGGTGGAGGCCGATTCCCATTCGATGGTGATACTATGCCCTTCGTCCCCCGGCGTGTCAAACACCGCGAGGCCTGAAAAAGGCATGGACGGTTGCGCCCCGGCCGGAGGGGCCACGGACACCAATAATGTCAAGATCACAAGATAGAAGCCCAAACCGATATGTTTCATATCCATCCCTCGACGCAAGATACACGGAACTCTACCAGGTAGAAGAGGCCTTGTCAACCGGTGTCACACCATAATGCTAGCTCATGTTTTGACTAACTCCATCCCGGGTGTTATTATCATCCGGATATGCTGGCCGGCGAGGCGGCGCCATGGTCGCGCCGGTTCGGGGGTGGTGTTTCATGAAACGAATCGATAAACATCCCATTCTGGAAGTGCAAGGGGAAGCGACCGTCCCCTTCCATTTCAACGGCCGTGAGCTCCTGGCGAAAGAGGGTGAGGTCATCTCATCCGCCCTTTTCGCCCATGGTATCGATGTTTTCGGGCATCACGTGAAGGACCGGAGTCCTCAGGGTATATTCTGCGCCAACGGCCAGTGCGCCCAGTGTCTTGTCATCGCCGACGGCATCCCGGTCAAGGGTTGCATGACGCAGGTGAGAGAGGGTATGCATGTAACCACCTGCGATTGTGTACCCGAGCTCCCCGAACTCGACGATCCCCCTGCCGCCTTCAAATCCGTACGAGAAATCGAGACCGACGTCCTCATCATAGGAGGCGGGCCTTCCGGCATAACCGCGGCCCTGGAACTGGCACGTCATGACATAAAAGTTCTGATTGTGGATGACAAGCACAGGCTCGGTGGAAAGCTGGTGTTGCAAACCCACTCGTTTTTCGGCACAGTGGCTGATTGCTACGCCGGAACCAGGGGCATCGATATCGCCACGCACCTCACCGATGAACTGAAGCAACATCCGAGTGTTCGAATCATGCTCAATGCCACCGCGGTGGCCTGCTATAAGGACCACAGGATAGGTGTGGTCGGAAACGGGGAGTACAGTCTGGTAAGCCCCCGGAAGCTCCTTATAGCTGCCGGTGCAAGGGAGAAGGCCCTCGCGTTTCCGGGCTGCGACCTGCCCGGGGTGTATGGAGCGGGAGCCTTTCAGACCCTGGTCAACCGGGATCTGGTTCGTCCCTCGGAGAAGCTTTTCATAGTGGGGGGAGGAAATGTCGGCCTTATCGCGGCCTACCATGCAATACAAGCGGGCATCGGGGTAGTCGGTCTGGTGGAGGCCATGCCTGAGGTGGGAGGCTACAAGGTCCATCAGGATAAGATAAAGCGTCTCGGAGTGCCTGTCCGGACCTCTCACACGGTCAAGTGTGCACATGGGAAAGACCGGGTGGAAGCGGTCACTGTGGCCGAGGTGGATGCCGACTTCAAGGCTGTCCCCGGTACGGAGAAGATATATGAGGCGGACACGCTGCTCATAGCAGTGGGTCTCAATCCCGTGGACGAGCTCTACCGACAGGCCGAGCGCTTCGGGATGGATGTCTATTCCGCAGGAGACGCTTACGAGATTGCCGAGGCCTCGGCGGCCATATTCTCAGGCAGGATTGCCGGAAGGCGGATATGTCGGGCCCTGGGCAAGGAGGCGCGGGTGCCTGACGAGTGGCGGGAGAGGTGGGAAATCCTCAAGCGCAAACCGGGCAGCACCGCAGGTCTAAAAGTGGAGATTCCGGAATCAGGTCTCTTCCCGGTAATCAGATGCGTCCAGGAGATACCCTGCGATCCCTGTATATATGTTTGTCCCAAGGACATGATCGAGATGCAAGGCGATCCCATATTCGGCCTGCCTGAAGTCGTGAAGGATGAGTGTACCGGGTGCACCATATGTGTCGCGGCCTGTCCGGGATTAGCCATAACGCTGGTGGATCTGCGGCGCGAAGGACCGCATGCCTCGGTCGTTGTCCCCTTCGAGCTCCTCGAGGACCGGGTCGTGAAGGGTGGGCAAGTTGAAGCCGTGGATATTGACGGCAACTTTGTCTGCAAGGCGCTGGTGGAGAAGGTGGCCGGGCGAAAGGCCTACGACCGCACGCTCCTGGTGACGCTTAAGGTTCCCAAGGAGGATGCTACCCGCGTGGCCGGCTTCAGGCTTCAGGATGCGGCCCTCAGCGCCCGGATCGATACCGATTCTCCCTGCGCTTTGGATGATGATGCCATTGTATGCAGATGCGAACGGGTGACCGCCGGCGAGATAAGGACGCTCATCCGCGAAGGTATGACCGATCTCAACCAACTCAAGATACTTCGATGCGGCATGGGAGCTTGTGGGGGCAAGACCTGTCAGTCCCTTATCGTGCGGCTCTATCAGGAAGAAGGGGTCGATCCCCGTGATGTTACTCCATTCAGCCGGAGACCCCTGGTGGCGGAGGTGGAGCTCGGCACGCTTGCGGGCGAGGAGGAAGAGACGTGAGCACTTATGATGTGATAGTCATCGGTGCGGGGAGTGTCGGACTCCCTACGGCCTGCTTCCTTGCCGAAAAGCAAGTAAGGACCCTTGTTATCGACGAGCTGTCATCCTCGGGTCAAGGTCAGAACAAAGCGGCCATCGGCGGAGTAAGGGCCACCCATTCCGATCCGGCCAAGATACGGACCTGTCAGCTCAGCCTTGACGTTTTCTCGACCTGGCAGGACAAGTACGGAGATGATATCCATTTCCAGCGGGGCGGTTACTGCTTCCCGGTTTACGAAGAAGCGGATGAGCTGGCCCTAAAGGACCTGCTGGCGGTCCAAAAGGATTTCGGCCTCGAGATCGATTGGGTCGAGGCGGACAATCTGCGTGAACTCCTGCCGGGTATAGACCCCACTGGCTTGCGTGGGGGCACTTATTCTCCTGGAGACGGCAATGTCTCACCCATCCTGGCCGCCCGGGCCTTCTATGACAGGGCCGTCGAGTTTGGGGCTGAGTTCAGATTCGCCGAGAGAGTGATCGGCGTAGAGTGCATCAACAGCTCGGAAGTAACGGTGAAGACCGACAAGGCCACCTACTCGGCAGGCAAACTTCTGAATGCCGCCGGCGCGCATGCGCGTGAGGTGGGCAGGATGATGGGGGTGGACCTGCCGGTGGAACCGGACTCCCATGAGGGTGGCGTGACCGACGCGGTCCTGCGTTTCTTCGAGCCTCTTGTGGTCGACATCCGCGGCTTTCCCGGTTCCAAGAACTTCTATTTCTATCAGGAGAAGGAAGGCCATGTGGTTTTCTGTCTCACCCCCGAACCGATCGTGCCGGGCTTGGATCGCGACTCCACATCATCTTTTCTCCCCCAGGCGGCGGGGCGCCTCATAAGGCTCTTCCCAAGGCTCAAGAACGCGAGGGTCCGCAGGGTCTGGCGCGGGCTTTATCCCATGACGCCCGACGGTGTGCCCATTGTCGATAAGATTGAAGGGTCCGATGGGCTCTTTGTCGCAGTCGGCTTCTGCGGACAGGGCCTCATGTTGGGTCCCGGGATCGCCAAGAACATTGTGAGTCTTATGACCACCGGCGAGCCGCTCCTCCCCATGAATATCTTCGCGAGCTTTGGTCTTGACCGGGACTTTGGGCGACCTTCCGAAGCCTTGAAGTAAAGGCTGGTGAAAGCCGCCCGTCTGCTGCGTTACACTCAGCCCTCGTCACTGCGGTGTACATAACGGTACGCCTCGCTCCTCCTGGCGTAAGGGGTCAAGTCTGCGTTTGACACATGTTCGTCCCGTAACATGTGTCAAACGCAGACTTGACCCCATCTTTCTGGAGGTTCTTGCCGCCTGAGAAGAATATTCCACAAAAAGAGCTAAACTCCCCCACCCGTGGGACGATTGCTCTAATAGTCACTATTTGCAGGTTTTGCAGTGAAGTCTCTGAGAGTGAACGAAAGGAGGCAGGAATTGGAAGAACTGGAGAGATTCTGCCGATTCGAGCTGTCTCCGTTCGAAGCAACCATTGTGACTAAGGAGATGACCGGCAGATTTTGCCGGTGACCGGCGGGATCCGACCCGTATTTCGGATACGGGTCGCCTTGGCGTGTAAGACAAGGGCTTAGAAGTCGGAGGGAGAGTCAGGAGAGAGCAGTACTCTTCGAGAAGTTCCCGACTATGCCTTCCTCTTAAGTCCTCTCATGCCTACCTGCCGTAAGGTGGGACAAGGATGACGATCAAGCATCAGGGCATCGTAGGGGATGAGACCCACGACCTTTCGCTTCTCATGGCAACCGCAGGGGATCTCGTAGCGGAGCTCAGCGACCTTGCTCTGGCTGTGGAGCGGTGCCTCAGCAAGAGTACCGATGTAGATGAAGTGATCTCACTGCTGCGGGAGAAGAAAGGCAAGGTGGACACCCTCAACACGATCGCCCTGGAGATAACCTCCCGTTTGAAGCTGAATGCGGATGGAAGCGTTGGCCTTACCGTCTCCGAGGGTCTGAAGGTCAGGTTCCGTGAATTGATGGCCGACCTCCGCCGGCTGCTCGACCGGGGATCGCGAATCGAAGACCTCATTGCCGGCCGTGGGTTTCCCGTATCGAGGAGGTTGAGATAGGAATGGCGTCGACACCCGAGAAGAACGCGACTCGAAACAGTGGCGGCCGCGGGCCGGAGCTGGATAACTCCCTCGATGGCCTCACGGGCGCGATAAGCGCTCTCCAGGGTGCGTGCAACCGACTGGCGGGCTCCGTTCACGGCGTGAACACAGATCTGGAAACCACCAACCGGCGCCTGGCCGATGCGCTGAAGATCCATTCTGAAACCGCAGCCTACCTTGAGGATGTACTGGCCGGCCTCCCGAATGGGGTGATTGTGGTGGACCGCAAGGGCCTCATCGTTCTCTTCAACCAGGCTGCGGAGACGATCACGGGTTTCAGTGCTTCCGAGGTGAACGGCCGCAGGTATTCCGAGACCCTGGCCAACGGGGTGTCGCGAAGGCAAACACCGCTGTACACCCTTGCAAGCGGCTCCTGCCTCAATCAGGAAGAGAAGACGGTGGCAGCCAAGTCCGGCGAGCGGGTGCCGGTTTCCTCGAGCACCTCGCTCATCGGCGGCCGTAACTCCATGGCCGGGGCCATCGAGGTGATTGTCGATCTTCGGAAGATCAAAGCCCTCGAAGCTGAGGTTGACCGTGTAAGAACACTGGCTGCGATAGGGGAGCTGGCCGCGGTTGTCGCCCATGAGGTAAGGAATCCCCTCGGAGGAATCAAGGGATTCGCGAGCCTCCTGGAGCGCGACCTCGAGTCCAGCCCGGAGAGCCTGGCACTGGTGGGGAGAATCAAGGAAGGTGTCGAATCCCTCGAGAGCATAGTGAACGATCTTCTCGAAGCCGGAAGCAGCACCAAGCTCAGGTTCGCCAATACCGAGTTGACCGCCGAAATTCTCAGGGTTGTGGAGGTATGCAATATGGCAGCCAAGGGAGAAGGCAAGCCCATCGAATTCGAGGTATCCACTCCCGACCCGCCGGTCTACTGCCGTGTGGACGCCGGCAGAATCAGACAGGCGCTTACCAACCTTGTGAGAAACGCCGTGGAAGCTGTCGGCGATACCGGCCGGGTCATTGTGAGCCTCAGAACCGGAAGCAAGCCCGGCCGGACGCCCCGGGACGGCAAAAATCCGAGGGACTATCTGTCTATAGAGGTTACGGATACCGGCCCCGGTATCCTCACCAGTGAAGCCGACAAGATCTTTACGCCATTCTTCACAACCAAGCATGGAGGTACCGGATTAGGACTTCCCACCGTGCGGAGGATTGCCGGGCTTCATGGAGGAGAGGTGGAGTACTCACGGCCGGATGCCGGGGGCAGCACG
>JALGWN010000282.1 GCA_025774115.1 bacterium
CGGACCTCTTCCTCATAACCCATGATGCAACCGATCCCGAGGCCTTCGTCCGGACTATTGGACTGGTGAAGAGCACCTCCGAAAAAACCCTGATCCTGGACTGCCCGGATGACGCGGCCCTTAAACGGGGGCTGGATCTTCTAAAAGGGGAACATCCGGCCGTGCTCCTCAGGGAACCGGTCGCGGACAAACACATAGAAATTGCGAAGTCCCACTCGGCCGCTTTGGTTATTACCTCCGACTCACTTGAAGATCTAGCCGCCCAGGCTTCCAGGGCCAGGGATGCCGGGGTCAGTGATGTGATTCTCAACATCAGTTCAAACGGCCTCGGCCGGCAACTCCAGGACAACGTGATTGTCCGAAGAAGTGCCCTTAAGACTAACTTCAAGCCCTTCGGTTTCCCTCTCTTTGCCAGGGTCACGGGGCAAAGCGGCTTCGATGCCCTCGCAAGAGCAACCGCGCTCATTTGCAAGTACGCGTCTCTCATCGTGCTGCCCGATTTCGACAAGGCCATGTTCTACACGCTGTTTACCCTGAGACAGAATATCTACACCGATCCCCAGAAACCCATTCAGGTCGATCCCAAGATCTACCCGATCGGTGAACCGACCCCCGAATCCCCAATCTTTGTCACCACCAACTTCTCCCTCACCTATTTCATTGTCTCAGGGGAGATCGAGAACTCGGGCCTGTCCGCCCATCTTGTGGTGTGTGACTGCGAGGGACAATCCGTGATGACGGCCTGGGCTGCCGGCAAGTTCGTGGGTGAGACGATTGCCAAGTTCTTCAAGTCGATCAAGGCGGAGGATGAGATCAAGACACGCAAGGTCGTCATTCCCGGATATGCCTCCGTCATCCAGGGCGATCTCGAGGAGAAGATGCCCGGGTGGGAGGTCATCGTGGGGCCGCAGGAAGCGTCTGACATTCCAAGCTTCGTGAAGAATGTGAATCTTACATAGGCGGGAGAGCTGCAGGAACATGACCCGAGGCAAACCGGCCAAGCGCAAGAGACCTGTTGCAGTGCGCTTCCTCCCCTTTGAGGTGAGTGTCGAAGTGGCTGCCGGAACGACCATTCTGGATGCGGTCCGGGAGGCCGGGCTTCCCCTCAAGGCATCTTGCGGTGGTAAGGGGACTTGCGGCGACTGTATCGTAAAGGTCCTGGAGGGGACATACGAAACCGCCCCATCCGCAGCACTGTCGGCTGAACTTGCGGATGAGAACTTCGTCCTTGCCTGTCTGGCGCGGGTGACCGGCGACCTGACGGTCGATCTTCCCCACTTCGAAGAGATCTATGTCAAGAGCGCGGATCCGATTGCCATTACAAAGGACGACAGCGATAGGCTATCGGCCGTATATGAGATCGATCCCGCCGTAACCGAACTTCGATTCGAGGTTCCACCCCCAACGCTCGAGAGCAACTACGGTGACCTCTCATGCGTCACCCAGGAGATTCGCAAGATCCTCCCCACCACCGACCTAAGATGCGAGATCTCGGCCTTACAGAACCTGGCCCGATCCGTCCGGGCGGACGAGGGCCGGATAGCAGTCGTCCTCTTCCGTGATGGACATACCTCGACCATTGTCGACGTGAGGCCGGCGCGCTCAGCGGGCGGGATCTATGGCATATCGTGTGACATAGGAACGACCACGGTAGCCCTCAGCCTCGTTAGTCTCGAGACCGGCGAGCCGGTAGAGACGGTGCTTGGCCTAAATCGCCAGCTCAAGTGCGGCGAGGATATAATCTCCAGGATCAACTATGCAGCCAAACCGGCAAGGCTTGAAGAACTCCGGAACCTGGTCGTAGCGACTATCAACAGTCTGATTGAAAAGGCAATTGCTGCGCATGACATCTCAACCCGGGACATCTATCTGGCCTCGATATCCGGCAACACCACCATGCTTCACCTGCTCCTCGGCCTCGACCCCCGCTACATTCGCGAGGAACCCTATGTCCCCACATTTAACAGGTTGCCGCTCATGCGGGCGCGCGATATCGGCATCAAGATCGCCCCGGCAGGTAGAGTGCACTGTGCACCGGCTGTTGGAAGCTATGTCGGAGGCGACATCACCGCGGGGCTGCTTGCAACACCCATGCTCCGCGATTCGGAGCGTGTTTCGATCTTCATAGATGTGGGGACAAATGGTGAACTGGTTGTCGGAAACGCTGATTGGCTCATGACCTGCGCCTGCTCTGCCGGACCGGCGTTTGAGGGCGGCGGTGTGAGGTGCGGCATGCCGGCAACGCAAGGGGCGATCGACAGAATCAGCATCCGGGACGATGGCGGCCTTGAGTATCGTGTCATAGAAGACACGAAACCCCGGGGTGTTTGCGGCTCGGGGCTGGTGGATCTTATGGCGGAGCTCTTGATCCACGGTTACATAGACCGTCAGGGCAGGCTCAAGACCGGGAGGGCCGGCGAGAGGCTTGTCGAAAGCGACAGGGGAAAAGGCTTCCTTATTGAGAAGGCGGAGAACACTTACTGGGGACACGACCTTGTGATCGCCGAGCGCGACATCGCGAACCT
>JALGWN010000283.1 GCA_025774115.1 bacterium
GGGGTCATGGCCTGCCACCTCCGACATAGACAGCCAACGGGCATGAAAAGCTACCCTCCGTAAAGACTCGCATTGTCATTATACCACAAATCCGCTAAGGCGTGAACCCACAAACTCGAACAGAAAAGGGGTCACACTATTTTAGTCACGTCTCAGACATTCGTGCCGGGGGATGCCGGTGTCAGGCTTGCATAGTTGCATATTTCCGAATATGCAACTATGCAAGCCTGACACCGTTTATATCAGTGGGTTGGGAGCCAGGCGGGGCGGGCCGGTGGATCGGAGGCGAGCATATCGCGCCAGGCCTCATCGGTCAGGCGATCGTCCATAGGATGCTTGAACTCATAGTATGAGAGCTCCGGGCCGGCCGCCAGGTACACCCGGTCCCCGTTCTTCCAGGCCACGATAAGAAGATCCACGTAGCCCACACCTTCCTCCAGGACCCGGCCGCTATTACTATCCGTATGGACATCGGCCACTATGGTGGTCTTTTGGGATTTCTCATCGATGCCGCTCACCACACCGTCCAGCACACCATCGAAGCGTCCGATGTAGCGGCTATCGTCTTCGGAAAGAGGCTCTCCTCTGAGTTCGGAAAGCGATATCGCAATCAACCTCTCCAATGCGCGCTCCAGATTCACAAGCCTTCGCCCCTGAGCATCATCCAGTAGACCCATGGCCCCCAATCCCAGGTGTGTCATGCGGGTCAAGCTTAAGAGGCGGTTATAGAGCTCGGGGACCGGCTCCACATATCCCAGTGCTATGGGAGCCGACGGCATCGCCGTCAATTCCATGGTGTAGCTCTGTTTGACATAGAGGATGGTGTCATGCCTGAGCTCGGCCCAGGATGCCAAGGCAATCTTGAGAAGCCTGTCCCGCCATTCATCGGACTGCATGAAAGCCGGATATCCGGGCCCGGCACTCCCAAGGAAGCCTTTGAGTGTCCAGAGCCAATTCCAGTAGAGGTTTCGATTCCATTCGGTCTCGTCCATTGCATCGATCTCGGCCTTGATGTTTGCGAATGCCTCATCGTAAGCCTCATAGTTGGTGTCTCCCAGGGCATCCATGACCGCACGCGCTCTTCGAGAACCGAGCACCGCCATTACGTCAAGCCCCCTCGGGAAAGCCCTCGCTATACCTACCCCGGGCACATTGTAGGCGGTGAAAGGTAGCTCACCCCCGAGGTATTCGCCGGTATAAGGCGCGACCAGTTTGGAGAGGATGTAGGAATCGGGAACAAAACGCTGGCCCATAAGCCGAAAACCCTTGGTCTTGGCCAGGCACTCGTCGGCCTGTTCCGGCGTGAAGGGCGGCAGTATGGCACAGCCTCCCGTTCCGCCGTAGATCTGCGGTGACCTGAACTCAGCCAACTTGGCCTTTAGCTTACCGTGTTCCGAGGGCGTGTAAGAGCCCAGAGGAGGCCGGCTACCAAACACCTGATTCAGGGCCTCGAGGTACTCATAGGGCCCGAGATCGTCTGAGAAACCGACAAAGAACGAGGTAACGCGGTAGGTCCGCTCCCAGGCTGTCATGAGTTCCGCGTTGCTTCCCATGGCATTGGTAAGCACCACTGCTCCCAGGGTCTGAATCCCGGCATCATACCGGGAGATAAAGGCATCACACATAGTACATGCCTCACCCCGTTCCACTTCGTCCGATCCTTTGAGCAACATGGTCATGCGTCCGTACCACATCATGGCGCGGAAGTAGTTCTTGAGCTTCTCGGTCGTGGTGTAGTGGCCCCTGGGAACATACTGAGAGTAATCCTCCTTGTAGATAAAAAGCGGCGACTCCGACGCTCCGCCGTGCGCAGTTATGAGATCCACTTCCGCCGAGACCACATCCCCCAAGCCGTCGGGCACATCAAATTCGTATTTCTCAAGATCGCCGGGTTGATACTCCTTGGGGTTGGGTCGCCGACCGCGCCCAGGTGTCGTCTCCGAGCCGGGTACCTGGGTTCCGGCCGGCGTCATGAGCTTCAGCCCCACGGCAAGAAAGGCGGCGTCTCTGGCGGCAGCCTCCTTGAGGTCCCCTTCGCTCGCTTCATGAAGCGCCAGACACGCTTCGAGAAGCCCCACGCTCACATTCCACATGTCGTCATATAGATGTTGGGTCTCGATCGTGCTAAGAAGATCGCCGAACAGGATATGATAGGTATGAAGCAAAGACCCCGAGGTGACCAGTATCGGTACCCCGCTTCGGCCTATGGCCTCATATGCAGCTACCACATCTTCGCACTGTCGGATGAAATCGAAACCGGTCACGGCAAAACCGTGATCGAGCAGGAAATCCCGGGCTTCCTGCCCGAGACCGAGGCGTGAGGTCACATCTACGAAATCGACTATCCCGTCCTCGCCGAGCGCAAGGGAATACTGCTCGTCGGCAACCGGTATTTCCAGAGGCGTATAAGCGAAGTACTCACCGAAATCAAAGGGCTCTCCCATCGTGAGACCTTCAGCATTCGATTCCACGAGGCCCTTTTTGCCCGCTCCATGGGAACCGCATGCCGCAAGACCCACCAC
>JALGWN010000284.1 GCA_025774115.1 bacterium
ATCACGGTCTTGCCCCCTCGGGTCCGATTGGTTTGCTTGTCTCAGCCGGACCGGAGTATAGATTGTGGCGAAACCTATCATCGTAGATCTTCGCGATGTCTACCTTCCCGGCGAATGCGCCCTGTCTCATTATCATCGCGCGGGCTGCGGAACGAGGGACGGTCTCCAGAAGGTGAGTCACCAGAAGTACGGGCTTGCCGGTCTCTCCATGAATGCAGTCTATGGTATCACAGACATCCCGCTGGGCCCTGGGATCGAGATTACTCAAGGGCTCATCGAGGAGCATTATCTCCGCCTGTTGGCTAAGGGCCCGCGCCAGAGAGACCTTCTGCTTCTGACCGGCGGAGAGGTGCCCGAAAGGTCTCTCGGCGAGGTCGGCTATACCAACCAGGTCCATCGCCTCGTCGGCTATGCTGCGGTCCCGGCTCGTGAATCTCGCCATCAAGGGTTTATGGGCAAGCCTCCCTATGCTCACCACCTCACGGACGGTGATCGGGATGCGAGTATCGACCGCTATGTCCTGGGGCAGATAGGCTATGCGCCTTCTGATCTGCTTGGCCGTGGCTGGTGTGAGAGCTTCGCCGAATACACGGATTTCGCCTCCGGACGGTAGGAGAAGGCCGTTTATCAACTTCAAGAGTGTCGTCTTGCCCGCGCCGTTTGGGCCGAGGACAAGTACGAACTCGCCCTCGTTTACGGAGAGTGTGATATCGCGGATTATCGGGATACCGTTTATGGCAAGCTTGACCTGCTCAAGCCTTACTATAGGTTGTCCGTGCCGGTCAGTCGAGTCCACTCTCGAGTGTTTTGACATTGTTCCTCAGGGCATCCAGGTAGGATCCGTCTACGGGAAAATTCGTAAGCACTACGTGTTCGGCACCTATCTCACGGGCGCTACCGGCGCCGACCGAAGATGCGCTTTGTCTGTTATCCACCACAAGCCTGACCTTGTGGAGCCTGCCGGTCGCGATCAGGTCTTCCATGATCCTGGGCGTCATGCTCTCGGCCCTTCTATAGGTTCCCAACACATCGAATCCGGCCCAGGTCAGGAAGTCTGCCTGGAGCTCCGAGCAGATGACGGGTGTGTCGCCATGGGGCCCGAATGTCCTACAGATGGTCTGGGCTTCCTCGAGCACGGAGTTCTCGTACTTGAGGGCCCGTTCCCTGTAATAGGCCTCCTGCTCGGGCCGGAGTGATATCATCAGGCCTCGAACACTGTGTATCGCCTGGACATGCACGTCGGGCACCATCCATTCTCCAGCGATGTCGATCCCGACTATCTGTGTGCCGAGACCCGTAGCCTGGGTCACCTTGGGCAACCAGTGTTCCCAGCCATGATAGAGGAAGAGGTCCGACCGCTCGATTTCCTGCATCTGCCTGGGCTTGATATCGAAGTGGCCCGGGCACATTCCCCCGGGAACCAGGGCTTGCACGGTCACCGTGGCCCCACAAATCGCTTTGACCACGGCCTCGATCATCGTTGTCGAGGCCACGATGCTGATTTCGGTCTCACGCTCGTGTTGGCAACCGGGTCCTGCAAGCAGGAGAGTCGCCATGACCAGACAAGCGCATGATCGTACCCATGCCCCCAGTGATAGAAAACCCATCATTCTTGCCACCCCTTACCCTCCCTGAGAGAAACCGACCCCTACCAGATAGCGTCTCCCCGGCATCTCGAATCTGTTCCAGATATCGGATACCGTCCCCTCCGGCTCGGTTGCCAGGACCGGCCGACAGCCTCCCAAGCCCAGAAGCACGATCCCAGCGCAGCAGATTGTATGCAACATGCTCACAACGACCTCCTTGAGAATGGACCTCGACAGTAATACTAACTCACAATTCGTATTACTGCAAGCAGTCAAGTAAAGATACGACCCCGACGAATCTGCCGGTACTACTTCAACCACGACCCCGACGAATCTGCCGGTACTACTTCAACCAGTTCCTCCTCGATCTGGGGCTGTGCTTCTACCTAGATGTGTTCGGGGTGTGGGATGGCGCGGTGGAAATGGACCAGGTCCCGATGGTCATAACGGCTACCGGGAACAGGGCCCGCTCCGAAGGTTACTGGCGTCATACCGGCTTCGGTGTCCACAGCAACGTGAGAACCACCACCCCCAAAGAGGCCCAGAGGGTTGCAAGGTACATGGCTAAGCCCATCCTGGCCATCAGGCATCTCTCATTCGATGAGGCCCAGGGTAAGGTCATATACCGATACGGTAAGACTGATGACGATCGCATCGAGATGGACTACCTGGACTTCATTGCCCGAGTCACTACCCATATCCCCGACAAGGGACAGGTCATGATCCGCTATTATGGCCTCTACTCGAATGCTCACCGGGCAAGACAGAGGAATCGAGGCGCGGCCGGCCCCGTGATGCCAATAACTCAACCCACTTCGGCCACTCAAGCCTCACCGGGCTGGAGAGAACTCATAAAGAAGGTTTACGAGGTTGACCCGCTTATCTGTCCAAGGTGTGGCAGCGAGATGAAGGTAATCGCCTTTATCACCAACTACGAGGTCATTGACAAGATCATCCACCACCTGGGAATCACCTTCACCGCCGCCAGGCCTCCACCACCACACCAGCAGAAAGAACTCTACTGACCCGCATCGGCAACGTGTCCCCTTCGGTTGATCGCAGGGATAAGTCTGCCCGTATATGGCTCTGACAGAAACGGCCATCTCGCCACCAGGCACTCAACAGGTATAAACAGGTATACTACAAACCCTCCAAGGCAATCTGGTCGCATCATCCCGACTGCAGTGGACAACTAACGACTCTCAATCCCTCGGAAACTCTCACTGACCATGAAGACACGAAAACCGAATTCCTATGATCTGAATCTACTGCCACATCGAGATCACTTCGGACGATGGCGAAACGGAAAGACTTCGGAGCGACGGCCTCGTTGAGTTCCCTGCACATCCGGTATGCGGCATCAGTGGGCCGGAGGGCGCCCGAGAGTTTATCGATGCCGCGCGTGAGGGTAAAGGGCCATTCCAGGTTGCTCAGCGAAGCAGGATCATCTTATGGACATGGGTGAAGGGGCCGGTTTCGAGGCGGACGAAGTAGATGCCGCTTGCCACCCGGGCGCCGCGGTGGTCCCGCCCATCCCACAAGGCGGTGAGATACCCAGGATTCTGCTTTCCATCCACAAGGGTGAGAACTTTCCGCCCAAGCACGTCATATATGCTAAGCTCGACATGAGCTGTGTGCGGGAGTCCGTACTTTATGTTCGTGGTTCTGCCGAAGGGATTGGGGTAGTTCGGGTAGAGACAGAACTTCGGTGGAATGTCATCACCCCGGGCAAGACCCGAGGTCGCTTCAACCTCGACCACGACTGAGACGTCGACCAGGTTCTCGTCGGAGTCGTTGCATGCAATGTGAATGCCTGTGGAGTCTCGGAGCTTCATCTCGCCCGATGTGTAGGTGACCCTCACGTAGTCATGAGTGCCGGGGGCCAGGGCGAAACCTGTCGTATCCACGCTGAAATCGGGGTCGGTTGGAGTTATCGAGGAGACCACGAGCGTGTCATCGCCGCTATTCATGACGGCAATGTCGTAGTGGGCTGTCGAATTGAATCCTATTGCACCGAGATCGACTTCCATCGGCGAAACGGCGATCTCGGGCTCGGCGGAGCAGCTTGCCGTGCCGAAGAAACTCGATATCCGGTCCACGAACTCGGGATGGTCTATGAAGGGGTTCCGGTTGCCCTGAAGAGCATAGACATCGTCGTTTCGCTCTTGCTCCCGGGCATCCACCGGATCGGAGACATGCCAGTCGCGGATGTGGGTCTCCATCTTCGCGGGGGCCTCGTATGAATTGCATGACTCCCGCCGCGCGGCCGCATAGCGCACGATGAAATAGAAATGGGTGCGTGCGACATTACCCTTGTGCTCGTCCCGCGGCTCGAAAACTGTCAGGCCGTCCGCGTCATCACCCAGCGATGATCCTCCCTCACTCCAGATTGGGGACACGACTATACCGAAATCGTAACGGCCCCGCCGGCTATTTGAGGTCATATCGGTAGGATAAAGTTGGAAGATGTCAGACTTCATCGGCTCCACCGAGCAGAAGAAGCTCTGCGGCCACGTGTGTTCACAGTTGAAGCCCTTGTCACTTGCTCCGATACGGGTCTTGAAACACTCCACCCTTCCGGTATAGACACACTCGACGCACCCTGTATCGGGACACTCTGGGCAAGCATGGTTATCGATATGCCCGTACATGCTGTCCCGGGCCATGGTATAGCCCAGCACCGTATGCTCGTCGATGAGGCCGTGAAGGACGGTTTTGAGTTCCTCGCCGCAGAGGTTCCGGGTAGCATCATAGTAG
>JALGWN010000285.1 GCA_025774115.1 bacterium
ATCCTTGCCATAGTCGGCTGCATGGCAACAGGTGACCCACCCGAATCCAATGCCCAGCCCGCCGATTCGGCCCTCAAGCAAGTGACCTTCACTTTTGCCCCGACCGACTCCTACGAACAGGTCTTTCTTGCCGGCACCTTTAACGGCTGGAGCACAGATGCCACGCCCATGCAGCGCAAGGGTGACCGCTTCGAAGTCACCCTGTTTCTGGCCAAGGGTGAATACCGCTATAAGTTCGTGGCGGACGGCGAGTGGATAACCGACATGAATGCGGAGAAGTTCTACCCTGACGGCTACGGAGGCGAGAACTCTTCGATCGTTGTCGATGACTCCTTCGAGGACTTCGCGCTTACAAGGGGAGACGGCGAGATCACCACCGAAGGTCTTCGCCACCGGGATGACGCCTGGGAACGGGGTCTCGGCCCGGACGGCAAGGTGACCCTTCGCGTCCGCACCTGGATGGGTGACGTTGAAAAAGTGGAACTCTGCCGGCATGCGGGTGGGGAGGACGTCTCCTGGCAGGATTTCGATTGCATACCGATGGAGCGCTTCGACAGCGATGGGACCTATGACTATTATGAGACAAGCCCTGAAGGCAGGCAGTTGACCTACTACTTCAGGCTTAGCGACGGGGACAAAACCATCATCCTCGACCGCCAGGGCGCACGTGAGGCCCCATCAGGCAGCCTCAATCTCTTTAGCTTTGACGCCACCTCGGTAGCTGCCTTTTCAACCCCGGACTGGGTGAAGGAGGGGATTATCTACCAGATCTTCCCCGAGCGCTTCGCCAATGGCAATAAGGATAATGACCCTGATTTCTCCGAATGGTACTACGAAGGAGCTGCCGAGCTGCCACCTTCAGGCAAGACCAACGGCGAGTACTTCCACCTGGTCAAAGACTGGTACGACATAGCCGGTCTTCAGACGAGCCCCTACAAGACCGACGGCAAGCCCGACTGGAACTCCTTCTACGGCGGGGATATCGCGGGCCTCCGGGAGAATCTTGACGACCTGGAGGATCTCGGCATAACCATCATCTATTTTAACCCCATCTTCGAGGCCAAGAGCAATCACAAGTACGATGCCGCCACCTACAAGAAGGCCGACCCCCACTTCGGTACCAACGAGGAGTTCGCCGGGTTTGTAGCCGACTGCCACAGCCGGGGCATACGCGTTATCATCGACCTGGCCCTTAACCACACCGGCCACACCTTCTTTGCCTTTGTCGATGCCAGGGAGAATGGAAGGGAGTCGGAGTACTGGGACTGGTACGAGTGGAAGAACTGGCCTATTCCCGGTCCCGTCGAGTGGACGCCCGCAAATGCCTCCGACTATTATGATTGCTGGTGGAACTTCGGACAGATGCCCAACCTCAACTTCGACTTGGCAAGAGCGAATCCCGACGAGAACTCCGTCATAGATATAAGCAATGCCCGGCCCAACTGGCCGGTGGTCAATCACCTTCTTGATGCCACAGAGTACTGGCTTGCCGATGTGGGCATAGACGGTTACAGGCTCGATGTCGCAAACGAGGTGCCCTTCTGGTTTTGGGAGCTCTTCCGGGAACGGGTGAAATCCACCAAGCCCGATGCTTACATAGTAGGGGAACTCTGGGGTGAATCACCCGAATACGTGAACGGCCGCTACTTCGATGCCGTCATGAACTACAAGTTCTTCCGCGATCCGGTGGTCGCCTTCTTCGCCAAGAACGAGATCCCTGCCGATGAATTCGATCGCGCCATCGCCCCAGGTCGCCTGATCTATCAGGATGAAGGCGTCCGCACCATGATGAACCTCATCGATAGCCACGATACCGAGCGTTTCCTTACCACCGCGGGTGGCGATATCCGCC
Source organism: bacterium (assembly GCA_025774115.1). Taxonomy (GTDB): domain Bacteria; phylum Arandabacterota; class Arandabacteria; order Arandabacterales; family Arandabacteraceae; genus JALGWN01. The sequence goes on from JALGWN010000285.1 coordinate 1,853, forward strand.
GTCTCAAACTCGCCATGCTCTTCGCCATGACCTATGTCGGTGCTCCCACTATCTACTATGGGGATGAGGTCGCCATGCAGGGTCTGCATGATCCGGACTGCCGCCGGCCGTTCCACTGGGCCTGGCCCGAAGAGACCGAACGGGCAGAAGTCCGTGACTATATCAAGAGCCTCATATCTCTGAGGAAGGAACACCCTTGCATGATGTCCGGGAGCTTCAAGACCGCCTTCGCCGGGGAACGAGTTTATGCTTACAGGCGAATCGGGTCTTCCGAAGACGCCTTGGTGATTCTAAATGCAGGCCAGGTTGAACGCGTTGTCAAACTTGCACTGGATACGGAATCAACGGTCTATCTCGATCCACTCGGCGGATCGACCGTCCCTGTCTACATGGGAGATGAGGGGCCTACAGTGACCGTCACACTTCCCGCCATTTCAGGCCGGGTGCTCGTTTCCGAGGTCGCCGACGGGTAGCACGCCCCACGGTATTGAGGGATCGGGGCGAGCGTGCACCTGTTTGCCCCAGATCAAATGCTGCTGCCAGAGCCTGCGCTTACCCACCGATCCATCCGGCTGCGCTTCCCGAGCATGAGTGGTTCCGGGAGGCGGTTGATCAGGGCAATACTCCATACGCCGGCATACTTGCGGATTTGGGATATCTGCA
>JALGWN010000286.1 GCA_025774115.1 bacterium
ACTCCCCATTATGAGATCCATGGGATCGCAGCCTTCCCTCCCAACAGCAAGAACTATGATTGCAGGTGTGCTTTGGACTCTCTCGGGGGCACCTAGGATAACCGCGGTCGCGCGGTCAGCAAACCGGACGAGCCGCTCTGGCGGCCAAAACGGGGTGGGCGTGCTAAGCGCGACGACCTACCGGGGCGAGCGCTCGGCTATAGCATACTCCTCATCGGGCTCCGGCTCATAAGTGTCTTCTATCTCACCTACGACATCTTCAACCGCTTCCACCAGTCGCTCGAGATCCATCTTCTCGAGGATTCCCAGGAATGCCCCGACGACAACGGGGCAGAACTGCGTCCCGGTGCAACGTCTGACCTCGTCCACTGCCCCTTCGATGGTGCGCTTCCGCTTGTACCACCGGTCATGGATCATGGCATCGAAGGAATCGGCAACACACAGAATCCGTGCGCCCAGAGGAATTGCTTCTCCCTTAACGCCTTCCGGATAGCCCCTTCCGTCGTAACGCTCGTGGTGATACTTGATCATCCCCACCACTTCCTCGGATGAACCGGCGTGGGCGGCTATCTCCGCACTGACATCGGGATGGGTCCACCTGTAGTCCTCTTCCTCTCCCTTTAGCTTCGCAGGTTTCCTGAGGACCTGGTTCGGCCACGATACCTTCCCGAGGTCATGCCGAATCGCAGCCTCCTCAACCATCTCCACGAAGGGCTCGCCCTTGCCCATCTCACGAGCCATGGCAACGCTGATCTCGACGACACTGGCAGAATGGCCTCCGGTATACCGATCCTTCTCGTCCACCGCCCTGGCGACCGCCCGTATGAGGCTCTCCTTGGTTTTCAGGAGCTCCAGCCGCCTGAGAAGCGCAAGATGCCGCCATAGCGTGGGGAAGAGGAATAGCGGGATCGCCGCCCAGAGACCCAGTAGGTTGGTGCCGAGCAATATGGCGAAGCCGCAAACCGCATAGGTGAGAGGCTCGGGGAAGATCTTGATATAGTTGCGTTGCCAGAGCCTGAAGGCGGAGAGGCCATTCCGGGCAAGCATGGCCGACTGAAGCAGGGTTTCGCCAAGGTAGAATGTCGGCACAGCCAGGAAAAACGGGAAAAGACTGTAGGCGGTCCCGCTCAGATGCAGGCTTGTGGAGATCCGGATTCCCAGCTGGTAGGCCAGCCAGGCACCACTTCCTGCAACTATAAGTACTCCCCCGTAGGCCACAGCCGTAGAGATCCTTGATGCGAGCGCCTTGGCCTTGATGAGCGAGGTTATGCCCCCGTTGCTCTTGTGACGGCGTGTGGTCCCGGCCACCCGGCCCAAGCCACGCTTTTGCTCCGACTTCCGGGCCGAGGTGCTGTCGCCGTTATACCGGTACCCGTTTGAATTCGCGGTTATCCCGCTTATCATCCTCAGGGTGGACGAAAGAGCATGGGCCGGGTCCAGTAGCATCGCCCATCCGATCAGGGCAAAGCCGAACACCGCCCCGTAGCCTGGTCCCCCGGCCAGCGAAACCACAAGCACAATAGCGGATGCCGAGGAGACATAAGCACCCCAGGGCAAACGAACCGGCTTGAGCGCCGCCAACCCCAGCAGGAAGAGGAAGAAAAGACCTCCAGCGGAGCCGGTTGCCAACCACGGAGCAGGCGTACCTAAGGCAAGTGAAAACCCACACTGCATGGATAGGCAGAGCACACAGGCTGACGCGGCAATCATGCCTAGCCCCAAGAACATCGATTTCTTCTCTTTTCTGTTCGTGGGCAACAAGCGAAGCGGTTTCGGCTTAGGTCTGTATAGCCGGCGCATGGTCTGCGGCCTCGAAGGCGGGCCGAACCCTTTGGAGACAAGGGCCGCAAGATCCCGGCGGCCCATCATGTCAAAAAGGTGATACGCGACTGCGGCATCAAGCGTATGGCCTGCGACTTTTGCTATCTCGTCCAGGGACTGGTCTTTGGAGTAGACTCTCTTGCGGTGGGGGCGGGGGCTGGTCATGGCCACGTAGGCCTCGGCAACCTTGATGATAGCCGACTCCATGGGTATCTTGTCGGTCTTCAGCGCCTGGGGATAACCTGTACCATCGGGGCTTTCATGGTGACTGCGTATGATATCGGCCACGCTGCCCATGCCGATGACTTCATTCAATATCCGCATACCGGCCTCGGGATGCTCCTGGATCTCATTCATCTCACGATCGGTAAGCAGGGACCGCTTGCGCACGGTATCGCGGTCAACCGCGATATAGCCCACATTGTGGAGCATCGCCCCCCGTTCCAGTAGCTGCATGCTCCGATACGGTAGATGCATCTTGTGACCCAGGGCAACTGCCAACTCCAGCACCCGGTGGGTTTCACCCTTGAGATGGGGCATGTTCCCGTCCCGCGCCAACCCCAGCGCATCAATGAGATGGATGACGGAGGAGCGGATACGAACGTGATCGCGGACCGTAAGGATGCCAACCAACCCTATGCCAACGAGAATGCCAATCAGCAGGAAGCCGCCCTCGAGGTAAAAGAGGGCAAGCCGCCCTCGAGGTAAAAGAGGGCAAGTAGGTACGCCCCCAACGGCGTACTCCATGACACAAGCGCCCCATACCCGAAGTTGGCTCTCCACACCTGAAGAGGATTCGTGCCATCCCGCAGCCAAAGACCGAAAGATAGAATGGCCGTGCTAACTGCGAAATACGCTGCATGGGCAAGAAGCAGGCGTATGAACATACCATACCCAATACCGAGGTTAACCGCGCCA
>JALGWN010000108.1 GCA_025774115.1 bacterium
CCCAGCACAACAAGATCCCACTTGAGGCCCGCGTTTCGTTTCATTTCCAACCCCTGAACAGAAACACCAGTCCCAGCGTCCCGAGTTCCCCTATCGTGACCCACAGCCTGGCCACCAGAGGGATCAGCGACGGGTACGGCTTCTCGACAACCTCGGCCAGCAGGATACCCGAGATTCCCTCTCTCACACCCAACCCGGCCGGTGTCACCACACTAAGCAGACCTCCGGCCCAGGAGAGCGCATTTATGCCTGCCATCTCCGGGTAGAGATCGAGACCCACCGACCGGAAAGCCGGTGTCGTGCCCCCCAATTCAAGCGATGTCCCCACCAGATAGAAACCCAACCCGTATATGCACCAACATATAATGTATAGACCCAATATCTTCAGCGTGTCCGCATAGGCCAGGTTGAAGCCGCCGGGTTCGCGCTTGAGCTTTGCCAGTATCGCCCTAATGATGCGCGGATGTACGCCGATAACGATCACAGGCACAAGCCCGAGGCCCCACATGTACTGCGCCTTCGCAAGACCCGGACTCAGCGCCGATGCCGCACCGAACACCACTATAGCACTCCCCAGCACCAGTACCAGCTCCAATCCCATGGCCACCGCGGCAACCGCCCTGGGTACGCCGGCCCTCTCACTGAGGTAGATCCTTCCCAGGGCAAACCAGACCTTGCCCGGGATATACCTTCCGGCCTGAGATAGGAACCATATCCTCATGCTCGCTGCGAAGCCGATGCCGTGGCCGAGCTTGCCCAGGATATACTGCCAGATTCTGCCATAGGCTGCAAACAGCAGCCCCAGCAGAGCGAAGGCCCCCACAATCCGCCAGGTCGAAACCCTGACCTCGAGACTGTCAAGCTCCCTGAGGCCGGAGACCAGATTCCTGATAATAAAGAACATGATAACGCCGGCAACAGCCACACCGATTGCTTTTTTCCACCAAACGTTCATAGCCTACTTTACCTTCGAGCGTTTAAGAAACCGCTCGGCCGCACGGACGATGCGCCGGGACGCCTTGCCGTCCCCGTAGGGGTTCTTATCAACCACCATCCGCTTGTAGGCCGCACTCGAGCCGAGCAGCCCGGCCGCGGCGTCAACGATGCGGCGGGTGTCGGTTCCCACGATTTTGACGGCGCCTGCCTTGACCGCTTCCGGGCGCTCCGTGACCTCGCGCATAAGGAGTACGGGCTTACCCAGAGACGGCGCCTCCTCCTGTATGCCGCCCGAATCGGTTATGATGAAGTAACAGGACTTAAGGAGCTTTACGAACTCCTCATAGTCCAGGGGATCGACCAGCACAATCCGCCGCTCGCCGCCGAGGATCTTCCGTGCCGGCTCCCTGACGTTGGGATTGGGGTGGACAGGGAACACAATCACTACATCCTTATGCTTCCGGGCTATATGCCTGAGTGCCCGCATCATGGATTCGAACGGTTTCCCCCAGCTTTCCCGGCGGTGGGCGGTCACGGCTATGATGCGTTTGCCCTCAAAATCGATCCCCTCGAGGCCTTTGGTCTTGAAGGGATAGTCACGGCCCGCCACATAGAGCAACGCATCTATCACGGGGTTTCCCACGACGAGGACGGCTCTCGGGGCCACACCTTCCTTGAGCAGGGCATCCCGTGCAGTATCGGTCGGGGCGAAGTGGAGATCGGAGAGCCCGGTCGTGAGCTTCCGGTTCACCTCTTCGGGAAAGGGACTGTACTTGTCATATGTCCGAAGCCCCGCCTCGACATGACCGACCGGTATGCGGAGATAGTAGGAGCAGAGGGAGCCTACGAAAGTGCTCGTCGTATCCCCCTGGACCAGCACCATGTCGGGCCGCTCCTCCCTAAGGACAGATTCCAGCTTCTTCACGAGCCGGCTTGTGACCTCGAAAAGCGACTGGTTGGGCTTCATGATGTCGAGATCGTAGTCGGGCTTAAGCGAGAAGACCTTCAACACATCATCGGACATCTCTCGGTGTTGGGCGGTCAGAATAAGCAGCGGCCGCATCCCGGGCGTCTCCCTCACCGTCATTGCGATCGGGGCCATCTTTATCACTTCGGGCCGGGTCCCCACGATAAGTGCTATCTTAAGCATGTCTCCCCTCCTCGAGGAGTTTCCTATAGAGGTCTTCGTGTATGTCGGTTATCTTCCTTATGCTCCAGTTCTCATCCACCCTTCGTCTGGCCTCGCGTCCCATCGCCTCGGCGCCCTCCATACGTGAGGCCTTTTCCACCGTATCCGCTATGGCCTCGGGCGACGCCGGCGGAAAGAGCAGGCCCACCTTTTCGTCGATTATCTCAGGAAGCCCGCCCACACGCGACGCCGCCACCACACGCTCGCAGGACATCGCCTCCAGAGCGGCAATCGAGGTCGCCTCGACCAGCGAGGGTATTACCACAAGATCGGCCGAAGCATAAACACCGGGCATCGCGTCATTCGTAACGCTGCCCATGAAGACGATCCTGTCATGGACACCCAGGTCCCGGGCGAGGTTCTCCAGATGCTCCCTCAAGGGTCCTTCCCCCGCCATATAGACCTTTACATCGATCCGGCCCCGGAGAACGGCAAGCGACCGCACCAGGAACTCCGTACCGTTCTTCTCAACCAGACGTCTCGGGCAGACTATCAGGAACTGACCTTCGCGCTTCGGCAATGTCGGCTCCACCGGGCGGAAGGTATCCGTATCGATACCGTTAACGATAGGCATGGTGAAGGCGCCCGGCAAGAGCCCGGCTACAACCATATCGATCTCTTTACTCGTGGAAAGGAGAGCCCGTGCCCGCTTAAGCACCGACTTAAGGGCCACCCTCATCTGCTTCTGTTTGGCAAGTCTCAGGAAATGAGAAGAATGGACCGTAACCGCAAGGGGCTTTCCCAATAGCGCACTCGCCGCACTCCCTCCCAAGGCAAAGGCAAAGGTATGACAGTGGATGATATCCGCCCTCGCGGCCGATCTCACGATCTGCGGGACCGAGAGCATGCTGCTCAGGATCCAGCCCATGAAGTGCTTGCCGAAAGACGGGATGCGTCTTACCTCCACCCCATCCATGATTTCATGCCAGGGCGAGGCCGGCTCGGTCCGCGTGGTCACGACCTCGACCGCATGCCCTCGCCCGACGAGTTCGCGCGCCAGATAGAAAACATGGCTTTCGATGCCGCCCACCCGCGGCGGAAAGTAGATGCTCGGCATGAGTATCCGGAGCCGCTTGTTCACGAGCCTCCCATCCCCTGCGGAATTCTGAAGACCAAGACCTTGTTGACGGGTTCGTCCGTCTCATAAGCCAGTCCGAGGTATTCTAACATGTCCTGGAGCACGGGCACCACATAGACATCGGTGGCCGATGTCCCGCCGCCGAAGTCATCAAGCACAATGAAATTCGGACGGGCCTCCAGCAGATACTCCCGCATGGCTGCTTTGTCGCGGGTAAAAGGATACGCTATGGTCTTTCTATTGCTGAAGAGGTTAAAGAGGAAAGGCTTCCGGCACATCACGACCGAGGCCGGATCGCTATTGGAGCCGGCCCACTGGGCGGTCTCCAGGTACCTCACCCAGCCTATGGGATATCCGCGCTCCCGTTTGATATAGCTTGAGAGCGAGAAGAGATTGGTGAGAACCAATGCTGCGCATGCCCCGAGGATTGCGACCCGCTTGATATCGAAATAGGTGAAGATGGCTTTTAGGCCCCAGACAAGGTAGATCGCCAACATGGGAGCGATGGGCACCATGAAGCGCTCACTCTTCCAGACCTCCGGCCATATCAGGTAGACGGCGAAATAGGCAAGCACATAGATGCCGACGAGGAGGCCCCTCTTCCGAAGACTATAAGCGCCCAGAGCCACTACCGTCAGGGCCAGTACCGAGATCAATATGCCGAGCGGACCGCCGCCCCCTCCCGGCGCGGGCTTTATCAAGGTCGGCAGAAGCGTGACCGGGAGGAGCCCGCCGAGATAGCCGCCGGCATTGGTGAAGACCCGGCTCACCAGGCCGGAAAAGGTCAACATGCCCCTGTCGGGATCGTAGGGATTCGCGGAAAGGAGCACCTGCATGTACCGGCTGCCTTCGCCCGTCAGCGAATAGTTGCGCAGGCTCCAGAGCACCGAAACAAGTAGGGCGGCCCCTATCGTGACAAAGGCCTCCTTCTTCCTGCCTTTGAGAAAGAGAAACACCACGGCGGCAAACACGAGAGTCATACCTGCGCTTCTTACGATGAGGGCCCAGATACAGACCGCGAGCCCTGCCGCAAGATACCGACGCCCACGGTGGTGGGATAAGAGAAGATAGATCCCGACGAGACTGAACGCCATATAGGGTACATCCGAGAGCACCTGATGCGAGTATGCCACGACAATCGCAGAGGTCGCCACAAGCGCGGATGCCGCAAGCGCATAGGACCACCCGATGAGCTTCTTTCCCACCCCGAAGGTGAGGCCCACGGCGGCTACATAACAAACAAGCACACACACTTTCATGGACACCACGGAATCGCCGAATATAAGCGCCCACCCGGCCAGGAGGGCGGGAAAACCCAACGGGTACTTGGTTGCCGGCCGGTTGTCGGGATGATTCATGTAGCGAAAGCCGTTACCGGCGGCCATCGACCTCGCCAGAATCACAAATTCCGCATTATCGCCGATTGTGGATGGTAAACTGTCGAAGGCCAAGCCGGCCACGAGCACCGAGACCCCGCAGAGGGCGACGAGGATGATAACGGTCCATCTTCCGGAGAGAGGTTTCTCACGCTCGCGGCGCCGTGCGTCCCGACCGGCCGCCGATGCGGCACCGGTCCCGCGACGCTTCTTCCCCTTGGACCGCCGGGCTGCCGCGAAGGCGCACCCCATCGCAGCCGGACTATTAGGTCTTCTCGGCATCCCCAACCCTCTCCTGGTCATGGGAAAGCCGAGCCTTGATACCATACTCCTCCGTACCCTGATGCCCTTTTCGCGTCATCAACTCTGCGAGCAGCCCGGTCGAGATCAGCTGGAAACCCAGGATCATAAGCAGTACACCCAGCGTGAGGAGCGGGTGTTTGCCCTGTATGTTGCCGTAGCTGAGCCGCAGGTAGGTGAGATAGCAGTTTATGACAAAGCCGGCCAGGGCAAGAACCACACCGATCGTACCGAAGAAATGAAGCGGGCTTGACGTGTAGCCCGTTACCATCACCACGGTCAGAAGATCCAGGAAGCCGTGAAGCAGTCTGCGTGCCCCATACTTGGTCTTGCCGTGGACCCGCGGATGGTGCCTTACCGGGACCTCCCCCACCCGGAACCCATCGTTTTGGGCAAACACGGGGAGGAACCTGTGAAGCTGTCCGTAGACTTTCACCTGCTCGGTCACACTCCGCCGGTAGGCCTTGAGGCCGCAGTTCATGTCATGGAGTTTAAGACCTGTCACCAGCCCGGTCACCGCATTGAAGAACTTAGACGGGATGGTCTTGGTGATGGGGTCCTTGCGATCCTGCTTCCACCCGGACACAAGATCGTAGCCCTCATCCAACTTGGCAATCAGCTTGGGTATCTCGGCCGGATCGTCCTGCAGGTCGGCGTCGATCGTGACTATGACTTCCCCCCGCACCTCACTGAATCCCACTGAGAGGGCCGCACTCTTGCCGTACCTTCGGCGGAAACTCAGCACTCTCACATTGGGGTCTTCCCGGTGGAGGTCGGCGAGGATCTCATAGGATCGGTCCGTGCTTCCATCATCGACAAAGAGGAGCTCATAGGTCTTACCCATGCCCTTCAGGTTGTCGGTGAGTTTCGCGTACAACTCACGGAGCGAGCCTTCTTCGTTAAGGACCGGCACTACCACGGAAATATCGATCATCGAATCACCGCCTCCTCATTCCCAACTTGGTCTGCAGGGACGGGCTATAGGGGTTGAGTTCAAATGCCTTCTGCCACTCGGCCCGGGCGCCGTACTTGTCGCCGCGGGCACTTAGGACGTCGCCATATATTTCGCGGGAGAAAGAATCCCTGTCCGTAAGCTCCAGGGCCCTCCGGATGGCGGCTTCCGCCACCTCGATCCGGCCGGCCTCGAGGCCGCAGATGGCCAGAGCCGAGAGGGCCTCATAGGAATCCGGCCGCTCCTTAAGAAACTCCTCGAATGCGATGCGTGCTTCTTCCACCCGGCCCCTCCTCAGGGCATCGAAGCCGATCTCATACCTGCTCGGTACATATGCGGCCCGGGCATAACCCGGCCACTCGGGCAGGCGCACCACAGTGGCAGCCCGCCCGCACAGCGCGAAAGCCCTCACCGCTGCCATCCGGCCGATGGCATCCGGGTAGGTGTCTCTAAGATATTCGAAAAGGGTGGGAAATCTCAAGAGGAAATGGGTAACCGGATACTGCTCGAAAAGCTCTTTCTCCTTATACCGGATCAGGTCGCCATATGCGGGAAGTGTCCTGAAGGAGGTCTCGAGGGAGAGGGTCGTGGAGCAGTCACCCACGATGAAGACGCCGTCCGGGAGCACACGCCCGAGGCTTTCGGCGGCATCGATTATGCTGTATCTGCGTTCCCGCGCGTAACCGGCGAAACTTGCCGAATGAATGACGACGAAGGCAAGCAAGATGCCTACGGCCGCGGCCTTGAACCCCGTATGGGCGAAGGAGATCCGGGCCCGGCCGATCCGGTCTTTGAAGATGAGTGTAAGTGCGACGGCGGCACCGCCATAGATCAAAACATGCCACCAGACCGAAAGATGGAAGTTATAGAGTGAGATCTCACCTGGGCTCAGCCGTCCCGTGACCAGCGGGGCACCCCCGCTGAGAGTCCGGTAGATGATATCCTGCTGGAAGTGAATGAGCACCCATGCCAGCCATACCGGAAAGGCAAAGACGAACCATTTGGGCTTCCGTGCGGCCATGAGGGGCCGGCCACCCATGAGCCTTGCCAGGAAAGACGTGGCCAAGAGCACAACCGGAGGCGTAAGGAGCACCATGTAGCGAAGCGGCCTGTAACTCAAGAGACTGAGCGCCGCCACGATCCCCACAAACCATATGGCAGCCAGGCGCTCCCAGGGCTTGGACTCGGCCCGCCCGCCTGAGAAACCCGACAGCACGCCAAGGAGCCCCAGAAAAGCCATGACCGAGAGGATCGGAACCTCGGCAAAGAAGCCGTCTCTTCCGCTTCCCAGGTGTATCAAGGCGCCCAGACGGGTAGTGAGGATCTGCCCGATACCGGCGCCCGCGTATTCCCCCTTCTGGGCGATGAGGATATTGGACTGGAAGTACTTCGATATCATCTCAGGATTGACGAGATAGACAAGGGCCAGCCACATGCCTATGGCCGCTGCAAGCCCAATGAGAAACGCGGCGACCGCCGTGGCCTTGCGCCGGGTCGGTTCTCTCCGGTGCTCTATCAGCACAAACGCAAGCACGACCGGTGCGAAGTGAAGCGCGTGCATCTTGACCATGAAGGCCGCCAGGCCGCAGAGGAGGCCGGCCGCAAGCAGCCCGCGGCTGCCTTTCAGGGCAAACCGGAAACCCGCCAGGAGCATAAGAATCAGCAGGGCCTCGACCATGGGTACCCTGCTATATACTACATGCACGAAGGGAAAGGCCAAAAGCACCAGGGCGGCAAAACCCCCCGCGCGTCCCTCGAGCTGTCGCATCCAGAGGAATAGCAGTATGACCGAAGCAAGCGCGGGAAGCGCTCCCACCAGGTTGGCCTGGGCCAGGCCGACACCACCCACCTTGAAAATGACATAGGCCAGGACGTTTACGAGCGGATAGAAGAGGACGACCGGCGAACGCATATCGGGAATCCACTGGCCGAAGACGATCTTGCTGCGGGCCCCGTCTATGGCCCGGGCGCCGTCGGTAAAGAGGGCCTGGCTCCAGGTGAAGTCCCACGGGGGATCGGCCCCCAAGTAGGCCAGCCTGAAGAGCACTGCCGCCCCTAACGCGATGCCGGTAAGGATCCAGTAGCGCCTGGTGTCGCCGGCTAATGCGCTCTCGAGAGTATCAAGGCCCTTCGGCGGCTGCGCGTGTTTGCCTGCACGCTGCGTCTCCGGCTGCTCCGACCTCTCCGGCCCGTTAGGTCTCTCCGGTCGCTTCCGCTTCTTTCTGCTCATTCCTCGTCCTCTTCCTCAGACATCAGAGTGATCTTCTGGGCCAGTTCCTTTACATCTTCACTGAGGGCGGATATGCGTGTCGTCATCCAGAGGGCAACAAAAACCAGAAAAACCAGGGCGCTGAAAAAGAGCGTGGACACGGGGAACTTCGCCCCTATGAGGTCCGTCACAAACACGAGGGGCCTGACCCATACCGAAAGCACGAAGACGGCCATGCCCGCCAGAATCCATACAATCGAATCGGTCTCCCGGAGCTTCCTGCTCCTGACAAGCCAAACCACGTAGGCCACAAACAAGAGACTTACAACCAGAGCCAATATTCTAACCTGCAAGTTCATCGCGGACCCTCCCCCCTGTTAGGAATAGGAATCCTCAGGATCGTTACCAGAATGGAAAGCGGCATCTTGAGAACGTACTTAAGGGACATACCCAGGCCTG
>JALGWN010000287.1 GCA_025774115.1 bacterium
AACCTGTGTTCATACTTGCTTCCATAATCATCTCCTTTGAACCGGCTAAGAATATTATCGCCTGGTGCATACTATGTCAACTGATTTGGATGGCCGCATCAAGCATTTTGGTGGAGAGGCTGAGGGGGCGGCGTGTGGCCGGCGCGTGGCCCGGTTTCCATACCCTCTCGCCCGATGCCGCGCACAATACGTTACACCATAAGGTGTTTCGGACGCTTGACATCCCGAGGCTTTGTTGATACGCTTTTGAGTGAGGCTGGCATAGAAACTGTGTTTGCCGGGGGGTTATGCGGAGCCCTCATGCGATTTCAAGGCCCGAGCCGGAATCGAGTCAATGAAGAGATCACTTCTTGTCTTCGCCCTGGTTCTGGGGCTGCTTCTATCTTGCAGTGAGAAGTGCCCGCTTGAGCCCTATAGTGAAGCCTGTGACAACCTCTATGGCGCTCTCTACCCGCCGGAGGGTGCAAGGCTTCCGGTGAGAGACCTCCAGGTCCGGACGCCAAGCGGCTTGTGCGGCCTGAACCGGGACCTTTCATTCTGTCTTCCAGGCCTTCCCGGGAGTGGCGCCGGAGTGATTGCGGCAACGATCCACGATACTGTGCCCGTCATGCTGGGTTATGTACTCCCGGAGCATATTACCACCGAGACGGGTGAAGATGTGCCTGTCACCCTGGGTGAGGATCTTCGCTGTATGGTGCGAGACCCAACTGGAGCAGTGCGGATTTCCGGAGCATCCACCGCGCTCGGGCTCATTATGCTAAGTCCTTTCCTGGGCGGTGCAACGGTCCAGGAGAGAGCCCGGTTCGCGTCCTTGGCCGCAAGGCATGCCGCGTTTGGGGAACTGGCTGCGGATGTGTGCACAGCCCTGGTCTCTTCCCCGGAGGAGCTTTTCGACCGGGCGATCAATCCCGGTCTCTACGAGCAGGCTACGCTCATTCTGTCGAACCTCATTGATCTAGAGAAACGGAGGCTTGCATATCCGCCTCCCGCGGGGCCATATGTGCTCGACGGCAGGGGGGATTTCATAGATCTGATAAACCCGACCTCCGTCCACTATGGAGTCCGGGTGGCACCCGAGGGAGAAGTCACGGCCGACACGGTGTTCCTGGTTCGCGGGCGCGACATCGTGGCACCGGTTGGGACGGGGCCTGTCACCGTATCTGAATACCTGCTCGGGTCGGGACGTTTCGACATCGAGTTTTACAAAGGCTTCGCAGGTTTCAGCACAGCCCGGAGGCTCGACCCCGAACACGCAGGTGGGTTGGCGACCCTTGCCAATGCGGAGCAGACTCTATGGTATGCGCTCACGATTCCGGTTGGGTGTCCGGCCCTGGAAGACCCGGGAAGCATGGGAATAGGCGACGCCGACTGGGTTGAGGCTCTCGCCGAAGCCATTGAAGCGGAAGATACCGGTAAGGTGCTGGACCTCGCCGTGGAGTACCTCTGTGTGAACCCGGATGACTTTGCCGGCTGGCTTGGCGTAGGCGTACTCGACCTCGTGGACGCGCAGCATTACCTGGCAGCAGTCAGAGGCATACTCGCAGCCAACACCGCCTACCTCGAGGCCGCGAATCTCGCGCCGAGATTGCCTTTCTACTCGGACCTCCACGCGGCGGCACATCATGAGAGCCTGCTCGTCTGCCAGCGTGACGGGGCGATTGTGCCGTGCGAGAATGCCCCCGTGCTTACCGAAGGAACGGTTGCTCCTCTATTCGGCCATACCGATACCGTGTTCACCTATTCGGTCCACTACTATGACCACGAGGGACAGGCTCCCTCGGATAAGCACGTCGTAATAGACGGGCGTTCCTTTGCTATGGAGCTAGCAGATGGGGTCCCGGCCGACGGCACCTACCGGTACAGGACGACGCTCGAGGCCGGGTTGCACACATTCCACTTCGAATGCACGGACACCCACGGCGACACCACAAGGCTCCCCGCCACAGGATCTTTCACAGGTCCCACGGTTCGTCAGCCAGGGGGCAGGAACCCCGACATGAAGGTGGCAGTTCATGTCAGACCTCATAACCCGAAGGCCGGCTGTGACTATGGCACGATAGAGGCTTGCTGGGAAATAGAGACAACCGCCGAGGGATTCTGCGTCAACGCATTCCCGGTCTTTTTCGATCTCACCGAATATCAGATGGTCGAATACGGGTTGTCGTGGCCGGCTTGGGTCTACAGTGCCGTCTGGTACGATTGCTGTGACGCAACAATAGGCGAGATCCGGTGGCCCGGTGACGGTGTAGTCCAAACGTGGGGGGAGTGCCGGTCGGAGTGGGCCGCCGTGCCCGGCTATGTCTGGCTCTATGCCGACGGACCCGGCTACGTCTGCGTTTATCCTCACCCCGCCAGCGGCAGAATCTGCGTCTATGACTGCTCGGGAGGTGTGGACGGGCCGATGGTGTGGATCTGTGCCGGCGGTTATGGGGCTCTGGGTGACGACCCCTGCTCGCCTATGAGCCGCCAACCCAGTGCGGGCGCAGC
>JALGWN010000109.1 GCA_025774115.1 bacterium
GCCGGAGCGTTCGGTGTCAGGCTTGCATAGTTGCACTTTCGACGAAAGTGCAACTATGCAAGCCTGACACCGTTAATAAAAAAGGGCGTCCAAAGGACGCCCCTTTTTGATGCGCCTACTACTACTCGTACATCGACTTGATGCTGCCCCAGGTGCTGGGCTGAGTCGCGATCGGATAACTACAAACCAGATAGATCCTCCACGCCAACTCGATACAGCCGAATTGGGAGCCGTCCGGAGTGGTGTCACGGCCGTCCACGAAGCAAGGCATCGGCCAGTACTCGAAGAAGTACGTGCCGATGTAACCACTGTGTACCTTCGGTGGCGGTCCGCCACACCAACCTCTCGGATAGGCAGCCGGCAGACAGCCATAGTCGTGCATGATACAGCCGGTTTCGATCCCGGTCGAAATGTTGTCAAATCCCCATGCGGGATAAGTACCGTTCGGACCGGTGTGTGTGGCTGTAACGAGGATCGAGAAGTTATCCACGCTCCAGCACGGAGTCAAGCAGAGGGGGTCTACTTCCGGTGTTTCCGGATCTGTATCCACCGCGAAGTAGTTCCACGCATAGCCTGTCTCCACAGGACCGCTGTTCCAAAGATGGACGATAGGCTGAGGCCCGTAACAGCATTCATCCTGGAGGCAGAACACGTCAAACTCGATCGTGAACAGACCCGGATAAACCGTTCCGTAACCCGCGAAATCGAGGATACGGAGCTGCTCGAGCTCATGGCAGACCGCTGGATCACAGTTTCCGGAGCCACCGGTTCCCTCATCAGCGATGTTGAAGCAATGACCGATGATCTCACCGGGTGTCCAGCCTGTGAATGCCCAGAACCAGGAATAGGTCGGGCAGGGAATGTAGTAGTAGTAATTGAGCGTGCAATCGTAAAGCGGCTCAGTGCCAAAGTCTTCCCTCATCTGGTAAGCCTTCTTCTCGAGGGCGAACGCAGATGTGGCAAGTACCAGCACCAACGCGAGTACTAAACAAAACCTCATCGGGAAACCTCCTTTTTTTCGGGAGACCCGTGTAACATAACCAAGCAGTCTCCTGAAGGTCGCAATTAGAAATTCCTCCCTGATTCTACCTCCCTTCGAGCGAACTATCGCTCGCCAGAGCTAGACCAACGCAGCGTCCGTCGACAGTAGAGATTGATTATATAATAATATAATTGGGAACATCAAGTACTATTCTGACCTTAAGAGGGTATCGTTCGGTATATACGACATATACTCCGTCTATTATAGTCTTAGTAACTTATCATCTGTAGGATTGTGGGAAGGATGGTTCTGTGGGTGTTGCCGGGGCATTGTGGGGCCTGAGACGTATGGGGGAATCGGTGATGACCGGTACCGACCGGAGGCGTATCTTAGCGATACGTCGAGGATCGGCGAGCGAGGATGACGCTGTCAACACTGGCAAGTATGCCGCCGCAGCAGAGGGCTTGTGAATAATCCGGGCTAACCTTTGAGAAGGCGCCTGGCGGCGAGGTTGGCTTGGCGGGTCACTTCTTCCTCGTCCATGGTGAGCAGTCTTCCGTCACGGACAACAACCTTCCCGTTCACAATGTTGAGATCGACCGTGTGGTTACACCCGCAGAGCACCAGGGATGCCGTATAATCATGCACCGCACCCGCACGGTCAATCGTTGATACTCTGACCCCCACGAGGTCGGCTGTCTTGCCGGGTTCTATGCTGCCTATGTCGTCGCGCCCCAGAAGCCTCGCACCGCCCTCTGTGCCCAGGCGGATGGACTCGCGGGCGGTTATAGCGGCGCTCCCCCCCAACCTGTTAAGCAGGAAGCAGTTCCTTACCTCGCCCAGCATGTCGGAGGAGTCGTTGCTTGCACTGCCGTCCACACCGAGCCCCACCCTAATACCCATCTTGAGCATCTCCGGCACCCGGGCCACACCGGAACCCAGCCGCATATTGGAGGTTGGACAGTGACAGATCCCGGTATCGGTCTGCTTCAGGCGCTCCAGCTCCCGATCGGTGAAATGAATGCCGTGGGCGTACCACACATCGGGACCCACCCATCCACACCGCTCCATGAGCTCGAGCGGCCGGACGCCGTAGTTCTCGATGCAATAGGCGTTCTCGTCCTCGGTTTCGGCAAGATGGGTATGGAGAAGCACGCCCTTCCTCGTAGCGAGCTCGCGGGTCTCTTTGAGGAGCGCCTCGGATACCGAGAAGGGCGAACAGGGTGCGAGGGCGATCCGGACCATGGCCCCCGGTCCGGGGTCGTGGTAGGCATCGATTAGGCGTTCGCTGTCCCGGAGAATCTCCGCCTCGGTCTGGACCACCACATCAGGAGGAAGCCCCCCGGAGGATTTGCCCCGTGACATACTGCCCCTTGTGGGGTGAAACCTGATCCCGGCCTTCATGGCAGCCTCTATTTCGACATCGGCCAGCCTGCCTCCCGCCCACTCCGGGAAAACATAGAGTTGATCGGAGGTGGTGGTGCACCCGGTCTTCAGGAGCTCGCCGCAGGCCACGAGGGTACTCCAGTAGACACTCTCCTCGTCCATGTGTTTCCATATCTCGTAGAGTCTTACAAGCCAGTCAAAAAGCGGGGAATCCTGGACCTCAGGCAGACATCGCTGAAGCGTCTGGAAGAAATGATGGTGGGTGTTGACAAGCCCCGGGATTACGACCATATCGCTGCAGTCGATCTCCTCCGGGGGCTCGCCGCCGGAAGAATCGACCCTGATGTCCCGCTCGATACGGCTTATCCTGTTATCCTCAATCAGAATGTCGGTTCCGTGAATGTCTTCGGTACCGGTGAAGAGGGTTTTTATGCCCTTGAGGAGCGTCACAGGCCGGCCTTCCGCAGGGCCTTGAGCACCCTTTCGGGGGTCAACGGCAATTCCCTGAACCTGATCCCTGTGGCATTGAAAACCGCATTGGTGATGGCGGGAGCCACGTTGTCGAGGCAGATCTCCCCCACACTCTTGACACCGAAGGGATGTGAGGGTTCGTCGGTCTCTACGATCAACCCCTTTATATCGGGAAGGTCGGTGGAGACCGGTACCTTGTAATCCATCAGTGAGGCATTGACGTTCTTGCCCTTATCGTTAAAGATCATCTCCTCGGTGAGCGCATAGCCCACGCCCTGAGCGATCGACCCCACGATCTGGCCCTCGGCCAGGGTGGGGTTTATGGCCCTCCCGACATCCACCGCCGAGGCTATGTCTATCACCCTGATCATGCCGGTATCCAGATCGACATCGACCTCGGCGAAACAGGCACAGAAAGGCGGCGGGCATACCATGGTGAGGAAGGAGGCGGATTCCACAATCTGTTGCTTGTGCTCCCCATAGAAAGACTTGAGTGCAGCCTCTTTGACATGTATCCGCTTGCCTTGCGGGGCCTCGAAGCAGCCTCCTTCGAACTCCAGGCTCCCCGGATCGGTTCCGAGGAGGTCGCCGGCGACAGCCCTTAAGCGCTCTCTCACTTTTTCGGCCGCTCTGACCACCGCAGTCCCTGAGACAAAGGTGGTGCTGGAGGCATAGGCGCCGACATCGAAAGGCGTACAGTCGGTATCCGCCGAGTAGACAACCATATCATCCAGAGCAACACCCAGGACCTCCGCGGCCATCTGGGCAAGCACAGTGTCGCTTCCGGTCCCGAGATCGGCCGCGCCTATGAGCAGATTGAATGACCCGTCCTCGTTGACCTTTATTGTGGCCCCGGCCATGTCATCACCCGGTATTCCGGTCCCGTGCATGCAGAGGGCGAAGCCTCTGCCCCGCTTGATCCGGCGGAACGGCCCGCTTTCGGGTGGTCCGCTTCCGGGGACGGCCTCACTCGCCAGTCGGATGCAATCCTCCATACCGCAGCTCTCCACGGTTCTTGCGAAGCCTTCCTTGCCTTCACCCAGCTTGGTGGCAATCGGATCCTCGTCGCCCTGCCTTATCAGGTTCTTTCGTCTCAGTTCCAGGGGGTCCATCCCAAGTTCACAGGCGACCTCGTCCATCATGGATTCCAGCGCGAAGTAGCCCTGCGGCGCGCCATAGCCCCTGAAGGCGCCGGCCACAGGCAGGTTGGTGTATGCAACATCGGCCACATAGCGGATGTTCGGCGACCGGTAAAGCGGCAGCGACTTGCTCCCGGTATTGGATGGCACCGTCAAGGCATGGGCCCCGTAGGCCCCGGTGTTGGCGACCACTCTGAGTTCATTCGCAATCATGGTGCCGTCACGCTTGAAGCCGGTCTTTATCTTAAGATACATAGGATGGCGGGTTCGCGAAGCAAAGAACTCTTCGGCCCGGCTGAACTCCATCACAACCGGTTTGCCGGTCTTGAGCGCAATGTGTACGCATAGGTCTTCGAGTATGACTTCCTGCTTCACGCCGAAAGCGCCGCCGACCCTCGGCTTTATGACTCGCACCCTGGATATGGGAATCTGATTGACACGGGCCACTATGCGTCTCACATGGAAAGGCACCTGGGTCGAGGTGACAAGCACCACCCTCCTCTTATCATCGAGATAGGCCATGGAAACATGGTTCTCCATCGGTACATGCTGCACGTATTGGACCGAGAACTCTTTCTCAAAGACATAATCGGCTTCGGCAAAGCCCTCTTCCACACTGCCGACATCCATTTCTATATGGGCGGCGAGATTGCGGCCGGCATCGTGGATACCCTGGGAGTCGGTCTCGTCATGTATGACGGGCGCACCCTCCTTAAGGGCGTCGCGGGCATCGAGCACAGCCGGAAGCATTTCGTATTCAACCTCTAAGAGAGCGAGGGCCGCCATGGCCGTTTGCTTGTCTTCGGCGACCACAACAGCGACCCTGTCACCGACGAACCTGACCTTGTCATCCAGCATAAAGGTATCGTAGGGCGACGGCTCGGGATAATTCTGCCCGGCCGTAGTGAAAGGTACCCTGGGCACGTCTTTGTGTGTGAGCACCAGGACGACGCCGGGCAAGGCCTTTGCCCTCTCCACGTCGATCCCCTTGATCCCGGCATGGGCATGGGGACTTCTCAGTATAACCGCGTGCAGGGCGCCGGCCGGCACCATATCCATAACGTAGTGGGGCACACCGCGCACGATCGCTTCGGCATCGACCTTGGGCAGGCTCTTGGAAACAACCCTGAGATCAGACATTTCCCTTACCCATTCCTTCTCGGATTCTCTTTGCTGCCGCAATCACCGCATCGACTACTCTGACGTAACCCGAACACCGACATATGTTTCCCGAAATCGCCTCCCTCACCTCATCGCGTGAGGGGTCGGGATTCTCGGAGAGCAGACCCACCGCAGCCATTAACATCCCCGGCGTGCAAAAACCGCACTGCGGAGCACCCAACTCCATGAAGGTTTGCTGCAGGGGATGGAGGCCGCCGTCGGTCGAAAGTCCTTCCACCGTGGTCACACGCCGGCCGTCGGCCTGCGGAGCAAGCATCAGGCACGACATAACCGGCTTCCCGTCCAGAAGCACGGTGCAGGCCCCGCAGTTACCGGTGCCGCAGGCAAACTTAACGCTCTTAAGACCCAACCGCCTCAAGAGCTCCAGCAGGGTCTCACCCGCGCTCACATCGGGCTCGTATGCCTTCTCGTTTATCGTGAGTTCAATCCGCAAACCGGACCCCCGCTTCCGCCGCGGCATCGGTCAATGCCCTTGCAACCATCACTTTTATCAGGCTCTTTCGGTAGTCCGCAGATGCCCTCGAATCGGCCTTGGGTCTAACGGACGCCGCAACCTGTTCCGCCGACTCTCTTATGAAATCTCTTGTCACATCCCGGCCCTCGGCCCCAAGGGCCGGCCCGGCCAGCACCACCGGTTTCGAACCGGTCTGACCTACCGCAATCCTCAGTGCCTCGATGGTTCCCTTCGAAACTTCCAGGGCCGCCGCGGCGTTGACCAGCGATATATCGACCGTGCTCCTCCCGAACTTGGCGAAGCCCGCACCCGTGCCCGGACGGCGCTTGTCGATACGCACTTCGGTTATCAGCTCATATCCGGATAGCCATCCCTCAACCAGCAAGTCCCCTATGGGGACGATTCGCTGCTCTTCACCTCTAAGGTGGATCCGGGCACCCGTCGCAAGCAGGGCAATACCGATGTCGGACGGCAGGAAAATCCCGGCCAGACATCCCCCAAGGGTCGCCATGTTCCTCAGGAGCGGCGAACCCACCACCGATGCGGCCTTATAGATGACGGGCACATCCGCCCGCATGTCAGGGTGGAGAAGCTCGGAAAGCCTGGTTGTCGCTCCCACCGATATCAGGTCCCCGTGATCGCTGGTCCCGTCGAGACCCAGGCCGGTTATGTCGATCAACACATCGACACCCTTGGAGGCGAATGGCACCACGGTCGTGCCTCCGGCTATATAGAGCGATTTGGGGCCAACCTCTTTGCGGATGGCCACCGCCTCGGCCAAAGTGCCGGCTCTCAGGTATTGTCTGAAGTGCTTCAACACATCCCTCCGTTGACAGGAGATTTTAGCAGGCGGAAAGACAAGGGTCAAGTTGTTAAGGGGTGAAGGTGCGAATGCACCTTCACCCTTGAAGAACTGCATAGCTACTAAGCTGTACCGTCACAGGGGACAGGTCACCTAAACAACGACTTGATCGCCCCCCAGCTGTCGCTCTCCGTTGCAGAAGGCAATACACAGGGAGGCCCCACGCAAGGACATGGATTACATCCATCGGCCAAGCCCACGCTTACCCAACCGGCCCGCCCGTTCCCACCTTGCACGCAGGGAAGCACAAGGTCGATTGCGCCCCAGCAGTCCAGCACCTCCGCTGTGCCGGTCACGGGGTGCACGACAACCTCAACGTAACCCGGCGAGGTCGGAAAGAGCTGGAGTATCCCAGCAGTGTAAGCCCAGCCAAACGGCGGGAGGCAGGAAGCCCATGCCTGATCAACACCATCACCGGGATGCTCGATTGTTCCGGTCGCTAAATCCGCGCAGGACTCCCAGGAGCCAAATCCCCACTCCGGCGGCCAGGTCAGGCCATAGGACGCCCCCTGAAAGCCATCAGGCGCCGTCCACCCGTGACCACAGACGAGAACATAGATATAGATACCCTCGCCGGTCCCGGGCCAGCCGGTCTGAATAGCCCAGCAGTCGGGGACCACAGGCAAGTCCGGACATGGATCGTAGTGATCCTGGACATGAAGAGCAATAGCGATTTCCGGGTTCTGTCCGGCGGCGGCCATCGCTGCGGCGCCAAGTACAAGAGTCACGACCAATAGCATACGAAACATAGCTCACACCTCCTTTCCGTAGCATTATACCGAGAATAGAAAAAAAGTCAACTACAGAAATGTCACAATCCCTGGGTGCGGACCTTCTCAGAAAGGCGGTTTGCCCGCCACAGGAGGATGCAACCATGCTTCGACTGCAAACTGCGCCGTCCGTATAAGAAAGGGGGCGGAACAAGTCCGCCCCCCGTGCTCCCTTTGCAGCCATGGCATTCCAGTCAGCTACTCGAGCAGCACCAGCTTCTTTATGACATGCGACCCGCCCGTGCTCACTCTGTAGAAGTAAACACCGGACGCTACGCGCTTCCCGGCGGCATCCTTGCCGTCCCAGACGACAGAAGCCTGGGCTCCGGTGCTGGGGCCGGCTGTGAGCGTCCTTATTACCCGGCCGTGTACGTCATAGATCTCGACACCGGCAGCCCGGCCCTCCCGCGGGACTGCGAGGGTAATGCATGTCGAGCCCGTGAATGGATTCGGCGAGTTTTGTCCGAGAACCACGGTATCACCGCCGAAGCCCTTGTCATCTATACCGGCAACAGGAGGATCGAACCAGTCCATTATGCGCGCCATCAGGGTCTTCTGGTTATCAGGATCGGCACCGCTTACGGGCACGTCCTCGAAAGGAAAGGCAAGGAATACCACCTTGTGCCCGTTTTCGTCCACGCCTATCGCCGTTGTATCTCCGGCGGCAATGGTGAAGAAACTCTCGGCAGGAAACCAAGGTTCCGAAAGACCATCGGTCCCATCCGCAAGAAACGGCCCGCCCGTCATGTCGAGATTCATACCGTCGCCGACAGGGCTGCCGGACACACCCACCATAGCGGTTCCACCTACATCGTCTGTCCAGGAGCCCAGGTGAAGATAATCCGTAGTGAAGGTTGTCGGCCCACCGCGGCTGCTCAGGAAACCCATGCTCGCCAGGCAGAGGTTCCCCCCACCGTCGAGGAAGGACATCAAATCGTCTTCGTCGCTGCCGGTTAGATAACTCGCATCCCCATCCGCCGTGGTCCAGAGCACTTCCCGGTACGACGCGAGCCGCGCGGCACCCGGTCTGCCTCGTGCGTCGGCATCCCAGACATGGGCGTCGTAGCCGGCGCTATCCAGGGCTGCTTCCATATAGGTTTCGTAGCCTGCTCCAGCATCGTCATCCACGAGCAGGATGCCGGGCACCGCGATAAAGGCGGCGAACGTTTCCATCTTGGTAACACCGCCCGCACGCATGGTCCCGGTGAT
>JALGWN010000288.1 GCA_025774115.1 bacterium
CCCCTCCCGGGCTTCGTCATAGATATAGCCGCAAACCGAGCACTTCCACTTACCCGATGGCTTGCTCATAGTGCCTCCTAGTGATTGCTGTTATTAAGCAGCAGGCTTATGCCCATAAAGACAGCGATCCCGATTATGAAGTAGAGAGGCCGGCCCTCCTTTTTCTCAGGAAGGAACTCCCGAACGATAACATAAAGCAGGATACCGGCGATCAGGCTGACGAGACCGAGACCAATCGATACGGCAGTAATGGCACTCAAGAGAGCCAATCCCATTGCGCCTGCCGGTCAGCGACAGGCGCTCTCAAAGCGTCCCCATATAGGCCAGCAGATCCACCATTTGCCGGTCTGAAAACGAAGTAAACGCAGGCATGGCCCCCACCGGATTCACAATCTGGCTCCTCACGTTCTCCAGGGTCGCGGGCCTTCCACTTTCGGGAAGTGTTTCCCTTGCGAGAATACCTTTAAGACCGGGTCCGATGAACCAATCCTCACTGTCCGCGGCATGGCATGACGCACAGTTGTTGGAATAGACGGTTTCACCGCCTGCGGGGTCGCCCTCCAGATCGGGAATTGGGGCCTGGGCCACCTCTTCGGCTTTCGTTACCTCACCGGCACCATGCTCGTGTGCTTCCCTCAGAAAGAAGTAGCCTGCCGATGTAAAGAAGACCACAAACGCCAGGACGAATGTGATGATGCCGAGTGTGGGCACAAACCGCATGAATTCCCGGTAGAACCGGACTATCAGGATCTTGACCAGGAGTATGCCGATAAGCCCCAGGGCCAGAACACCGTGGAAGACGGCCCGGTGCGACATACGGTCCCCCACGGCGGCAACGTACTCGATGCAGAGGTAACTCAATACGCCGAGGAGCACGACGAATATGAATCCGGCAAGCTTGTGGCCGCGCCTGAGGAAGTTGGGACTGAGCTTTCGTTCCGATCTTCCCATCAGATCGAACATCATTAGCACCGCAACGATCCCGGCAGCCATAAAGGGTATGGCGATATAGGATTTGAGCTCGAGAATAGGCATAGATTGTCCTCCGATCATTATGTCACATATTGCCGATACTCATCGGGCCGTGCCGCTATCCGGCTGCCCCGCTCTCAAGAGGCAGCGACGGAGATCCCGCTCCGGGTCACTGAATATAGCCGAGAGCCTTGAGTCTCTCCTTGATCTTCTGTTCCTCCTCGGGATCGCCTCGCAGGTCCAGTATCTCGCCGGTCCGGTAGGTTTCCACGGTCCGGAGAGGCTTGGTAGCCTTGAAGTCATGCTCCACGATCTCCGAGAGCACCCTGCCGTCCATGTCCTCCGCCACAGGCAGCTCGGACAGATATAGCAGGGTAGGGGTAACATCCATATTGGTGACCTCATCCACAAGATGGAGCCTTCGAAGCGGTCCGAAGAAGCGATCCATTACCTTGTATATGCCGTGGGTATAGCGGAAGATGCGGGTATACGGGTCATCGATGGTCCAGGCCCCGCTGTAGCGGTGCTTGATTGCAGGGCCCGCGGCCAGCAGGATGCCTCTCGACCGGTGCCGGCCGGACCAGGGATGAAAGTGGAGCAGCTTCTCGACGTCCACCTCGTTACCACCGGCCTCAAACACACTCCCGCGCGGCGGCATCTCCATTATGGTCCTGGCCGCAAGCAGGCTGATATCCGGGGCATCAGGCTTCGCCACCTTGTCCGGGAGTTTGACGGCCTGGAAAATGGGCTTGCCCGAAGCCTTGAGACGCACCGCCATCAGATCGTCGACGATCTTGGCCCTGAGGTCTTCGTGGCGCCTCCGATCGATCCCGGCTCCGAGCGTGTATTCCACCGGGTTTATATCCAAACGGAATTCGAAGTGCGGGGAACCGCCCCTGGACGGGTAGCATATCGAGCTCTCGTGTCGAATCTCCCCGTCCTGGGTGCTTACGTAACCGAGTTCCTCAAGCAGGGCGACGATATCGAGCTGCACCTGACGCCTGTTTATCGGCCTTGCACCGTGATCGGATACGACGAAGTAGTTGGCATACTCGCCATAGGTACTGATGAGATCGGAAAGCAACCCGTCCGCCCGGAGCCATCCTTCCCTTATCGCCTCGCAGTAGGCGGGATCCGTGCGCTCGTCGACCCAATCCTTGCCGGTGAAAAGCCCGGGATCCATGTCCTTCCAGAAGAAATGCTGGAGCAGATCTGTCGAGTAATAAACATACGCGGCGAAGTCCGGATCGATTCCGGATAGCACCTCTTTATGGATACTCCTAAGCTGCTCCATCTCGCGGTCGGCTCGCAAGATCCGCGTCTCGCTATCGGTGGGGATCTTGTATTCCCAGGAAGCGAGGATCGAATCGGCGACCGCAGTATAACCCGCAAACTCCTCCGAAAAGTGAGCACTCCCGGCCCGGGGCGATATTATCTTGGAGATGAAGCCCCCGGTGACATCAAAGGGAGGCCAGGTGCACTCCCAGTTTACGACCGCCACCCTCT
>JALGWN010000289.1 GCA_025774115.1 bacterium
TCGAGGTGCGCGGCTATGATCTTAAGACAGCCCAGGAACTTGCAGCCAAGGTCAATCAGGCAATCCAGAGTGTGCCTGGGATAACGGATACCAGAATCAGTCGCGAAGAGGGAAGTCCGGAACAGGTGATCCGGATCGACCGGCAGAAGGCCGCCGATTTGGGGCTCACGGTCTCCCGTATCGGGGAGGCGCTGGAGACCGCAGTCGGGGGCACCCACGCATCGTACTTCCGCGAGCGGGGCAAGCAGTATCGCATACTCGTCCGCCTAAGCGAGCAGGACCGCCGCGACCTGGACGACCTGCTCGACCTTACGGTGCTTAACAACCGCGGGGAGTCCGTGATCCTCCGGAACGTGGTGAACACCGTACCCCTTGAGGGCCCGGTACGCCTCGAACGCAAAGACCAGGAGCGCATCATCACAGTAAGCGCAAACTTCACGGGCCGGGACATGGGATCGGTGATCTCCGACATCCGTGACCGTCTGCAATCGGTACCCGTGCCCAAGGACTTCGCGATCCTCTTCGGCGGCGACTACGAAGAGCAGCAAAAGGCCTTCCGCGAACTGATGCTGGGGCTCGTACTGGCTATCCTTCTTATCTACCTTGTAATGGCAGGACAGTTCGAATCGCTTCGCGATCCTTTCGTCGTACTGTTTTCTATCCCGATGGCGATCACCGGGATCGTCGTTATAATGATTCTCACCGGCACCATTTTCAGCATGCAGGCCTTCATAGGCTGCATCATGCTTGCCGGTATAGTGGTAAACAACGCCATCATTCTGGTGGACTATACAAACCGCATGCGCCGAGAGGGCGGGATGGATCTCATCGAGGCTGTGAAGACTGCAGGATCAAGGCGTCTGCGGCCGATCCTTATGACAGCCTCCACCACCGTTCTCGGTCTCCTGCCGCTTTCGCTCGGCCTCGGCGAGGGCGGCGAAGCCCAGGCCCCCCTGGCCCGTGTCGTGATCGGGGGACTCATAAGCTCCACGTTGATCACGCTGGTGCTTATACCCGTCGTATACAGCATCTTCGAACAGAAGATGCGGCGTTCCAGCGCCGACAACCTGTAGCATTGTGATCCCGTATGAGGGATCCACCCTTCCCACACCGGCGGGTCGTGGGTATAGTATGTGTGGAGCGCCGGCCCGATGCGGGCCGGTTACCTGGACTGAGGCTCCGCGCACCCGCTTGAGTCGCAAGGGACAACTCCTGGGAGGAGCATATCCATGAGACGTGCTGCTATGCCTTGGTTTATTATAGCCATAGCCTGTATTGCCCTATCGACCGCCTCACAGTCTGCCGCCGCTACCCGGGACTTTGCAGTAGAGGTGAGCGCTACGATCCAGGAATCCCCCCCAAGAATAGACTTCTCGTGGGTCGAAGATTCAACGGCGCCCTGGTACCAGGTTCTCAGAAAGCCGGTGGGAGATACCGTCTGGACCGGTCCCATCGCTGTGCTTGATAGCACGGCCACGTCGTTTTCAGACACCGATGTCGCCCTGGGCGAGGCCTACGAGTATAGCTTCCGCAAATCCATCGGTATCATCTCCGACACGATCTCAGTTACAAGCGCCACCGCGGTCACCTTCACTATCAAGGATTCCTGGGGAGACGGCATATGCTGCGCCCACGGTCCGGGCTCCTACAAGGTCTCGGGTTGCGGGGCTGTCTATGCCTCAGGCGGCGCCTTCCCTTTCGCCGAATCCACCCCGTTTACCGTCGGCACGCCGGAGGCCCCATGCGGTGAAGTGGTCGTTGATATCACGCTTGACATATGGGGCGCGGAAACATCCTGGCTCATAACCGAAGATGCGACCGGAGACACCCTGGCCGAAGGCGGGCCTTATTCATCACCCAGGTTCGGAAATATCTTCGCGGGCATACGCTACCCCGCACCTGAGACCTGGGGTACCGTCTTACTGCTTGTAGACGATAGCGTGACCGATTCCCTGGTTCCGGAGCTCGCGCGTCTTGAGCTTGACATGATCGCCGACGGCTACCGGGTCTGCCGCCGCGACGTGCCCCACGGCACCCCGGTAACCACGGTGAAGGACCTTATCCTTTCAGAGTGCCAGAGCGATCCCGCGATTACGACGCTTTTCCTCTTAGGTAACATAACCGTACCATACTCCGGAGACATCCGGGGCGCCCATGCCAACCACCACGGGGCCTGGCCGGCTGACGTCTATTATGGCGAACTGGATGGGGCCTGGACTGATTCAATCGTAAACAACACGACCGCCTCTCGGCCCGCCAACCATAACGTCCCCGGCGACGGCAAGTTCGACCAGACTTACCTCCCGTTCCATATGGACCTGCAGGTCGGCCGGGTGGACCTGAGCCGCATGCCGACCTTCGCGGAAGACGAGATAGGACTCCTCCGGCGCTACCTGGACAAGGACCATGCTTTCAGGACCGGGGCCATAGACATACGCCGCCGGGGGCGGATCGACGA
The DNA here is from genome assembly GCA_025774115.1 of bacterium. Classification (GTDB taxonomy): domain Bacteria; phylum Arandabacterota; class Arandabacteria; order Arandabacterales; family Arandabacteraceae; genus JALGWN01. The sequence continues at coordinate 2,459 of JALGWN010000289.1, forward strand.
CAATGTCGGAGAGATCT
>JALGWN010000290.1 GCA_025774115.1 bacterium
GTTGGAATCACATATCATTGTATTGCCGTTGGGTAGGCGCTGGGCGGCCCCCTATTACACTACGAGAGCTCCTACTATTACATTGGTCATTTGTCACGCTTCATTCGTCCCGGCGCTCGAAGAGTGGCCTGTACGAAATCGCTGGACTCTCTTGAGGCAACAGCTTTCATGAATCCCGATGGGACAGTCGCCCTGGTTGGCCTTAACCGGACTGATAAGCAGATTAATTTCGTCCTGAAGACGAATGGACTGCAGGCTGCGACAGCAATTCCAGGTCATGGGATAAAGACATTCCTGTTTGAGCAAGAGTAAGGATATCATCGAACAAGCTGGCTGCAAGCGACGGCAAGTAGCTGCGCCTAATCCGTGATGTTGACCGAAAACGGTATGTGTGACCGCCGCGAGCCCCCGAGAAGATTGCGGACGCCAGCCACGCGGCTCCCATACATAGCCCCCGATCACGTACCAGTCCCCACCGATCCACGTAGCCACTATGTGTGTACCATCTGAGTGACAGGTGTCGTCGGTGGTTTACAACCGGCGCGCCTTTGATTAAGGCCCGGCTCACCGGTAACCCCTTGCTGATCGACCACTTATAGTTTTGTGTCCGATCCGGCCCGATTCTTGTCACGACTTGCCGGCTGTATGGCTTCTATCTACAGGCAGAGACATCCGGAGGCGACAGTGCTCTACCGGGTGCTCGCTACCTACTTCGATACCTTTGATCCGCTATTATGACATTTACTCTAATGCTCACAGGGGGAAAGAGAGGAAGCGGGGGGAGGCCGCGTCGGTCATGCCAATCCTCACACCTCCACCTCCCAGGAGAGCCTCACGGGGCTGGAGGGAACTCATCAGGAAGGTTTATGAGGTTGATCCGCTCACCTGCCCCCATAAGGCTTTCAGCAAACCGGCCGTAGCGCCATCGGCGGTTCCAAGAGCATATCTCAACGCCCTACGGCCTCATCCGGTAACGATATCACGTATACACATGGCCCTCACAGGCTCGAAATCCACAGAGAACGCATGCGTTGGCTCAAGTCAGGAAAAGGAAATTCCTACCATCATGTAGGCCGCAGCTGCGACGCAGCAGCGGAGGGCTTCTGAATAATCCGGGCTAAGAGGTCCTCAACTCAAGGTACTTGCGCTTAAGCCCCTTCCTGTCGACTCCACTTACAATGAAGTCCCATGGAAGGGGCTTTTCCGTATCCAGTTCGATAGTCGGATCCGCTAACGCCCTGCGGAGAAGAACCCTCTTCAGCGATACCGGTTTCCGGGCGGCTTCAAGAATAGGACCCGAAAGCGACCTGCGGAGGATGTCCACCTTCCTCCTCAGTGCGGCCCTGTCTTCGAAGGGAGCCCACTGAAACACAGTATGCGGCTTGGGAACAAAAGGACCGGCGGCAACGGTGAGCCTCGCCTTACCGCGGACACGCGCGAGACGGGTGACCAGACCTACGATGGCCTCTACATCCCGGTCGGTCTCCCAGGGTAGTCCTATCATGAAATAGAGCTTAACCGTAGATATCCCCGCAGCCGAGAGCATCTCCACCGCACCCACGATCTCGGCGTCCGTGATCGACTTACCGATTCGGGCACGAAGTGCTTCGGTTCCGGCTTCCGGCGCCACGGCTATGGTCTTGATCCCACCCTTGACAAGCAGGGCGGCGATCTTGGGACTGACCTGATCCGGTCTGAGCGACGATATGCCTATCCTTCTATCCTCAGCGATCAGACGCCCGAGTATGAACTCAAGATCGGGATGATCTCCCACAGCCGTCCCGACTAGGCCGACACTGGGGGCGTCCCCTGCAAGGGCGATGATACTCTCTCCGCTGCGCATCCTGAGCGGCTTGTAGAGGTTGCCTGCCGCGCAGAAGTGGCAGCCCCTCCCACACCCTCTCCCCACTTCCACAAGGAACATGTCCCCGAAGTGGGAGCCGGGCCTCACCCCGGGCTCGGGTGCAATGCCGTCGGTGTCACTCCATATTCGCTCTACAGATCTCTCACCTAATGCCGGCACGTATACGCCCGGCAAAGCATCAAGCAGGGGGAGAACTCTGTCCTTGGGCAGCCCTCTTCGCCCGGCATCCTCAAGGACTCCAAGAAGCGAATCCGCAACCGGCTCGATCTCACCCACGACAACGGCATCTACGAAATCCGCAATCGGAAGGGGGTTTGTGGACATGGTGAAACCGCCGCTTAGTACGAGAGGAAAGGTCTTCGTGCGCTCGGCCGCGAGCGGCGCCAGGCCGGCCCTGATCAGGAGTCCCGGCATATTGACATAATCGTTCTCATAGGAGACCGAGAAGCCTATGATGTCGAACCTACCGACTTCACGGTGGGAGATCTCCCCGAGAAGCAGTCCCCGTCTGGGGGACAGGATAGGATCGCCGGGACCGGACGGAACGTATGATAGATCGGCAAACGCCACTCTGCGCCTGATGACTTCAAACGCCTTGAGGAACCCGAGGCTGGCACACGCAACTTCCCGCTTATTGGGAAATAGGACTGCGGCCGAAAGACCGGAACCCTGCCCTGGGTCGCGCGAATCCAACCTATTCCCGGCCGGACTTGCCGGTCGTGGGCTTGTCTATCTTGAATGTCTTATGCTCGGTCAGGGCGATAACATTGTGCGGATCGATAGCCAACACTTCATCTATGTGCTTTGCGGCTTCGGCCTCTCTTCCCAGGCGTCTGAGGGCAAAACTCATGGCTATCCTGGCATCGATGAAGTTCGCATTTATCTTGAGCGCCTCTTCGAGCTCCCGGACGGCTTCGTCCACCTTCTCCAGTTCGAGATAGGCTTCGCCCAGTCTGAATCTCACGTCTGCAAAACCGGGGGAGGCGTCTCTTGCCTGGCGGAGATATGCTGTCGCCCCCTCCAGATCTCCCTCGCTTTTCCGGATCTGGCCAAGATGGATGAGGGATTCGGTGTGTTCGGGCTCGAGTTCTGTTGCGCGGACGAAGAGGTCCTTCGCCTTCTCCAGGTCCCCCTTCCTGAGATAGGCGACCCCCAGCGTGGAATAAACAGGCGCACTGGGTACATCCCCGTAGTCCACACGCTCGAGAACGGCAAGGGCGTTATCGTAGTCACCGACTCCAAGCATGAAGTGGCCGGCCAACCCCATCTCCTTCTCAACGTCGGAGTCTATGGATATCGCCCCCTCCAACTCACCCTTCGCCTCGACCTCAAGTCCCAGGAAGTAGAGACAGATCGCGCTGTAGTACCTGGCCCTGGCATAGTTGGGGAGTATCTTCAGGGCCTCCTTGAATTCTGTGAGAGCGTCTTCGATCCGCCCTATCTTGAAAAGCGCAAGCCCCTTGCAACAGTGAATGTCAGGATAGCTGGGAGCCAGCTCCCGGGCCTTGTCGAAATAACCCAGGGCTGTGTTGTACTTACCGTCTATCATAAAGGCGTTGCCGAGATAGAAAAGAGCATCCACATACCGCGGATTAATTTCAAGCGCAGCATTGAGCTCCTCCACAGCTTGCTTGACTTTTTCCTCTTCCAGGTAGACGATGGCCAGTTTCACTCTGACGTCCGCCCAGGTGGG
>JALGWN010000291.1 GCA_025774115.1 bacterium
TGCCAGAATCCAGCATCCAGAATCCAGTATCCAGAATTCTACACTCTCTTCATGTTCGAAGTAATGTTTTCTTTTTAAAAAGATCGATCTCAATCTATAGGGGAAGTCACATGTCTGAGGAGAAAGCTCCTCAAAAACTCTTGCTGGTGGATGCCGACACTAATCAGCGGGCTCTTCTGACCGACTTCTTCAAACGGCACGACTTCCAGGTCGCCCAGGCCTCCAACGGCAGCCAGGCCCGTAAGATCCTCCGCCGCGGGTCTCAGGATGTCCTGGTGGTGGACCTGTCCCTGCCCGACTCCGACGGCATCGGACTAATTCAGCTGGCCCGCAGGGATAATCCCGGGGCCATCGTCATGGTGATCACCGACAAGGCAGGGGAAAGCCTGGGCCTGAAAGCTCTTCGCGCGGGCGCCGACGACCTCTTTCAGCGGCCGGTGAGGCTGCGGGTTTTGGGCGAGGCCATCAAAAAAGCCCAGGACCGGCGGACATTTCTCCGGGAAAGTCACCTGGTGGGCAACAGCCCGGCCATGCGCCGCATCTACGAGACCATCGAGCAGATCGCCCCCACGAACATCACCGCCATGATAGTGGGCGAAAGCGGAACGGGCAAGGAGCTGGTGGCCCGGGCCATTCACCTGAAAAGCCGCCGCCGCAGCGGCCCCTTTTTAGCGGTTAACTGCGGGGCTCTGGCCGAGGGTATTATAGACAGCGAGCTGTTCGGCCACGAGCGGGGGGCCTTCACCGGAGCGGTCAGCCGCCGGGCGGGATACTTCGAGCTGGCCGATGGCGGCACCCTGTTCCTGGACGAGGTGTCCGAGCTGCCCCCGGCCACGCAGGTGAGATTGCTCCGCGTGCTGGAGGAGCAGGAGTTCATGCGGGTCGGCGGAACCAGTACCATTAAGGTGGATGTGAGGCTCATCGCCGCCACCAACAAGGATCTGGAAGAGGCGGTGGAGCAGGGCCAGTTCCGGGAGGATCTTTACTACCGGCTCAATGTGGTACTGGTCCACATCCCCCCCCTGCGCGAGAGAAGGGATGATATCCCTCTGCTGATGCAGACCTTCATCGAACAATATCGCCATCAGGCCAAGGCACGTTTCCAGGGCATTTCCAGCCAGGCCGTGGAACTGCTAAAACAGTACAACTGGCCCGGAAACGTGCGCGAGCTGAGAAATTTAGTGGAGAGCCTCATGGTCCTCTCTCCTGATCGGGAAGTCCGCCCGGAGGATATTCCCAAATATCTCCGCCCCCGGGCCGCCCCCAGCGCCAATTTGCCCGTGCGGGTGGATAAAACCAGGGAACAGGCGGAGCGGGAGATCATCTACAAGACCCTTCTCGGCCTGCGAGCAGACGTGGCCGAGCTGAAAGAGCTTCTCGCCTCAGAGCACAGGCCCCGGCCACCCATGGAGGTGCACTCCCGGCACGTGGACCTGGTGGAGGAGGGCGGCCAGGCCCAACAGGAGCCGGCCGGCGAAACGGTGCAGTTCCCGGTGGGCACCGACATGTCCCGGGTGGAGAGGGATATGATCCGCAAAACCCTGCAGCATACCGGCGGCAACCGCAAGAAGGCGGCCAAGCTGCTGGGCATCGGCGAGCGGACGTTGTATCGGAAGATCCAGGCGTATGGGTTGAATGGGTGAGGGGGAAAGAAAAAACCGATCCTGGATACTGGATTCTGGATAAAGGCAAAGACAATGCAAAAACCGAGAGTCGAGATTCGAAATTCGAGAATCGGGAAAAGCCGGGAACCGCAATACGGGAACCGTAAGAACCAAACATAATTTCCCAAGGAATGTCATTCCCGCGCAAGCGGGAATCCAGAGGCTTTATGAAGGCCTACTCTGTCCTGGAGGGGCTCAGGCCCCTCCATCTCCATCCGCAGCGGCAGGGAATAACCGAGACTCAAGACTCGTGAATCGGGAATCGCTATAAGAAAGAGATCAGGGCACCTCTAGCCCCTGACCCCACCAGAGATCAGAGATCAGGGACCCAACCCCTCTAGTCCATATGAAGATTTCTGGAAGACCGCGTTTTTTACTCTGATCTCTAATCTCTGATCTCTTGCCAGCGTCGGGTACAGCGATTCAACGCTACTGACATCCTCGATCCTGGATGCTGGATGAGAAAGGCTGATCCAGGATCGGTTTTTCCTTTTAACGATTCTCGAGCCTCGAATTTCGAGTCTCCGCATTTTCCCCCTTACCAGGACCAACATGGAAAAGAACAACTCCAACATTATCCCAACCGACCCAGAAAGCTCCCGAACCATCTACCAATCCTTTCACAAAACGGCCACCTTTCATCCTGATAAAGTGGCTTTGATGTACAAGGACGATCGGGACATCTACCAGGGGATCACCTACCGGAAGCTCGACGATATCGTCAACCGGGTGGCCGCCTCGCTGATGAAATTGAACGTTGCCAAGGGCGACCGGGTGGCC
>JALGWN010000292.1 GCA_025774115.1 bacterium
TGCTTCGTCTCATTGACGTCCCTCCTCCATTCTGTGGATCGGCATTTTGGCTTTAGGCTTGAGGCTGACATTGCACGAGAGGCAAGGGCGGATTCTGAGTTGGGAGGACAACCCTCGTGCTTATCTGAAATTGTGGAAAACCTTTCCAACAGTTGTTTCAATGACCCATATAACCAATTGGCATACAACAAGTTATTGGCTTTTCCACCGGCGAGCAACACTTATCCACAATTCCACAATCTTATCTCAGCCGGAGCAGGTGCGCGGGGTAGCAGGCAGTGGGGCCACAGACCGGGGTTCTTCGAGCGGCTTCAGTGCTTGAAAAACCGCATAGCTGGGTGGTATCACTATCGGGGACAGGTCAGTCAGGTGGAGCACCTTGTTATCCGCCCACGCAGAAGACCACGGGCCTCCCCCGTGGGGGAGCCCATATGGTGCTTCTCATTTCACCCCGATACCGGCAGGCCGTATTATTCGCCCTTCATCATCGCCTCGATATCATCCTGAACAGTACCGATGGGTTTGATATCGAATTTTTCCACCAGAACATTGACCACAGTCGGGGAAAGGAAGGCCGGCAGGGTGGGACCCAGACGGATGCCCTTCACACCGAGAGAGAGCAGAGCCAGCAGAACCGCAACCGCTTTTTGCTCGTACCACGCGACATCGTATGAGATCGGCAATTCGTTGATATCCTCAAGACCGAAGACCTCTTTGAGTTTCAGGGCGATCACCGCAAGCGAATAGCAGTCGTTGCACTGGCCTGCATCGAGCACCCTTGGAATCCCTGCGATGTCGCCTAGATCCAGTTTGTTGTAACGGTACTTCGCACACCCAGCAGTGAGAATCACTGCATCCTTGGGCAGATTCTCTGCCACTTCCGTATAGTAGTTTCTGGGTTTCTGGCGACCGTCGCATCCGGCCATGACGATGAAACGCTTGATGGCTCCGGATTTCACGGCATCCACCACCTTGTCGGCAAGGGCGAGAACCTGGTTGTGGGCGAAGCCTCCGACGATCTTCCCGGTTTCAATCTCGGTCGGCGGATCGCATGTTTTGGCAAGTTCGATCATTTCCGAGAAGTCCTTGGCCCCGCCTTGCGCCCTGTCGGGTATGTGTTTTGCGCCGACATAACCGACCACACCGGTGGTAAAGAGCCGGTCCAGATAGGTGTTTTCCTTCTTCAGCGGAACCAGGCAGTTGGTGGTCAGCAGGATCGGCCCGTTGAAGGATTCAAACTCTCTGTTCTGGTGCCACCAGGAACCACCGTAGTTACCGGCGAAATGATCGTACTTCTTGAAAGCCGGATAGTAGTTTGCCGGCAGCATTTCGCCGTGGGTGTACACGTCCACACCCGTACCTTCGGTTTGTACGAGCAGCTCTTCCATGTCCTTCAGGTCATGGCCGCTGATCAGAATGCCCGGATTGTTGCGAACGCCGATATTCACCTCGGTGATTTCCGGATGGCCGTAGGCAGTGGTGTTGGCCTCATCCAGCAGGGCCATGGTATTGACCGCGGTTTCCCCGGCTTTCATGACGAGCCCGATCATCTCATCCACCCGCAGGTCCTTCGTGGTTGAAGCCAGAGCTTCCATCATGAAGTCGTAGATCTCGTCTTTCTCAAACCCCAGGGTGGCAGCGTGATCAGCATAGGCGGCAATCCCCTTCAAGCCGATGATCAGAAGCTCCCGCAGAGATCGGACATCTTCGTTCCCGGTCGCCAGAACGCCGACGGACTTGGCCTTCTCCGCAAATTCGGCCGGGGCATTGGAAACCCAGGTAGCGGCATCAGGCAACGGCTCGTCAAAATCCTTGCCGTTCTTTTCCTTGTAGGCGGCCAGAAACCTGTTCTTCAGCTGGTCCCGACGCTCCAGAGCCTCTCTGATCATGGCCATGAAGCGGTCGTTGTCCCAGTTCACATTCGTGATGGCGGCAAACAGGCTCCGGGCGACAAAAAGGCCGGCCTCCTTGTCCGAAATGCCGAGTTCCTTAAGTCTCTCGCCGTAGACGGCAATCCCTCTAAGCACAAAAATCAAAAGGTCTTGAATATCGGCTGTATCTTCCGGCTTGCCGCAAACACCTTTGACCGTACAGCCGGTATTCCCGGCGGTTTCCTGACACTGAAAGCAATACATGAAATCCCCCTTTCGATTCTGTGCTAGGCCACACACATAGTCTCTACCTGTTTTCCTATTAGATACCTCTTGTACGGCGAGGGTGCAACATAATCAGACGCTCTCGCCATAGGTATGAGTACCACATCTCCTATGGATGCTCAATGGTTTCGGCCGATGCCCAAACCAATAGCCTGTTTTGCGGATGCCCCCCCGATTTTCACCAAGAAACTGCTCCAGCCATAAGTAAAGATTCCCGCCCTAGCTCTTCGGGGGGGGGCGCTCGGTGGACTCTCTCGGAGCTATATCAAGCGATGCGTGGATA
>JALGWN010000293.1 GCA_025774115.1 bacterium
CGACAGGAAGGGGCTTAAGCGCAAGTACCTCGTTACAAGGTCTGTGAACAATCCGGGTTAGGGGGCCTTCTTTACCGCACCCGACTTGAGACACCTCGTACAGACGTACATCCTTTTAACCTTGCCCGCCACGAGCACCCGGACCCGCTGGAGATTCGGGTTCCATCTCCTGTTGGTGACGTTGTGTGCGTGGCTTATACGGCTCCCGAACGTGGGGCCTTTACCGCAGATTTCACATCTCTTGGCCATATCAATCACTCCTCTTAGCGTTGCTCGCGTGTAAAGTTAGCACTTTTCATCTCCGTCGGCAAGCATTTCCCTGCATGTAAAAGCCCCTGCAACCTCCACATCCCTCGTTGGCTCCAGTCTCTCTGCTGTAGCGGCTGTTGTCGTTGTTGGGGTACTGTTCGCCCTTATGACGGCGGGACTATGTTCGAGGGAGTAGCAGGTCATTTCGACACGAAGCGGTAGCCGAGACCGTGGATGGTCAGGATGTGACGTGGGGCTGTGGGGTCATGCTCCACCTTCTGCCGCAGCCTGGCGACATACTGGTCGAGCGTCCTGGTTGTGCCCTCGTACTTGATTCCCCAGACCTCGTCGAGTATGAGCGATCTATCCAGGGCTTCCCCTTCATGCTCCAGGAAGAACTGCAGAAGCTGTACCTCGCGCAATGTGACCGGGAACTCCTGTTTTCCCTTCCGGCCCTTCAGGGTCCTGGGGTCTATACGCACGTTTCCGAACTTCAGCGGTCGATCGTCCCACTTCCTGGCGCCCCGTTTGGTATTAGCGCGCCGTAAGGCCGCCCGGATCCTGGCCAGGAGCTCGCCCACGCTGAAAGGTTTGACTATGTAGTCGTCTGCGCCTATTTCCAGCCCGACCACCTTGTCGACTTCCTCGCCCTTGGCGGTGAGCATCAGAATGGGGGTCTGGGGGTCCTCCCGCCGGATCTCCTTGCAGACTTCGTAGCCGCTCTTCTCCGGGATCATGATATCGAGGAGGATAAGGTCGGGCTTCTTCTCACGATACAGCCGCATGGCCTTGGCGCCGTCTCGGGCCGAAGATACATTGAAGCCCTCGCCACAAAGCAGATCGACGATGCCTGAAAGGATAGCGGCATCGTCTTCGACTACAAGGATGGTGTCTTTCATGTTTTCCCTCCGGCAACGGGCAATACGATCTCGAAAGTGCTGCCGCCGCCCTCGCGGCTCCTGAGCCTTATGTCTCCACCGTGGTCTCTCAGGATGCGTCTGGCGATAGTAAGGCCCAGGCCGGCGCCTTTGACCTTGGAGGTCAGCGTGTCATCCGCACGGTAGAACTCGTCGAAGATCCTCCCGGCCTCCGTGGCCGGGACTCCGACGCCTCTGTCACTTACGCTGATCACGGCCGACCCGGCCTCCTGTCTCACGCTCACTTCGATCCGTGTGGCTTCGGCGGAGTACTTCTCGGCGTTGGAGAGAAGATTGACCAGGGCCTGCTTGAGGGCCTCTTCATCGGCGTTAACCCTCACGGGGCCCGTCCGCGTATTGAAGGACACCTCGAAGCCGCCGTGCTCCAATCTTGCCCGCTGGCTCGCGACGACACCTGAGGCCAGGGCCACGAGATCGGTCACTCTCATGGTGTAGCGCTTCTCGCCCCGCTCCATGCGGGAAAAATCCAGCACATTGTTGACAAGGCGGGTGAGCCGCTCGGTCTCGGAGGTCATTATGTCCAGGTACTGTTTCTGTTTCTCCCGGTCCGGCTGGCGCCCGTCCCTCAGCATCTCGGCGAACATGCGTATGGACGTCAGGGGTGTCTTGAGTTCATGGGAGACATTGGCCACGAACGTGGTTTTTTGCTGGGCGAGCCTCATCTCGGCGTAGGTCGATCTCACGACAAGCACGCCGCCGCCGACGATGGATACGAACAGGAAAAGGATGAGTATCCACATTACCGACGTGGCAACCTGAGCCCTGGATGAGATGATATTGGGATCTGTAAGGTATGCGGCTATCTCCCAGCGCGGAAGCATCTCGCTGATCTCCTCGGCGACGAAAGGCCTGCGCCAGTCACGATCCTCATGGCCCGGAGGTACGATCACCGGGCGTCCGAGTTCGTCCAGCACGGTGAGGATCCTTACCGTGGAGTAGATGCCCGGCAGTGTACCTATGATACGCTCCCTGACCTCGCGCGAGTCGACGAGACACCCGACGATGTTTCCCCCCTCGGTCTGCTGCCAGTAGAGGAGCTGGAGGAATACCGACCGGATTCTACCTCGAGCCACGGACTCCCGGGTTGCTTCGGCCCGGGTGGGTGTAGACTTGGGAACGCCGGTGCGCGCGGGTTGGGTCGGCTTATCAGTGGGCTCATCCTGCTGCGAGGCGTCCAATTCTGCGACGGACGCCCTGTCGGCTGCGGTGAGCTCCTCAGGGCGGACGCTAGGGGACTCCTGCTTCGTATCGGCGCCGATATCGAGATCCTCCATCCCGGCCATGGCCCCGGACTCATCTTGATCGGTGGGTGCAACGTTTCTGTAGAGGATCTGCTGGCCTTCCCGCTCTGCTTTTTCATATACCTTTTTGCGGACCGATTCATTCTCTACGAACCGGCTTATGGCCGACTGCCTCTCGAGTTGATAGTTGGAAACTCCATCACTCCGGGTGGGGTCGGCCGGGGTCTCGGTGGACGGCGCCTCCCTGCTCACAAGATTTTCGGGGGCGGTCCACGTTTGCGAGGCCTGTTCGTCCGGAACCCCGTCGACCCGGAGGTCTTCGGAGGCCCGTCCCTTGGAAAGCCCGTACCTGCCGTCTGCGTACGTATCCCCCCCAGGAGTGCTATCTGTGTCCACAAGCCGCTCCTCGGTTGCCGGCGCTTCTGTCCGGGCGTGCTCTGCATACTCGCCCGCCGCCTCGGATTTCGCTTCGGATTCCATCAGGGGCCGCGTGATGCTGCCGACGATACCGGCTATTTCCCCTCCCGTGGGCGCCCGTCCGTCGAGGATTTCATCTTTGTAAGCCACGGCGATGTTCTCGTACACAGGTGTTGTCTCCTCATCGGAGAGGAAGGCCTGCTGGTTTTCGAGAAAGATCGTTTCCTTCTCCTTTATGATTGCCTCATCGGAGCCCCGGGCGTCTTCGACCGCATCCTCGGCGTCGGATACCTCCTCATCCGCCTCGCGTCCGGGCGCCGCCGCCGGCCAGAGGATTTCGTAGGTTGGAGAGAGGAGGAAGGGAACGTCCACAAGTTTGGATGCCCGGCGCCACTCTTCAAGCGGTCCCGAAGGATCGTCACCGGTGGGTATCACAAGTGTACCGGCCAGTTCGGCCCGGATCTCGGCAAGCTCGCTCTGTACGATGGCGGCGACATGGGTAACCTCGGCCGAGAGTGTACCCTCGATCTGCTTTTCGATGTAGGCCTCTTCATGGCTTATCGCCCTTATGGCGATGAAGCTCAATACGACGGCGGGAACGATCACAACCCCTATGAATACGATTCCCAGGTATCGCTTCAGACGATATCGCGCCATCTTAGCCTCACCTCGGCTCTCCGGCAGGCGCCGCGATCGACACTCGCGGCACCCGCCGAACGGGACCGGTGTTACTCATTGTCCTTTTCGTTGTCTGTCTTCGTACTATCATCGGATACATAACCCTGCTGGGTTGTCTGGGTGTACACCTCATTCACAACCCGTTTGCGCAGGTACCTGGTGAACCCCGCATTGACCTTGATGTCCGAAGAAATCTCTTCGCACTTCTCAGCCTCTATAAGGACCTCAGCATCGTTATCGCACTCCTCGGCCACCTTTTCAAGCACTAAAGCATTGGCCCTGAGAACGCCTGCAGCGGCCTCGTAGCGGCCCTTGTCGGCCAACCCTACGGCCTCGCGCTTGGCCTCGGACGCCTTGGCGAGGGCCGCCTCCTTGGTGATGACCTTGTCCTGCTCGCTTCGAACCGCATCTTCATCCCGTTCATAGGTCACGGCAACGCTGAGGTTATCCTCCGACTTTTCGTTGGTGTAGGGATCGGAATATTCCACGGCGACTTGGGCGATCTCCAGGTGCTTACCCGCCTCATTTGCCGGAACCTCGACCTCGAAGAGCGCGAACTTTGTGTTCTCGCCGTAGAGCTCGCCCACGGTTACCGACATCGTCTGCCCCTCCAGTTCACCCTCGCGGCCCACGATGCCGATAGGCCTCATGCCGTCGGGGCAGCGAAGCCGAATGCGGATATCACGTGCGACGACGGTCATGGCTTCACCTATCTCCTCAGCGAATATCTTCGGCAATTCGTGCCCGCTGCTTGCGAAGTAGGAATTGCCTCCGCTCCGGGCGGCCAGAGCAGTCATAAGGTCCTCATTATAATCAAGGCCGACCCCGATGGTCGTCACGGTTATGCCTTCACCGCCCAGCGATCTACCCAGACGGGCCAATTCCCCGGTCGATTGGGGGCCG
>JALGWN010000294.1 GCA_025774115.1 bacterium
GATGAACTCCTCAATCTCGACCTTCATGTTGGGTTTCAGGGGTTCGGCGGGATTCATGACGTGCAGGACGCCGTCGATCTCCTGCATGGTGGCTTTCGAACCCCCGCAGGCGGTTGCCGAGGCGACCAGGAGCAGGACCGCCAGGCCCTTTAGCACGATCCCTCGCTTCGCTGAGTGCTGCATGGTTATCTCCGGTGTTATCAGTGTTATCAGTGTTATCGGTATGTGTCGAAACTCCATACACCTGATACGGGTCAGGCTGGTCAACCTTTCATGTTGAAATACGGTGAACATGAGAAGACGTTTCAACCTCAAAAGAAAAAGGGCAGCCGATCGGACCACCCTTTTCCACACGGAATGTCCGGAATGTCACTTCTGGACTTTGATCAGCAGCTCGTCGCCGTCCCGCTGGGTCTTGATCTGCATCTCGAGCAGGCTGGCTGAGCGACGGACACGATTCCGCAGCGTCGTCAGGTTTTCACCGCGCCCCGGTTTCAGGACGCCGACCCCGCCTTCGCTCTTCAGTGTCTCCAGATAGGTCATGTATTCGCGGGTCACACCATGTACACGACTTTTTGCGAAACGCTTTTCCGCATCCCCGCCCTTAATATGTTTGAACTCGGCCATGTATGAATACTCCCCTGGTAATTGTGTAATTATTGGAAACGAAACATACAATGTAATTGGCTGTTTTATTAGCGCAAGTTAATAAAGCATTTACCAGAACGTAAATAACGGAAGTATTGCAGACATTATAGCGTGACACTAATAGAGATAAATAGGGTTGGATTACTGCCTGATGTTCCACATGATAGTCACAAGTACAATTACGATAAGTTCTGAATTAAACAGGGACGGTCAGGGCCCCACATCCAGCCGAAATCGGAAGATACAGGTCGGACCCTCACCAGCGGCGGGAACCGCATACCCGAAGAGATACCCTGCTGCTTCATCGGTGATCTGTATGAGCATGTGAGGTGTCGGCAGTTCTACCGCGTGCCGGCGTTCGAATACTCCATCCTCGGAGAACTGATCGAGAAGCAGGATGGTGCACCGTGTGCAGACCTCCTCATCCAGCATGGAGGGATGCCACTCGTTTGTCTGGACGAGTACCCCGCCGCTGTCGAGAGCGATGACCTGGACGATCGCCAGTGTCTCCATGATCGGGACCTCATGCTGCTGGCTTGAGACCCGCCGTCTCATGAGGTTTATCCGCTGCGCCAGTACGGCGTCGGGGATCCGGCTTTCGATCGTGGGGCGGGTGATTACCCGTTGACTGCCATCGGCAAGAACCTGATGGACCATGTAATCGCAACCGGCAGCATAGAGAGTGTTCCGGGGGCTCATGCTGATACTCATCGGGGCCGGTTTATCCATATCTCCCCCATCCAGGTGTTCGATCAACAGGCTGTCAGAGCCCGCGATATGCAGTGGTGCGCCACCGGCACCGTACCGTCGAACCTGGAGTAGATATTCGCGGCCGTCATTCGGGTGTGATGAGATGAGCACGTAGAGATCACCCCTCAAGCCGATGTCGAGATCCATCGGCAGGCCATTGTCGATCTGGAAGGAAGAGAGGCGGGTTCCGTCTGCTGTAAAGGAAAGGGCTCTCCGCAGCGCCATGTCGACACACACACCACCTGTGTCGTTAAACGCCACCGCGATGGGAGAGGTGAGGCCCAGGCCGGGCAGGGAGAGGTCCATGGTAGCCAGCAGGTTCCCCGTATCATCGAACCAGATCACTTCGGTTCGATGCATGTCCACGGCCGCCCAACCGACACCTTCAACAGCGCGAACGTCCCTGATTGCGGACCAGGCGGGATAGTTGCCCGTGCCTCCCTCAAGCTTGATGAGGTCAATAGCCGGCCGGGGTGCCGGCATTGGATTGCCATCGGCCGGTCTGGACCGATTCCTCACATGCTCGATTCCATCTATTTCCTCCCGCCTCGGGCTGCCCCCGTCACCACAGGCGGTGAGGAGAAGAATGAGGGAGAGGATCGCCGGAAGCAGGCGGATTGTCCCGCAGGATGGAGGAGCCTTGACAGGACCGCAATCGCGGAGCATGTGTATTCTCCAGAATCGAATCATCTGATCTCTGGAGCCTGTCGTCGGTTTCTGCAACAGGCTCCTCAGGACTGACCGGTAGAGTGTAACCGATTTACCAGGGGGTAGTCATGCACGTGGTTCGTGTTCCGAAATTCGGCCCACCAGAGGTTCTTGAATATGTGGAACAACCCGATCCGGAACCCGGACCGGGTGAAATCCGTACGGCTGTCCAGGCCGTCGGAATCAACTTCGCCGATATCACCGCCCGCATGGGGCTCTACCCCGATTCCGGCAAGCCCCCGTTCGTTACCGGGTATGAATTCGCCGGTGTTGTGGAACGCGTGGGTGAGGGAGTAGAGAGTGTGAAGGAGGGCGACTCG
>JALGWN010000295.1 GCA_025774115.1 bacterium
CAGGTATGAGCTGTGAAGAGATCCTGCCGGCGGAAGCCTGGGCAAACAGCATGGAAGAACTTATCCCTCTCGGCCTCTGTGCTGCACCGATAACGAAGATACCGTCAGTGGTCGTTCCGACCGCATTCGTCGACTGATGTGCTTCCTCGAAAAATCCTGTCTCGTGCAATGGGATCTCGAGCAGTTCGGCCAGTGTCTCCGTACCCTCAGCAGGGAGCATTGCCGGAGCGACGATGATCATATCGAACTCCTGCTTCGACTCGGCCCCATCCATTCCAGTAGAAACAACGGACGTACCATCGACTTCCAACTTGCCGAAACGCCTGAATTCTACACCGCTCGCCGCGGTCTCCTCGTAGAACTTCTGATCCTCCTTGTTCGGGAGGCAAAGATCCTTGAAATACTCGACGACTTCGATATCCGACGACTGTTCCTTGATATAGCCTGCGATCTTCATCATGTAGCTGCAGCATATCTGCGAACAATAGCCCCCCTCGCTCCGGCCGCCGCAGTGAATCAGTGCTACTGATGCCGGCTCTTTGCCATTACGCATAGCTATTTTCTTGTCTGCTGCTGTCATCAGCTCTATCTCGATAGATGAGTAAACTTCATCTATATCGGAGAAGGCATAACCGGGCAGCTCTTTTATTTCGGGTAGCTTGAATCCTGTCGCGACTATTATTGCTCCGACTATCAGTTCCACACCCTCTTTTTCCTCGCCGGAACCTACGGTCACCTCGTAATTTCCGAGAAATCCGATGACACTCCTGAGTTCAGAGTCCAGGTAGAGCTTGATGTGTTCGTTCTGTTCGACCTCACCCCGGCGCGACTGGAGCTTTTCCACTTTTCCGCCCTGTCTTGGAAGAATCCTGTTCAAGCCCAGAGAGACCCCACCCAGCTGAGAGGACCGCTCGACAAGAAAGACCCTTCTCTCCTCTCCTGCCAGAGCAA
Organism: bacterium; assembly: GCA_025774115.1. Lineage (GTDB taxonomy): Bacteria > Arandabacterota > Arandabacteria > Arandabacterales > Arandabacteraceae > JALGWN01. The sequence continues at coordinate 952 of JALGWN010000295.1, forward strand.
TGGCTGCCTCCATACCGGCTATACCTCCACCGAGGATCAGCACATCAGGAGTGATATCCAGCTGCTTTTCAAAGAGTTCGGACTGGTGCAGGACCCTCTTGATGCCACCACGGATGTATTGTATGGCTTTTTCTGTAGCCTCGTCCTTGTCAGGGATTATCCACGCACAGTGCTCACGGATATTGACCATCTTGTACATGTAGGGATTCAGGTCGGTCTTCTTGCAGACATTTATGAAGGTCGTATTGTGGTCCCTTGGCGAACAGGCTGCGATCACCAGATGAGTAAAAGCGTTTGATGTGATTTCCTCTTCAAGATATGTCTTTCCGTCACCAGAGCATAGGAGCCCGTAATTCCTGACGACCAATTCGACGTCATCATACTCACCCGAGGAAAGCAGTTCTTCGCTGATCTTCTCGATATCCACCCTCTCGGATATGTTGGGTCCACACTCGCAGATATATATTCCAACTTTAGCTTTCACCTATTCACCAGCCCCTGATTCGACTGTTGCCGGTTCCACCATGGCATTAAGCAGTGCCATAACTTTTCCGGCTGCAGCCTCGGCCTGTATCACAGATGTCTGAATGTCCTTGGGTCCCTCGGCGGAACCGGCTACAAAAACACCTTCCCTCGAAGTCTCGATAGAGCCGACGTTCTCACTGAGAGACCTGATGAATCCGATCTCGTCGAGTTCTATCCCGAGGATTCCGGCAAGCGTCGCGGATCCCTTTGTCGGTACCATCGCTGCGGCGAGGATTACCATGTCGGCATCCACAGCCTGTTCTTCGCCCTTGCCGCCGGAATAGGTTACCTTAAGGCCGTTCCCGTTACCTGAAACGGAAACATCGGCCATAGAAGAGCAGAAGCGCATCTCAGTATCAGTGCCTCTGACTCCTTCGTAAAATTTCTGGTAAGTCTTGTCATGGACACAGATGTCCGAGTGAATATTCGTGACGACGCAATCCGGGAGTTTATGTTTCAGGTAATGAGCTAATTTCAGTGAATACATACAGCACACGCTCGAACAGTATCCCACTTCTTTTCTGCCGACACAGTGTACTATAGCGATCTTTGAGGGAACACTTTCAGTATCCCTTATCGTCAGTTCACCCTCTGTCGGGCCGTTTGATGCAAAGAGCCTTTCGAATTCGAGTGGTGAAAACACACCGGGGAACGAGTCATAGCCAAGCTTCTCCAGGCTCGACACATCATATGTACTTGAACCTGTAGCGATGATTATCGCCCCGACTTCAATAACGAGTTCCTCATCCTTGTCGTCCAGTTTAATCGCTCCGAACATGCAGGCCTCCGCGCATGCATTGCACTCATCACTTCCATTAAGCCTCGTGCAATGTTGCGGATCGATGGTCGGGACATTGGGAAGAGAACCCGCCGTAGGAACATAAATAGCCTTCTTCTCCCACAGGTCTTCTTCCCACTCGTTACTGATCGACACAGGGCATGGCT
>JALGWN010000296.1 GCA_025774115.1 bacterium
GGAGCACAGGGCGTCAGGCACAGCACACAGCCGTCGGGCACATAGACCCGAGGATACAAAGCCCGTTCGTTGCCACGGGAGTGGAAACGCTACGACGACAGGACCGGGCGCACACCCATCCCCGTAGCGTCGTGACTCCCGTCACGACGAATCGTCGGGCGCAGAGACCCGATGGTGGACGGACTCTGGCTGCCCTCAAAGGACATGCTCTTAGAATAGCACTCGCCACGGGGTTCTATTATACTACCGGACAGGTGCGTGTGAATCTAATCTGTAGAGAGGTGGAATCGACTTCATGAAAAGAAAGCACATTGTCTGGATAGTCGGGGCTCTGTTTCTCGTAGTGTTCGTCTGGCGCATTGCGCTTCTCATACTCGGCGGTCAAGGCGGGGCTTCCGGGGGCTTCGGCCCACCGCCGGTTGCGGTCGAGGTCGATAGCGTCCGCTATGAGCCAATCCAGGAAACCCGCGAGCTTACAGGCAGTGTCTACCCACTCTACCAGTATATCGTGGCCCCGAAGGTGTCCGGCAGGTTGGTCAGGATCAACAAGCGGATTGGCGACTGGGTCAAGCGCAGCGAGTTCATCGCGAAAATCGATGATGGAGAGTACCAGCAACTGGTGCTCGAGGCGGAGGCAAACCTGAGAATATCATATGCCAACCTTGCGGGGGCCAAGAGCGAGCTCGAGCTGGCCCAGCAGGACCTGGTTCGCATAGAGTCCCTCGAGGAGAAACGCATTGCCTCGCGCGCCGAACTCGAGACCGCCAGGACAAGATACGATGCCCTCGCGTCCCGGATGGAACTGGCAAAGGCACAGGTGGAGCAGCGGCAGGCTGCCCTGAACTCGGCCAAGATCCGTCTGGGGTATACGACACTCGCGGCCACCGAACCGGGATTCATCGGCGAGCGCTATGTCGACGAGGGCACCATGCTCGCCCCCAATTCACCCGTTGTGGCGGTGATCGGTATCGATACCGTGATAGTAAGGACCACGGTTATCGAGCGCGTATATGGCCAGGTTCGAATAGACCAGACCGCTGAAATCCAGGTGGACGCGTTTCCGGGCAGATCCTTCTATGGGAAGGTATCGCGTATCGCGCCGATGCTCCAGGAAGCCTCGCGGGTGGCTAAGATGGAGATTGAGGTGGCGAATGACTCGCTTTTGCTCAAGCCCGGCATGTTCTGCAAGGTGACCGTGGTACTTGCGGAGCAGGCATCCGCTCAGGTAGTCCCCACTCAGGCGCTTGTCACCCGGAACGGCTCGGACGGTGTCTTCGTGATAAGGGAAGGGGAAACCGCCGCCCATTTCGTCCCCGTCGAGACCGGAATACGTGCTCCCGACAGGACCGAGATCCTTTCGCCACAAATCGACGGCCTCGTGGTCTCGCTGGGGCAGCATCTCCTCACGGAAGGCAGCACCGTCATTCTGCCCGAGAACACGGGCAACCGGGCCGGAAGTCCGAACGGCGGCCCACAGGATATGTGAGAGGAATCGAATAGATGAACACCGCTAAGGGGCCGGTCCAGCGCCCCGTTTTGACCGCCGTGATCTTCCTGATAGTATTGACCCTCGGTATCGTATCGCTTTCGCGGCTCTCGATCGACCTCATGCCGGAGATAACCTACCCGACGATCTCGGTCGTCACAAGTTACGGCAATGTCGGGCCCCAGGAGATGGAGGAGCTGGTCACACGCCCCATCGAGGAGGCGCTGGCGGCCGTTCAGGGCGTGGAGGAGATTACCTCGACTTCCACCGAGGGGAGGAGCATGGTGAGGGTGGCGTTTGACTGGGGCACAAACCTGGACGTTGCCGCAAACGATATCCGCGATCGTATCGACCGGGCTCTTGGGCGCTTGCCCGAAGACATTGAAAGGCCGATGATACGCAAGTTCGACCTTTCCGCCTTCCCCATTCTCATCATGGGCGTATCCAGCAGCATGAACCCTCTCGATCTTCGTCAGCTTGTCGAGGACCAGGTAAAATACAGGCTCGAACGGGTACCCGGTGTGGCTGCGGTCGATATCTGGGGCGGGCTGATGCGGGAGATTCACATCGATCTCCGGGCCGCTCAGCTCAAGGCCCTGGGGCTTTCAACCGACAACATCCTCTCGGCCCTCTATAATGAGAACAGAAATATCCCCGCCGGCCTCTTCGAGAAAGGCAACGCCGAGGTTCTCATACGTACGCAGGGAGAATTCAGCACGCTGGAGGAGATCGAGAATACGGTCATCGCCACGCGCCAGGGGACACCGATACAGATCCGGGATGTCGCCGACGTCGTGGATTCGTGGGAGGAGGTGCGCAAGCTCATCCGGATCGACGGCCAGCCGGGCGTCCGAATATCCGTTAGTAAACAGTCCGGCGCCAATACCGTGAAGGTGGCCCGGGCGGCGAACGCCGAAATCCGAAGGATCAATC
>JALGWN010000297.1 GCA_025774115.1 bacterium
GAGGCATGAATACTGTGAAAATGTCTCCATTGGGTTCAGATCTGTCATCGCAGCGTCATGAAGGAGGATACTCTGAATGAGTAGGAACCGTGTATTCACGTTTGCTTTGTGCGCGGTCACACTCCTCACAGCACCAGCACAGGCGGACATGCAGAGGGTGTGATCTAAGTTGCACTCTGGTAGCCTGAAGAGGGCGGAAGGGGGCGGGGCACTTCTCTGTTCGGAGCTGGAGGAGATTTGTGATACCGAATTTGCTACGAGATAAGACGAGCGACGGCTGCATATCCCGGCGATATGCCCTTGCCGTCCTGAGCCTTCTGATCGTTCTAACCATCATTACCTCCTGCGGCGATGTGGTTAACGCTATGCTTGGCCTTACTGTCGTTGACGGAAAGATAACCGCGTGTGAGGGCGGCAGTCCCTTGAAAGGCGCTACAGTACAAGTTGTCAGAAACCTCACTGGGATGCCCCTGGGAAGTGACGTTACGGGCAGCGACGGGAAGTACAGGATCACTATTGAATCATCAAAACTAGACGAAAATTCGAGTACTTGGATACATCTTTCCGTGACCGCGGAAGGTTTCGAATCAAAAACAACCGCCAGCGAGGCAATCAGCGAAGGAAACGGTGCAGAGATAAATGTCTGCCTTGAGCTTCAAGAAGGATGGGAGTCCAGGAGACTGGACTCCCACGGGCTACGGAACACCCACATCTGCCAGCCAACTGCGGCCACGGGGCCTTCCCGGATCGCACGCGGCGACACGGAGGTGTAAGCTATGAAGCACATCATGCTCTTCCTGATCCTGCTTGCCGCATTCTGCCTGCGTCCTTTAGCCTTGGGCGCCGATACTGCTGCCGATTCCTCTGACTCAATCACGGGATGCGGGAGAATCGGTGAAAGCATTAGAGGAGAGAACGATCAGGTCGTGCTTGCAGGGATCACACCCGAAATCCAGGAGAAGAAGCGGGTCCCCAAGCCTGAGAAGAAAAAGAAGAAGAAGGACGATCGGGACGACGAGGATGAGGACGACGATAGCAGCTCTATGGATGACTGTATGGGTGACTGTATGGGTGACCTTTTCGAAGCCATCCTTCTGAGCATTTGCGAAGGTGATGACGATGACCGGACTCAAGCATCCGCTGTCCCTCCCACTCCGGAACGACGCATGGAGGCGCCCGATAGATTCAACGTTTTTGCAGGCCTGATTGCCCCCCTTGATCCGGATGCAGAAGATATCACCCTATGGAATATTCCCGGCGGCGAAGTTTTAGGCGCCGAGGTTGTCGACAGGATCCCCAGGGGGGCAAGAATCGAGGTACTTGAGAACAGGTTCTTCGTGACCGCTGAGTGGTTCAGGGTGATGGGGTACGAGCCCTATCCGTTTTCCGGCTGGATCCTAGCGCAGGATGTGGCGGCAGAAGTCCCGCCTGCTCCTGAGGTAGCAGAGGAGCCGGAGCCGGCCTATGCTGCACCGGAAGAGCTCGCCCCGGCCCCACCACAGGAACCGACTTCGACTTATGCCGGTATTGCCGCCCCATCTTTGGATCGGCCAATGTGGCAGATACTGGCTGATTTCTCGTGGGCTCAAACCGCTGGACAAGATATGCACGAGGAATACAAACACGGAGGTTTCCGGTCTGGTGCCATGCTGCGGATCTGCCCCATAGGCTCGTTCCAGGTCGGGCTTGGCGCAAGCCATAGCCACGTAGATGGAGAACCGCAGTACAACTACAAAATCACGTATACTGAAGGAGATGTTGATAGCAGCCGGGATATCCCGACTGACAGCGATATCAAGATCCTCGCCATAGATTTGCATGCCGGGCAGTACTTCCCATTCAGTGAAGGTTATGGGTCTTTCACCTGGAGCATAGGCCCCACCCTCTTCCACGTTGAGGAGAGCGCGCAGATTCACTTCGTCGAGTTCGACGATCATAACGTGGTCCGAGAAGATAAGCGAAGAGACGAGATCCGGAAGTGGAGAGTCGGGGGCGGTGCGAGACTTGAGCTCTGCTATCTGGCAGGAGGCCAAGTTCCGATCGGGATAAGCACGGGGATCTCTGTCATACCCTGGAAGGGGAAATACAAGGAGTCATTGACACTCGATTGGATTGAGCACGATGCTTTTGTTCTGTTCTACGCCGGCCTCACGCTCGGTTACTCTTTCTTCTGACGGAGGCACATTAGGAGGCAGCCATGAAGCACCATATTATGGTAGCAATAACCGCGATTAACCTCATCTGCCTGTCGAGCGCCGCATGGTGCTGTGCCGGCGGCCCACTTGACCGACAGAATATGCTATCGCCGAGGCTCTATGCAAGGGCGGCCCTCGACTTGGCCGTAGCCGCCATGGGCGAAACCAGCGTAGCTGCAAGCTCCTCCCAGGCCCCGATTCCTACACCGCACAGTCGACAAGCACAGGAGAAGAGGAGGGTCCCCAAAAAGGACGAAGACAAAGATGACGACGACTCCGGAATACTTGACGCTCTGAGCGATTGCCTCGACATGCTGAATTTCCTGAGTGAACTCAGTGAGGTATGTGGTGGTGAGGAGGAGGAGGAGGAGGAAGGCGAGCAGGCTGAGACAGCCGAAGTACCCATGATCGAGGGACCCGACGAGTGGCTGTTGTATGAGGGTGTAGTCAAGCCCATAGACCCTGCGGTCGAAGAAACGGAGATCTGGAGTGTG
>JALGWN010000110.1 GCA_025774115.1 bacterium
GGTCTCACCAAACGGGTTGAGGAGGACGCTTATCGCGCCAAGGTGCTCGACACATTCCTGAGACACGGGCGACTGAAACAGATCCCCGGCCAGATGAAGAAGCGGCAGATCATTCTGGCGAAGCTTGTGGAGGAGTTCGAGCCGGAGCGTGACTATACCGAGATGGAAGTAAACCGGATACTGGTCGAGTTCCATGAGGACGTGGCGACTCTGAGGCGGGAGATGATCGGGTTCCGTCTAATGAAGCGGGCCGGGGGGATCTACCGTAGAACGATCCGGCGCACGTGATGGTGTAGCGTTGCCGCGTACGGGACGCCGTTGTAGCGTCGGGGTTCCACCTCCGACGAACCAATGGGTACGCCGCGGGGCCGGGAGCCGAGTGTAACACCGCAGATGGGCGTTCTTTACCGGCCTCACCTCTAACCAGGCTGGTCAAGAGCGCCCAGATGCAAGGCAGGCGAAGGCGGCGCGAGTGAGGCGCACTGGCGTGCGCCGCAGCGAGATACGGCGAGCATAACACCGCAGATGGACGTTCTTCACCGGCCTGGCCAAGACACCGCTTGACATGTCATCCCTATCTGTCGTATTGTGCACACAGGCTTTTCTAGTCGGATTGGGGTTTATGATGAGAATTCTCTTGGTCAGTCCGCCGGCCGGTTTTTCATATCGTGTGCTCGGCGTTAGCCGCCCACCGCTCGGCCTAGCATACATGGCCTCCTTACTCAGAGACAGATACGAGGTAAACATCGTCGATTTCAACGTCGAGACCAGACACTGGTCCGAGTATCCTTATGGTGACTTCGATATCGTGGGGATCTCGGTCGATACCTCAAGGTGCCCGGTCTCATTTGAGATCGCCCGAGCGGCAAAGGAACACGGCCCCACAGTGGTTGTGGGTGGGCCGCATGTGAGCTTCATGGCCGAGGAGGCCCTGGCAACAGGAGTAATAGACTACGTTGTCCGAAACGAGGGTGAGTATTCGTTTCTCTCCCTGGTGGAGTTTCTCGCCAAGAGCAAACCCTTCGAGGAAGTCAGGGGCGTGTCCTACCTGGCTAACGGCCAGGTTCTCAGGACCCCCGATGCTCCCTTCATCCATGACCTCGACTCGCTACCCTTCCCGGCAAGGGACCTCCTGCCCCTAGACCTCTACAGAGAGAGGATGAACGGTCGCCTGATGACCACCATGGTTACGTCCCGGGGCTGCCCTTTCAACTGCGACTTCTGTTCCTCGTCCGAGTTCTTCGGTGTGCGTTGGAGAGCGAGGTCGGTCGAGAACATGCTCGAAGAAATCGACATCATCCATAACAAGCACGGCTACAGTGCCCTCTCATTCGTGGATGACAATTTTACCTTGAATCCCGAACGCGCCATCAAGGTATCCGAGAGGATAAGCGCCAATGGCTGGGACCTTGTTTGGGCCGCGATGACGCGGGTCGACACCGTGGTTAAACACCCCGAGATGGTACGTGCTATGGCCAGAGCCGGCTTCAGCTGGACGTTCATCGGTTTCGAAAGCGGCAGCCAGGAGATGCTCGATGCTTACGGCAAGAAGGCCGGCACCGAGGATGCTCGCCGCGCAATTGCGATCCTCAAGGACAACAAGGTCAGGGTAACCGGGGCCTTTATCCTCGGGGCTGTGGATGAAACCGAGGAGATGATCGAGAGCACCATAGAGTTCGCAAAAGAACTCGACCCCATCAGAGCTCAGTTCTCTTTGCTCACACCCTACCCTGGGGCCAAGCTTTATGAAAGAGTGGCCGATCGCCTCCTCACCAGGGACTACAACCTGTATTCGGGTATGTACCCCACCATAAAGCTGGACCATATATCTCCCGAGCGGCTGACCAATCTGTTGATATCGGCTTACGCGTCATTCTACGGTCGGCCCGGGAAGGCTCTCGAGAACAGCTCATACATATGCAGGATGGTCCCAAGCATGACCAAGTATTTCGCAAACAGGCTTATTGTCAATGAAACCAAGAGCGCTTGCCGTGCCTGCGTCAACGCCGGCAAGCAGGTCGCGAACCTCTATAGAATCTTGACCTAAGCCGGACCGTGTTGCATGCCGTTTCCGTTGTGGGACCGCATTCCGGCCCGCGATGTTTGGTCTTGACCTCGAACAAAGACAGACGTATAATACCCAGTGGTAGTCACCGCAAACGCTTGAGGAAGATGCGAGCAAAGATTATCGAGAAACAGTCGCATTTGACAGTCGAACCCCCAGATCTGTGTGCAATGGAGGTGAAAAAGCGCGAATCTGGAAGTGCCGAGGACCGCTACCGCAGGTCCCGGAAATTTCGGTGAACGGCACTGTGTCCTGGAAAGCCCGACCGATTGGATCTAGTAGAAGAGCGGCTGGCGATTCTATCCAATTAAGTCGAGATCAGAGCCCGGCCTGTCTGTTCACACTAAAGAGGAGCAGGAGATGAATATTTATGTCGGTAATCTGGCAGACGGCGTAACCGAAGACGAGTTGAGACAGGCCTTTGAGGCTCACGGGCAGGTTTCCACAGCCAGAATAATCACAGACAAGTTCAGCAGTCAGTCGAGGGGGTTCGGATTCGTAGAGATGGCGAACAACGACGAGGCTCAGGCTGCGATCGGCGCTCTTAACGGGAGCGATCTAAAGGGTCAAATGCTCAGGGTCAATGAGGCCCGGCCCCGCGATGAGGGTGGTCGCGGTGGTGGGCGTGGTGGCGGTGGTGGGCGTGGTGGCGGTGGCGGTGGCGGCCGTGGTGGGGGACGCCCGGGCGGCGGCGGTGGCGGTCGACGACCCTGGTAGGAGAAGTGTAGCAGCCGATAAGCCTGAGGGATGGTCGTAAGGCCACTCCTCACATGAATAACAAAGAGGGTTCCGCTCCGGAGCCCTCTTTGCTGTCCGCCTATGCAGAGGACCATAGGTTTACCCATGGTTGAATGGGTAAAGCGGTGAAATAAACGTCTTCGAGGTCCGGCGTGACGGGCTCAAACCCATCACCTGGCGGAGTGTCACTGAAAACGCGGATCATGGGGCGGCCCGCCAGCAGCCTTGTGGATATGACCGTCATTGAGGCCCGGTAGCCCTCGACCTCATGCTTATCCACGGTCTTCTGCCAGATCTTCCCGGTGAGATCGGAGGCGAGCGCCCGGGGATCGCCGCTCAAGATGACACTCCCCTCATCAATGATGGCCATGCGACTACACAGTTCGCGTACATCCTCAACTATATGAGTGGAGAGGATGACCACTATGTTCTCTCCGATTTCACTCAAGAGATTGAGGAAGCGATAGCGTTCCTGGGGATCGAGGCCGGCTGTGGGCTCATCTAGAATGATCAGCGCCGGGCTGCCGAGAAGCGCCTGCGCCACTCCGAAGCGCTGCCGCATTCCCCCCGAGTAGGTCCCCAGTTTCTGCTTTCGAATATCCCAGAGATTGCTAATCCGGAGAATGTGGTTCACGGTCTCCTTGCGCTCGCCGGCGTTCGCGATCCCTTTAAGGACAGCGAAGTGGTTAAGCATGGCCTCCGCTGAGAACCTGGGATAGACCCCGAATTCCTGAGGAAGATAGCCGAGGACCCTGCGGACCTCGTCCTTCTCGCCGAGTACGTCTATCTCCCCCATACGAATGAAGCCTGTGTCGGGTTCCTGCAGTGTTGCGATGGTACGCATCAGGGTTGACTTGCCGGCACCGTTAGGGCCGAGTAGACCGAACATGCCTGTGGGGATCTCAAGGTTGACGTCTTTAAGCGCTTGGATGCCGTTGTCATATGTCTTCGATAGGTTCCTGATCGTTAACATGCGCGCCTCCGTTGGCTCATGGTCGGGCCCCTTCCATTCCCCTCTGGGATCTTGCTTCATTGCTATGACGCTCCCGCGCTCTCGGACACTTCTTTCACGTTGTCGTCGGAATCCCGATCTATCAACCTGTTATACGGATCGATACCTGCTCGAACAGGTAGGCGATCGACCACCACCTCCAGCCTCGTGCTGGGCTCCGTGATACGGCGTTTCTCCATAAACAACACGGTCTGCTCCTTCTTACCGCCGACCCTCTCTTCACCGAAAACACCGATATCGATCCAGTCATCGATGGCTACCTCGGTCTCCAGGCCCCGGCCGTTCGAACGGAGTTTCTTGGCCTCCACCTCGAGATCGACCAGGTAGCGCCCGTCGTCAAGCCTGGTGTACCCGGCCGACTTGACCTTGTTGGAAAAGAGTGTGATCGTCTCGAACATGTCTTCTATTATGTAGGCGAGGGAATCGGGTGTGACATCTCTTAGGCATTCCAGAAACTCCACCGAGTTGGTATAGGGCGGACCCTGGAAGGCAACCTGCTCGATGTAGCCGGCAAGTGCCCGGTTGACGTTGCTCTCGCCGATATAGTCCTTGAGGGCATACATGACCATGCAGCCCTTGTTGTAGTGGATGTATTTCTGGTTCTCCACCAGCATCAAGGGCATCTCCTCCACAACCTCACGACCCCGGCCCCTCAGGTAGCCATCCAGCTCGTACTTGAGCATGTGACGCATCTTATCGGGTCCGTACTCCTTCTCCATCACCATCAGAGCCGAGTATTCGGCCAGGGCCTCCGACATCAAGGTGGCACCCTGAACGCCCCCGCCGATGACCTGATGGGCCCACCACTGGTGCGCAACCTCGTGGGCCGTTATGTTGAAGACGTAGTCGATGTCCTCATCATCATCCAACCGGTAGACGAAACCCGCCCCCTCCGAAAACGGGATGGTATTGGGGAAGGACTGGGCAAAGGTCTCGTAGCAGGGAAACTCTATGATCCTGACCTGGCGGTGCTGGTATGGGCTGAAGTTGGTGCTGAAGTAGTCGAGCGACTGCTTCACGGCATAGATTATCCGGTCGATGTTGTAGTCGTGGGGTTCATGGTAGTAGACTTCGATCGCTACGTCCTTCCACCCGTCCCGCCTGACGCTGTAATCGGCCGATAGGAACGAGTAGAAATTGAGCATCGGCACATCCATCTCGTAGTGGAAATAGCGGCGGCCGCCTTCTTGCCATTCCCGTTGCAGGCAGCCCGGCGCTATTGCAATCTGGTCGACGCTCGTGCTAACGGTGGCCTCGAAGTTTATCCAGTCGGCATCACTGCTTATATATGTATTGCGACGCGCAAGGTCATCATCGACCTGAGCCATCCTCGGGACGGGAGGGAGGCCGTGTTTACGCCGCTTGGTGCGATCGATCAGTTGTGCGCCGGCATCATAGCCGAGGGACGGAAAATAGTGGCCGTTCCTGAAGAAGGTGCCGTTTCGGACCACATGTGTATTGGGGTCGCTGTTAACAAAGCCCCGGCCGGCTACCGTGAGATCGAAGGTAAGCTCCGTGCTTTCACCCGGAGCGATGGGCTCTGCGAGCTCGTATATATAGTAGCCGAGGACCTCGTCCGACACGGCCGTTTTGTGGGGGCCGGGGTCGAGATCGTTGATCGTTACCTCGGGGGCGATGCTGACGTGCAGTGAGTCGATCACTTTGGGGGTTTTGTTCTCCAGACGATAGAGACCGCGAATCTCGACCCGCCGCCGGCCTGGGAAGATATCCACATCGGCATAGACATCTGTGATCCTCGGTTGGCTTATATCGCGATACTGCCGGTACTTCCTTTCGTAGTCGGCCCGGAGGGCTTCGACCCGCCGCCTCGGCAGGTAGTCGTTACGGATGTTGGTGTTGTAGTAAATGAAAGCCCCGGTGGAGATGGCACCTGCCAAGGCGATCACGAGCAGCCCGCGGACCGGGCCATGGAGGCGCCGCCGGGCAAGTACAAGCCGCCGACCGGCGGCGATCTCGGTGCCGCGCCTCCAGAGAAGTACGGATAGGCTTACGAGGATTGCCGCTACGAAACCCCAGTAGACCTTGGCCCAGAGAAACGGAGCCAGGAGATGGCCGTAGCCGTTCATATCGGAATAACGTACATCTACCGCGCCCGCATATCTGTATAGCATGTGATCTACGCCCAGCCGGCGCAGACCGAAGGTGCTCATTAAGAAAACGGTTATCGTAATGAGATAGCCCAAGAACTTGGTTTTAGAGACAACCTGGATAAACACGGCCAGCACCGAGAACAAGATGAAGTAGGCGCCGGCAATCAAGACCCCTCTGGTATGGAGACCGAACTCGATGTCAAAGAAGCCCTTGAAGATCTGTGCGGCAATCGTGGTCAGCATGCCCAGCAGCATAAAGGTTGCCGTGAGTGCAAAGAGCGCGAGGAGTTTCGCCCCCAGGTACACCCAGCTCGGTACCGGCAGGGCATCGTTTACGGTATCGAGGTTATCGGCGCGCTCCTTCCAGACGGTCTCCCCACTATAGAAGATAATGGTGATTGTAAGGAACATGGACATGCCGATAACCACAGACCGGAGCATCATGCGGGTCACCGGGTAGGTCGGAGTGCCGCGGATCTCCCCGATGACAAAGGCCGTTGTTACGACGATAGCCAAACCCATGATGACGAGGATGATGAAAGGAGCGCTCCTCATAATTGTTGAGGTCTCCAGCTTCGCCTGATGCCAAAGCTGGAGGAGTCTGCTCCGGGCAGAGAAACGTCTGAGCGCCGGCGAGGGCCTTACTCCCAGTGGGATAACCTCCGAGGTCCCGCGCGATCGCTCGATCTGCTTCCCGGCCGCGCGCCTTCGCAGGGTCCCCGAGTAGCTGAAGCGCACGTAGCTCCATGCGAAAGCGAGGAAGCCGATGCCGAGCCACAGCAACCGGTTATAGAGCAACCCCGCGGTGAGCTCGGGCAATGCCCCGCTGTACTCGGAAACCGTCCAATACCTCGTGGCCATATCGGTGGCAACAACACCCATCGGTTCAATCAGGCTTGCCAGAAAGCCGCTCTCGAGGTTCCGGACGAGGGTCTCGGCATAATCCTGAAGTCCGAGGAAGACCACCACGCAGATATAGGTCACAAGGAGCCGTCGGCTCCAAGCGGCCACCGCAAAGAAGACAGCGCCCATTACGAGCAGGTTGGGCAGGGCCATGACAAGCATGCCGTAAACATAAGGCCAAGGGGTGAAAGCGCCCACGCGTTCCGCATCCTGCCACGGCATGAAGCGACCCGCGACCATGCCCACCGCGGTGATGAGCATAAGAAGCAGCGAGACAGCCATAGAACCGGTGAAGCGGCCTACGAGGTAGTCGAACTTCTTCACCGGTTTGCTGAAAAAGAACATGTGGGTATTGTGTTCGAAGTCACGAAGGATCGAGCTGGCCACAAACGCGGTGATCACAAAAAGTCCCAGGAGACTCATAAAGGTCAGCACCCGGACGATCACAATCGGGGCGTCGCGATTGATGGTTCCGGGGACATCACTCAGAGCAATTCCCGCGTTGGTGGACATAAGCAGCAGCCCGGCCGTGAAGAAAATCAGCGCACCCATATAGAATACCGACTGCCTGACATGGTACCTGATCTCGAAGCACAAGATTTCTTTCAGCAAGATGGCCTCCCAGGCCTCGACAAGCAGTCCGTGCATTCACCTGCATCCGGCGTGATCGTATCCTGGAAACTGCATCCAATCCGCTTGCATATACTACTGACCCGATTCCGGCTAGGATTGTTTCACAAGGTGCCGCCGGCACTGGCGGCGCCATCCTTGCCACCACTGCTATCCCTGGCGCCTCACGACGAAGTTTGTGAATAATCCGGGCTAGTTCACTTTGTGTTCCAGGGTCACAACCCGATATTTCAAGGCCTCGTTTTCCGCCTTGAGCTCTCTTATCGACTCAATCAAGACCGGAATTATCTCAGCATAGGCGACCGCCTTCTCGCCGGCCGGCCCCACCTTTACGATCTCCGGCAGCACCTTCTCCGCGTCCTGAGCCGTTACCCCGTAATGCTCCCCCCCAGGGAAACCCCTCTCGGCATATTCCTCGGTCTTCCACCTGAAGAGGATGCCTCTTAGGCCAAGCACCTTGTCCAATGCGTTTTCTATACCACCCATCTCGTCCTTGAACTTGCGATCTGACAACGACCACGCTACGGTGGAATAAGCCTCCCCCTGGACGTAGAGCTTGTAGCTTCCAGGGCTGTCGGTCCCGATACCTACGTTGCCCGTGCTGTTCTTTATCGTAAGCCTGTTGGCGCCATTCTGGTAGAAGTGAAGGTCATCATTGGCTCCGTTCTTGTACAGAGCCCAGACCTCAGTGGTGGCATCACCGGCATTCTTGAAGTTGATCTCGGGGTTC
>JALGWN010000298.1 GCA_025774115.1 bacterium
CGCGCTCAGAGGCTGATTCCGTTCCAGCAGCGGGAAACCACTCCACGGGGACCCTAGGGGACCTTAGATGTTGAGCATGTAGCGGGCTAGCTCCAGATATATGAGCAGAGCCACAACGTCCAGTACGCTGGCTATGAAGGGCCCGGAGACAACCGCGGGATCGAGCTTGATCTTCTTGAAGATCAGGGGCAAGACCGCCCCCATCACCGTAGCGAGCAGCACCACCGAAACCATAGCCAACCCGACCGTTACCGCCAGCCGGATGCTGTTCTCCATCAGGTAACCCCGAAGCGCCCCGACCAGGCCTACCACCACCCCCATGCTCAACCCCACCACGATCTCCTTCCAGAAGATCCTCAGCGAATCGGAGAGGGAAACCTCCCCGGTAGCCAGACTCCTTATGATCACCGTGGAGGCCTGAGTGCCGGCATTGCCGCCGGACGCGTTTATTACGGGGATAAAAACTGCAAGAGCGAAGACGCTGGTTATGGCTGCTTCGTAACGGTGAATTATCGCGCCGGAGATGAACCCCACCGCGGCCAGCAGGATGAGCCAGGGCACCCGCTGCCGTGCCAGGGACAGGGGGCTGCTGGGAAGGTATCTCAGGGGCTCACCGGCGGCGCCATATCGGTATATGTCCTCGGTTGCCTCTTCCTCGAAGACGTCTACAACGTCATCGACCGTGACGATCCCGACCAACCTGTCTGATTCATCTACCGCAGGCACGGAAATCAGGTCATAGTCTCTCACCACCCGGGCAACGTCTTCGACATCGTCTCCTACGGAAACCGACTTCGCATCGCTTTTCATTACATCTTTGACTTTGGCAAGGCTGGGCAGGATGAAAAGATTCTTGAGGGTGATGACACCGATGAGCTTCCTGTCATCATCCAGCACGAAGACATTGTATATGGTCTCCCGATCCGGAGCAATTCGCCTAAGCTCGCTCAGGGCCTCCGCTACCGTCAGGTCACCGCTCACGGCGACGTACTCCGTGGTCATAACGGAACCGGCTGTTCCTTCCTCATAATCGGCCAGCCGGGCTATCTCGTTTCGCTCCGCCTGGGCAATCAGGGGGATGACCTTTTCGGCCTCTTCCCCGGGGAGAGCCTTCAGAAGGTCCACCCTCTCATCGGGATCCATATCCTCCATGAGGCGGGCCCCCTCACGTCTGGGCATCTCGAGAAGCACTTCGACCTGAAGATCGGTATCGAGCTTCTGGAAGGCATCCGGACCCCGCGGATCGCCCAGAATCAAAACGATCCTCGCGATCTCATGGGGTTCAAGGCTGCCGATGAATTCGGCGATATCGTAGGGGTGCTGGTCCTTGAGGAAGGCCTTAATATCCTCGGCCTTGCCCTCCTGGAGCATGCCCCTCAGCTCCGGACCGATTTTGGATGGCTGCCTCTCCATGGCGCTCCTGCCGTTAGGGCTTCAGATTGAGACTCCGGTTGCCAGTCTACCACCCGATCTTCGCTCCGCAAAGCTCGAACTTCGGGACGCCGTGGTAGTGTCGGGTTTCCAGGCCCGATCGCCGGAGGGTATGCCACCCCGGAAGTTCGTCGCGCACGGAGACGCGACGCTACACAGACATCGATTCACGTAGCGTCGCGACTCCTGTCGCGACGAACCACACCACGGAGGACATTCGTTGCCACGGGAGTGGCAACGCTCCGAACGATGCGTCGGTGTCAGGAACGCCGCAATGACGAATGGCGAGCGTAACAAAGCAGATGCGCAGTTTTCACCACCCCCACGGTCCAGGCCGGTCAAAACCGTTCGGATGCGAGGCACGCGAAGTCGTGAGGACCGAGGCGTACTTCTGGTACGCCGCAGCGACGAGGGACAAGTGTAACAAAGCAGATGCGCAGTTTTCACCGGCCTGGGCGGGGGCTATTGAGGCCAGAAGCTTATACAATCCAAGTTCGCTGACTCGCCGCTAACGAGTAACAGCTTGAGTGTGCATTCACCGGCCGTAAGGCTCAGGGTGCTGCTCCCGGCAGCATCGTGGTAATTGTGGCCTCAGCGCATGCCGGTCCCGCCAGTGAGCAGGAAGTTGGCCGTGGTCGAGGTGCCGCACTCTTCCATTTCGAGTCTCAGGCTGATGAGAGCCCCAGCATTGGAGGCATAACCCAAATGGGGGCGATAGGACCCATCCTCGGGGACACTCACCGAAACCATGATCCATTCACCGGAGATATCAAGACCGGACACCGTACTGTCGTTGCTGGCATTTTGGCAGGGCAAACTACTAATGGCGAACTCAGAGGCGTCGTCGTCATGGCTCGAGAAATAGTGCTCGATCTCGACCTTGAACAAGGTCCCGTCATCCGGTCCGGCACCCTTGTCCTGCCCGCAAGACAGGCAAAGCCCCGCGAACAGAGCGATCACC
>JALGWN010000299.1 GCA_025774115.1 bacterium
ATGGAGTGGTTCCTTGAGTCTGCGGGGATCCCACTTCTGGGGAAGATCCTTTTCGACACAACCGTGAACCGGGCAATCGGAGAGGGCAGGACCGTGATTGAATACTCAGAGAGCGAGGTGGCGCGGGAGATGACGCTTGCCGCCGAAGAGACCATTGCTTTGGCCAATCAAGGACTTGATGTCAAGGCATCTACCGAATCCAGGGGGGATTAGCAATGACCGCAGTCAACGAGCAGGAGGGCCGCCGCACGGGCAGTGGTAGCGGTGCAGGTGATAAGACAGGGGCGACGGGCGGCGCCGGGGCCGGAGGTGATGCCAGGATGCAGGCGCACGAGGAGCGCAAGGCCAGGATTGCGCAGCGAATGGCCAGGGTGAAGCACAAGCTGATCGTGATGAGCGGCAAGGGCGGTGTGGGCAAGAGCACCGTGGCCGCCTATCTGGCCATAGAGCTGGCGGCGCAGGGCATGAAAGTGGGCCTGATGGATGCCGATATCCACGGACCGAGCATCCCCAAGATGCTGGGCCTGGATGGAAAACGCCCGGTCGCGTCGGGAACGGGGACGGCTCCGATTGAGTACTCTGAGAACCTCGGGGTGATCTCGATAGGCTTTCTCCTGAGCTCGAGCGATCAAGCCGTGATATGGCGAGGTCCGCTGAAGATGGGATTGATCGAGCAATTCCTGGCCGATGTGGAGTGGGGTTCACTGGATTACCTCATAGTGGACTCGCCGCCCGGCACGGGCGATGAGCCTCTTTCGGTATGCCAGCTGATTCCCGACCTGGATGGCGCGATCATCGTATCCACGCCCCAGGACATCGCCATCGCCGATGTCGAGAAATCCATCACATTCTGCCGGAAGGTCAATACGCCCATCGTGGGTGTTGTGGAGAACATGTCAGGCTTCGTCTGTCCTCACTGCGGTGAGGGAATAGATGTGTTCAAGAGCGGGGGTGCCGAGCGGCTGGCACGCAAGATGTCGGTGCCGTTCCTTGGCAGGATACCTATAGCGCCCGAGGTGGTGGAAGCCTGCGACCGGGGCGACTGCTCCCTGGCCAGTAGAAGCTCCGGCCCCTTGAAAGACGCTTTCAAGAAGATCAGCACGTCCATAATGAAACTCGGACAATCCTCATCCGGGATTGACTCCACGCCGGCCGGACCATCAGCTAAGACTGGTGATCCCGGCCAGACACGGGCCCGCACGTCCGCTGGCGGGGACACTCAACCGGAGGCAGGGAACCAGCGCATCGCACTGCCGCTTGACGGGGATCGCCTGAGCGCCCATTTCGGCCACGCCTCACGTTTTCTGGTCTACGATGTCCGGGATGGGAAGATACTCGAAGAGAGATCGGTCGTACCACCGCCCCATGCACCGGGTGTCATCCCTTCCTGGCTGGCGGAGCAGGGAGTGACGCTGGTAATAGCCGGCGGCCTTGGCATGAAGGCACTGGAGGCGTTCAACGGGGCGGGTATCCAGGTGATCCCCGGGGCTCCGCCCGAAGAGGCGCTGGTGGTGTTACGTTCATACCTGGCCGGGGAGCTTACACCCGGAGAGAACGTCTGCGACCACTGATCTTTCCCTGACGATCAGGTTATATGTAACATATTGGGGAAAGGGTCTTTCCGGACGGTCTTGGAATCGCCGGGTCTCCAGTTGTCTCGCCACCACGGCCGGGCAACTGGAGACCTGGGTTTGAAAATCGGTGTCTGTCCCATTTTCACCCCACCCCAACTATCTCTCAGAAAATACTTGACAAGAAAGTGAGAAGCGTGTATCTTTCACGAGCGTTAAGACAGCAGTAGGGTACCCCAACACCGCTCGAAAATCACAAATTGATCGGTGCAACGGGGTTTTATACGTTTTTTTGCAGTTCGGATTGGACCTGTGAGAGGATCAGGCTGGTAGGATCGTTCCGCGACCGCTGGCGTAGCTCAATGGTAGAGCATCTCACTTGTAATGAGAAGGTTGGGGGTTCAAGTCCCTTCGCCAGCTCCATGAAGATAGAGGAGCCGTGCCCGGGAGGCCGGCGCCACAAAAACTGAATAGACTTTTTTCGTTCCGAGAGAGATGAAGGTACAAGGCAAGTACTGGATTGCTGGGGAGGTTCCCGAGTGGTCAAAGGGAACAGACTGTAAATCTGTCGGCGAAGCCTTCGGAGGTTCGAATCCTCCCCTCCCCACCAGCGTTTTGCCGCCTGAGAAGATAGATGAAGACAGATAGATAAAACTGAATAGCCTGATTGTTTTGCGCGGGAATAGCTCAGTTGGTAGAGCATCAGCCTTCCAAGCTGAGGGTCGCGGGTTCGAGCCCCGTTTCCCGCTCCATGGCAATGGTGTTCTCATTGTCCTCGCTCTTCAAGGAGGGATGAGGGACAAAAAGAATAGATTAG
>JALGWN010000111.1 GCA_025774115.1 bacterium
CCTGCCGGAGCCGGGTCACGAGGTCCTGCCGGAGCCGGGTCACGAGGTCCCGCCGGAGCCGGGTCACGAGGCCCCGCCGGAGCTAGGTCAAGAGGCTATGGCGGAGCCAGGTCAAGAGGCTATGGCGGTGCCCAGGGTGAAGATGATGGGCCCGAGATCATAGAGCGAGTCATCCACATAAACAGGGTGGCCAAGGTCGTCAAGGGCGGTAGGCGCTTCAGCTTCAATGCGATCGTGGCGGTAGGTGATGGGAACGGCTCGGTTGGGATTGGCCTGGGCAAAGCCAATGAAGTTGCTGATTCAATAAGAAAGGGCAGTGAAGCGGCAAGGAAGAGCATGGTAAAGATACCGATGTTGGGCTCCACCATCCCTCATGAGATAGTGGGCCGCAGCGGGGCCGGACGCGTACTGCTCAAGCCTGCCTCTCCGGGTACCGGTGTGATTGCCGGTGGGCCGGTGAGGGGTGTGGTCGAACCGGCTGGCATAAAGGACATCCTTACCAAGTGTCTGGGATCGCCCAATCCTCATAACGTCGTGAAGGCTACTATGGACGGGCTTACACGACTCAGACTGGCGGTGGATGTAGGCAAACTCAGGGGAATGAGCGTATCTGAGGTACTGGGATTTGTGGAGAGTGATACAAGTGAAAAGGCTAAAGATTAAACAGGTCAGGAGTGGGATCGGGAGGTTGAAGAACCATAAGCGGGTGCTGAGGGCTCTTGGTTTAAGGCATCCGGGGAGCGTTGTCGAGCATGGGGATAGTGCCACCATACGCGGAATGATAAACAAGGTACAGCACCTAATCGAGGTTGAGGTCATCGATGACGAGGGGGCTACAAGTGAAACTGAATGAACTGGGCCCGGCTCCAGGTGCGACAAACAAGCGGAAAAGAGTCGGGCGAGGGTCGGGAAGCGGCCACGGCCGTCGAGCTACGCGAGGCAACAAAGGGCAGAAAGCCAGAAGCAAGGTGAGCCCCTGGTTTGAGGGAGGCCAGATGCCTCTCCAGAGACGTCTGCCCAAGCGCGGCTTCAAGAACCCGGGCCGCGTGGCTTATGAGGTTGTGAACCTCAAGGACATCGCCGAGCGATTCGGACAGGGTGAGGAAGTAAACGTCGACAGCCTGAAGTTGAAGAATCTTGTTCGGAAGAAGAACGCTAAGATCAAGATCCTGGCTCACGGGGAGTTGGATTTCCCGGTCACGGTCGCTGTGCATGCGGTATCGAAGAAAGCTAAGGAGCTATTGGAGAAAGCTGGCGGGACGGTCACCATAGTCGGATAGTATGGGCCCTGCCTCGGGTTTTAGGAGGAAATCCAGTTGATAGACAGAATCCAGAGCATATTCAAGATACCGGAGCTTAGGCGGAGAATCCTCTTTACACTCGCGCTTCTCGTGGTGTTCAGAATCGGCGCCTATGTTCCGGTACCCGGTATCGACAGCGGGGCGCTAAGCCAGGCCCTGGAGGGTGCCAGGGGTACCCTGCTGGGACTGTACGACATGTTTGCGGGTGGCGCGTTCTCCCGGGCCACCATATTTGCTCTGGGTATCATGCCATATATCTCGGCCTCGATTATCATGCAGCTTCTGACCGCCGTCATTCCTTACTTCGAGAAGCTCCAGAAGGAAGGTGAAGAGGGGCGGCACAAGATCACCCAGTACACGCGTTATGGGACGGTAGTCTTGGCCATGATTCAATCGTACGGTATCTCGATGTTCCTTGAGGGCGGACTGGGCATGGGCTTGCAGTTGGTCGCCAACCCCGGGTTCGCCTTCAGGTTGCTGACTATGGTTACACTCACT
Source organism: bacterium (assembly GCA_025774115.1). Lineage (GTDB taxonomy): Bacteria > Arandabacterota > Arandabacteria > Arandabacterales > Arandabacteraceae > JALGWN01. The sequence continues at coordinate 1,800 of JALGWN010000111.1, forward strand.
TCAGGCACCGTGTTCCTTATGTGGCTCGGCGAGCAGATATCCGACAAAGGCATCGGGAACGGGATTTCGCTTCTAATATTCGCAGGCATCATTGCGAGGTATCCCAACGATATCATAAGAACCTTTACCGCCGTCAGGGTCGGTGAGCTCAAGCTCTTCACACTGATCTTCCTTCTGGCGCTGATGGTGATGATCGTGGCCGGTGTGGTGGTGATGACACAGGGGATGCGAAAGATCCCGGTTCAATATGCCAAACGGGTAATCGGCAGGCGGATCTATGGGGGGCAGAGCACCCACATACCTTTGAGGGTCAACACAGCCGGTGTGATCCCGATCATATTCGCCCAGGCCATATTGATGTTTCCTCAGAGCATCGGCACGTTTTTCGGCGGCGGCATGGGTTTTATGCAACACGTGGCCGAGCTCCTTAATCCCACAACCGTGCTCTACAATATTCTCTACGGAGTGATAATCGTGTTCTTCGCTTATTTCTATACGGCGATCGTGTTCAACCCGCGGGATCTTGCAGAGAACATGCAGCGCTACGGCGGGTTTATTCCCGGCATCAGACCGGGAAAGCGGACGGCGGATTACATAGATCGTGTTTTGACCAGGGTTACACTTCCCGGCGCGTTGTTCCTGGCCTTCATTGCAATACTGCCATCGATTTTCATGTACAGATTCAATGCGCCCTTCGTTTTCGGAGGTACCGGGCTCCTCATCGTAGTCGGTGTGGCGCTGGATACGCTTCAGCAGATCGAATCACATCTGATCATGAGGCATTACGAGGGATTCCTCAAGAAGGGCAAACTTCGGGGTAGAAGATAGATGAGACTGGTATTCCTTGGGTCGCCGGGTTCGGGAAAGAGTACCCAAGCCGGTCTGGTGAGCGAAAAGATAAAGATTCCCCGGATCGCGACTGGAGATCTTCTTCGCGATGCCATGGCGAGGGATACGGATATCGGCCGAAAGGCTGATGTGTATATGAAGAGGGGAGAGCTGGTGCCGGACGATGTGATGTTGCCCCTGGTCGAACAGAGAATGGGTGAGCCGGATTGCGCAGATGGTTACGTTCTGGACGGTTTCCCCAGGACTCTGGCCCAGGCGATCGGATTAGAGGAGATCCTGGCCCGCCGGGAAGAGGCGCTGGATGGGGCCATACTGATGGACGTTGACACCGAGCACATTCTCAAGAGGCTATCCAGAAGGCGCGTGTGCACAGAATGCAATACTCTGTACAACCTGGATGCCGAACCTCCCCGGGATAGCGAGCGTTGTAACAAGTGCGGATGCGAACTTGTGTTGAGGGATGACGATGCCGAGGATACCGTGCGAAGAAGGCTGCGGGTCTATCGGAGCGGCACGTTCCCCCTTGTTGAGTATTATGAAGCGGAGGGGTTGCTTCGGAAGATCGACGGCGTCGGTGATACCAAGGCCGTTTTTGACTTGATATTTGATGAGATTTCTGAACTGAGAAGAAGTTAGTCGAGATATGACAAGAACCAGGGATTGCAAACCCGTGAAGACAGAAGAGGAGATCCACCTGATGCGTGCGAGCTGCCGGGTGGTGGCACAGACCCTGAGGTTGATGAGCGAGCTGGTAAAGCCGGGCATAACGACCCAGGAACTTGATACGGCTGCCGAGGAGCTCATAACATCCAACGGGGGGGCGCCTTCCTTCAAGGGATATAGAGGTTTTCCGGCAAGCATATGCGCCTCGGTCAACTCCGGGGTTGTACATGGCATACCCGGAAGCAGGAGGCTTGAGGAGGGAGATATCATAAGCATCGATGTCGGTGTGCTCAAGGACGGCTACCATGGAGACGGCGCAGCGACCTTCGGTGTCGGGAAGATCTCGCAGGCGGCAGCCAAGCTTCTCGAGGCTACCAGATCGGGGCTGATGGCCGGAATCGAAAAGGCCCTGGCAGGCAGCAGGATCGTGGACATATCGCGTGCGATTCAGGACACTGTTGAGGCCGGGGGGTACTCGGTGGTAACGGACTTGGTCGGACACGGTATAGGCCGGCAGATGCATGAGGAACCGCAAGTACCGAATTTCGTGGTCCCGGGCGATAGTCCCGTGCTGGCTAGCGGAATGACCCTTGCTGTGGAGCCCATGGTCAACTCCGGGGGCAGCGAGGTGAAGATAGAGGGAGACGGCTGGACGGTGGTAACCAGGGATGGAAGTCTCTCGGCTCATTTCGAGCACACCATCGCCATAAGGGCCGATGGTGCGGAGATTCTCACGTTGGTGTGAGAAAAGGCAACCGGGAAGGTGATTAATCTTGGCTAAGGAAGATGCCATACAGGTTGAGGGTACCGTTGTTGAAGCCCTTCCCAATGCTATGTTCAGGGTGGAGCTGGAGAACGACCACAAGGTGTTGGCTCATGTTTCCGGTAAGATGAGGATGTACTTTATCAAGATTCTGCCTGGAGACAAAGTCACCGTTGAGCTGTCACCATACGACCTCAGCCGTGGAAGGATAGTCTACAGATACAAATAGACTATCGAGGAGATAGCCATGAAGGTAAGGGCATCCGTAAAAAAGATATGTGACAAATGCAAGATAGTGAAAAGAAAAGGCGTGGTCTATGTCATTTGCAGAAACCCCAGACATAAGCAAAAGCAGGGATAGGAGGTGTAAATAGTGCCTAGAATTGCCGGAGTTGATCTGCCTGCAGAGAAGAGGATTGATATCTCGCTGACCCATATCTTCGGTATTGGCAGGTCGGCCGCAAAGAAGATACTGGATCAAACTGGGGTGGACCCCAAGACAAGGAGCAAGAATCTCAGCGAAGGAGACACCGCTAAGCTGAGGCATGTGATCGAGAGCGAGCACAAAGTGGAAGGGGCCCTGCGATCGGAAGTCGCCACCAACATAAAACGACTTATGGACATAGGTTGTTACCGAGGACTCAGGCATCGCCGCGGACTTCCGGCTAGAGGCCAGCGCACCCATACAAATGCAAGGACACGAAAGGGACCGAAGAAAGGGGTTATGACCAGGAAGAAGAAGGAACCCCGAGCGTAGCAGGAGGTTGAATTTTGGCAAAGCCCAAGAGCAGACGAACGAAGCGTAAGGACAGACGGGTTGATGAGAATGGGGTCGCCCACATACAAGCGACCTTCAATAACACTATAATCACTATAACCGATAGCAAGGGCGGCGTCGTTTCCTGGTCGAGCGCCGGCAGGGTAGGTTTCAAGGGCTCGCGCAAGAGCACGCCGTTTGCGGCCTCTCTGGCCGGAGAGGCCTGTGCCAAGGAGGCATTGGGATTCGGGGTGAAGCGCGTCGAAGTGCGTGTCAAAGGCCCTGGGCCGGCCCGGGAAGCAGCAATAAGGTCACTCCAATCGGCGGGACTCGATGTCACGGCGATAAGGGATGTTACCCCCATCCCGCATAACGGTTGTAGGCCGCCCAAGAGGCGAAGGGTATAACAGGGAGGGGTTTGATGGCGAGATACACTGGATCCAAATGCAGGCTCTGCCGCAGGGAGGGGATGAAGCTGTTCCTCAAGGGGGATCGTTGCATGAGCACCAAGTGTGCGGTGGAACGCAGGCAGTATCCTCCCGGCGAGCACGGTCAGCGGATGAGAAGGCGACCAACCGAATACGGGTTACAGCTTAGAGAGAAACAGAAAGTCAAGAGGATCTACGGTGTACTGGAGAAGCAATTCCGTAGGTACTTCGAGAAGGCCTCCAGGCAGAAGGGTGTGACCGGAGAGAACCTGCTGCGGCTGCTGGAGATAAGGCTGGACAACTTTGTGTACCGTTCAGGCCTGGCGGCTTCGCGATCCGCTGCGAGGCAGATGGTTACTCACAGACATTTCAATGTAAACGGGAGAATCGTCAACATTCCTTCCTATTCGCTAAAAGTCGGCGATGCGGTTACTGCGAGGACCTCCATCAAAGAGATCGCTAAGGTGAATGTCGAAAGGCGGGGGGGGGACGCTGTTTCCTGGATAGAAGTGTCTCCCGAGCAGCTTTCTGCAACACTGGTAGATGTGCCCAGTAGGGAAAGCATACCCATTCCTATACAGGAGCAGCTGATCGTAGAACTCTACTCCAAGTAATGGGAAGGTGTGAACCCAAAGGACGAGGTGGCCTATGAAATTCAAAAGCTTACAGATGCCGAAATCGGTAGAAGTGGATGAAGCGTCTGCAACTGATACGTACGGTGTCTTCGCCGTGGAGCCTCTCGAGCGGGGCTTCGGCACTACGCTGGGCAACGCCCTTCGAAGGGTGCTCCTTTCCTCGATTCAGGGGGCGGCGATTACCAGTGTGAAGATCGATGGAGCGTTGCATGAGTTCTCCACCTTACCGAATATCAGAGAGGATGTGGCGGAGATCATCATCAATCTGAAAAAGCTCCGGTTCTCGTTCATCGCCGATGAACCTCAGACGCTGACACTTGAGGTGCAAGAGCCTGGGGGGGTCACTGCCGCCAAGTTCACAGGCGGTATTGGTGTGGAGATACTCAGCCAGGATGTGGTGATAGCCACGCTGGATAAGGGTGCGAACCTTAGGGTAGAGATGGAAGTGGATACCGGTAGGGGTTTCGTGCTTTCTGAGATGCAGGGCCAGGGAGAGAAGCCCATTGGGGTTATCAATCTCGACTCCAATTTCTCCCCGGTGAAGCGGGTCAATTTCAGGGTTGAAAACACCCGAGTAGGGCAGCGGACCGACTATGACAAGCTTATCCTCGAGATCTGGACCGACGGCAGTTTGAGCCCGACCGATAGCATCAGCTATGCCGCGAGTATTCTCAAGAACCACCTTGGTGTATTCATTACTAAGGAAGAGGAGCCTGCCGAGGAAGAGGTGGAAGAGGTGGATGAGGATTGGATCAGAAAACACGAGCTCTTGAAGCGAAGTGTTGACGAGCTGGAGCTGTCGGTCCGCTCAAGTAATTGTCTGAGGAATGCGGACATCAAGACAATCGGGGACTTGGTCAGGAAGACCGAGTCCGACATGCTCAAGTTCAGGAACTTCGGGCGGAAGTCGCTAAAAGAGATCCAGGACATACTCGTCAGCATGGATCTGCACTTCGGAATGCCCGTCGATGAGTATATGGATCCGGCTAAAGCGGAAGCCGCAGCCAAGCAGAAAGCACAATACGCCTGATCTGTTTTTAGGGAAAGGTTCAAGATGCGTCACAGGCAAAAAGGAAGAAAACTCGGAAGAAAAAAGAGCCACAGGGAGCTGATGCTCCGTAACATGGTGGTATCACTCTTCCAGCACGAGAGCATCAGGACCACCGAGGCCAAGGCGAAGGAGGCTAGGCGGCTGGCTGAGAAGCTGTTGACCTGGGGCAAGCGCGGAGACCTGCATTCACGCAGGCTGGCGCTTCGCTATATGCCAAGCGCCGAGGTCGTAAAGAAGGTCTTTGATGAGATAGCACCTCGTTTCGAGAACAGAAACGGCGGCTACACCCGGATAGTGAAGCTGGAGGTCCGACGGGGTGATGCGGCTCCGGTCGTGTTGCTGGAGCTGACCGAGAAGAGCAAAGAGCTGGAAGAAGAGAAGGCCGCAAAGAAAGCCAAGAAAGAAGCCCGGAAGGACGCCAAGCGGAAAACTGACGAAGAAGCCCTGGCTAGGGAGGCTGCTGCGGAAGAAGACGGGGAGAAGGAATAGGGCTTCGGGGGACTCAAGACTGTGGGGCAGCCAGGCTGGTGAGAAATACTCATGTGCTGCGTTCGTTGCCGCAGGAGTGGCAACGCTACAACCCGGCTCTGCGGCGAAGGTCGGTAGCGTCGTCACGTCTGTGACGACGGCAGTCCTCCTCGTTGCCACGGGAGTGGCAACGCTACGCAATCTGTGCATCTCGGTGTTTGACCGGCCTTGTCCAACCGCTTTTCTAATCAGCCCCGCTCTCCCGAATTTCATGGGGTAGGTAGCCGGATCATGGTGGAACCAGCCTTTATAGGGAAGATCAGGGAGGTCGTAGGCCCTGAGAATGTCCTCACGGACAAAGAATCTCTGGTTTGCTATTCCTTCGACGCCACCAACTACACTTCGCTTCCGGACGCGGTCGTCAAACCGAGGACCACGGACGAGGTGGCCCGGCTTGTAACCCTGAGCTGTGAGGAATCGGTGCCCATCACGCCGAGGGGAGCCGGGACCGGTCTCTCCGGCGGTTCCGTACCGGCTAAGGGCGGGCTTGTCCTCTCCACGGAGCGGATGGTGGCCCCTGCGTTGATTCAGAAAGAGGACCTTTATGCGATCGTGGAGCCGGGTGTAACCACCGAGAGCCTCCAGAGGCAGGTGGAGTCGCGGGGTCTCTTCTATCCCCCCGATCCGGCCAGCCGGAGCGCCTGTACCATAGGCGGAAACGTGGCTGAGTGTGCTGGGGGG
>JALGWN010000300.1 GCA_025774115.1 bacterium
GGATACGCTCGTTTATGACGGGATAGAGTATGCCAGGCACTTTGCGACGGGCCTTGTGCCTTTTGCCGGAGTAGGGGAACCGGATCTTTCGTTGTTCTCGGTACTCCTGGCCGTACCTGAGGGGGCCGAGGCCAGACTGGTCTCTTCCTCAGTGGGCGGCTGGACGGTGTCGGACGGCCTTCGGATAACTCCTGTCCCGCGGATCGAAGCCACAGGTGAGGGCCATGGTGTGCTTCCGGTGTATGTCTATGAGGAAGACCCCGATGTGTTCGGCAGCGAAGCCGATTTCCCTCAGGATGCTGTGTGGCTTGGAGATAGCGGAAGACTGAGACATCAGAACGTCGTGCAGGTCCTTATTTCGCCCTTTAGATACAGACCGCTTGAGTCGAGCCTGTCAGTGGCCCGGGAAATCACGGTGACCGTGGCTTTTGATGGTGCCGCCCTTCTGCGGGGGCCCGGACCTTCCGAAGACGCGTGGGAAGGTGTATATCGGGGCGCGCTGATCAATTACGAGCAGGGGCGAAGGTGGCGGGCCGCCCGACCCTCCCTGCTTAGGATGCCTGCGGTTACCAATGACCGGGTGAGGATCATGATAGACTCCACCGGGATTCACCGGATCGGGTACGCCACACTTGCCGGCATCGGTTTCCCGGCAGACGTCCCGGTTGGCGAGATCTTCCTTTACCGGGATCGCTTCAAGGAGGGAACGCCCGACACTGTCGAGATAGAGGAGTCTGCTCTCGAGATAGGCGATAACGATGAGGATGGTGTCTTCTCCGAAGGTGACAGCATCTCGTTCTTCGCGCTTGACTTCTACGATCAGTTCGGATGTCGCGGTGGGGAAGATTATTTCTTCGACAAGAATGTGTACTGGCTATCCTGGGGAGAGGGTGAGCACAAGCGTATTGGGTCCGCGGCCGGCTGGAGGGAGGGCCCCGACCCCGCCCGTCCCGAGCGCTTCACCGATTTCATACACGAGGAGCGAGATTCCCTGTTCATCAGTTATCCACCTGCCGGTGACACAGATCTCTATGGATGGAGAAGGGCTCAATCCAGTTTCACTTTCACGCTTCCAGGCATCGACAACTCGTTTTCGTCGATTCTGGTTACGAAATTTGTGAACTACGTAACTCACCAACGCACAAACACCAGTATCGATTTCTCCCTCACCGGCTGCGACGGCGTCGAAACCCCCGTAGGGACGTACTTTGTCGCCGTACCCAGCATACAGACTCACCAGTTCACCGTTCCCGCCGGGTTTCTGTGTGAAGAAGGCGGTGTATTCAGATTCGTAAGCGATCTCGAGAGTTACCAGAGACCGGGAAACGTTCTGGACTGGTTCGAGATCTTCTATGAGCGCCGGTATGAGGCCTGGGACGATGTGCTTGCCTTCACCAATGAGGATATAACAGGCGAGGTTGAGTTCGATATCACCGGGTTTTCCGGCGCCGACATATGGCTTTTCGACGTGACCGATACAACCAACCCGGTGAGGATCGTTCTTGAGTCTGAGAGGATAGCCACCGGCGACCAGGGCTTCGACATGACCTTCAGGGACAGTCTGAGTTCGGCGGCCCGTTACATGGCTCTCACGAGGAACCGCGTCAGGGAAGTCCTCCCGGATCGTTTGCAGCTTGTGGGGCCTCCCCGCCTCAGGGACGTATCGGCGGACTATATAGCCATCAGCTACCCGGATTTCGCCGACGCGCTCGATCCGCTTGTCGATCTGCGTGAAGAACAGGGCCATACGGTCGAGGTAGCGACCACACAGGAGGTCTACGATGATTTCGGTGGCGGTATCAAATCCGATACTGCGATAAAACGCTTCATCAAAAACACCTATTTCAATTCAAATACCCAGTTCGTGCTCCTGGTGGGGGATGCGAACACCGACAGGAGAGGAGTCCACCTGGAGACTCCTCAGCCGACTATGACCGATCCTGCCCCACCCTGGCCCAGCGATATAGACTATTTGCCTTCCCACAACCTCTATGTGTTCGAAGACCGAACCAGGCCCAACCGCGAGATCAAACCTTCCGAGATGTGGTTTGCCCAGATGGACGACGACCGCTTCCCCGACCTTTATATAGGCAGGCTCCCCGTGGGCAGCGCCGCGGAGGCGGCCGGTGTTGTGGAGAAGATCCTGACCTTCGAGACCTACGAGGGGAGTGATCCCTGGAAGAAGCGTCTCCTGGTTTATGCCGACGACTACTATAGCGGTACGAGCTCAGGCATCTGCTACTCGGGATCGGACAGGGCTTTCCAACGCGCGTGTGACAGTATAACGGCAATCGCGAGAGATTTCGCCGACGCGCTCGATCCGCTTGTCGATCTGCGTGAAGAACAGGGCCATACGGTCGAGGTAGCGACCACACAGGAGGTC
>JALGWN010000301.1 GCA_025774115.1 bacterium
GTTGGGTCATGACCGTAAAGTGAATTCCTTTACTTAAGGCAAGCTCCTTTGCCTCGTCGGAGGCAGGCATATCCAGGTATGATCTCCGGTAGATGAGAAAAACGTCCGCCGCGCCGTACTCCTTCGCAGTTACCGCCGCATCCAGGGCCGAGTCTCCGCCACCGATGACCGCAATGTCTCTTCCCTTAACCAGTCCGGCGAACTTGTCGCCATCCTCCTTCGCGAGTCGAAGGAAGGAAATGGCATCGAAGATGTCCTTAGAATCGCTTGTTGCCATGCTCATTTCCGCGCACTTCCATGCACCGGTTGCCAGATACAGGGCCTCATAGCCGTCTTCAAGGAGCAGGTCGAGATCCGCCTGAGTTTTAATGGGGGTGTTAAACCTGATCTCGACTCCCAGTTCCACAATCTCAGAGATCTCGCGGTCCACGAAGTCCCTGCTGAGGCGGTGGTTGGGTATAACACACTGCAACATCCCACCGGCCCCGGGAAGTTTCTCAAAGATAGTGACGTGGTAACCTTCTCTTGCGAGACTGGCGGCGCATGAGAGGCCTGAGGGCCCGGCACCAATTATGCCCACTCTTTTTCCGTTGGAGGGTTTGGGTGAGATGGGATTGAAGCCGATTTGCCAGCCGTACTCGACAAGAAAGCGCTGGATCTTGCCGATCTTTATCGGGCTCGTGATTCCGGAGGCCAGGCATCCTTGCTCACAAAGCGAACGGGTCGGGCAGATGACACCACAGACTCCACCGAGCGGGTTACTCTGTTTGATGACGGCTATCGCCCCTTTGAGGTTCCTTAAGTGGAGCTTCCTTATGAACCTTCCGGGGTCGGTACCGGCCGGGCAGTCTCGGGAGCAGGGTGGATCATGGCAGAGGAGGCACCTTGAGGCTTCCGCAAGTGCTTGATCCAGTGAGAACCCTTGGTTCATCAGCGCCTCTTCATCCAGCCGGACAGCCTCCTATTTGCTGATCAGAGAATCCGTGTAGTCTAGTGCCTCATCAAGTTTTGAAACAGCTTCATCGATCTCGTCTTTGGTTATGATAAGGGGGGGTGCGATGAAGATGAAATCCCACTTGGCAAAGAGGTAGAGCCCCATTTCATAGAGTCGCTTGAGCAATCCTGACGAGACATTCATGCGGGTGTCTGCGAAGCCTGCAAGTGGAGCCTTGGTTTGCTTATCCGAGGTGAGCTCAATGCAGGCCCAAAGGCCCCGGGATCTTACGTCCCCGACCGAGGGATGCTTTTCAAGCAACTCTTTGAGCTTCTGGCCCAAGTACTCACCGTGTATCCTCGATTTTTCGATCAGGTTCTCATTGCGGTAGGCCTCGATATTGGCGACTCCGGTTGCGCAGGCAAGGGCGTGACCCAGATAGGTGAGGCCACCGACAAACGGGTGATCGTAGAAATGATCCCAGATCTTCTTGCTCCAGATCATGGCGCCGAGCTGCGCGTAGCCTGATGTAAGACCCTTGGCGGTTACCATGATATCAGGAACGACCTCGTCATGCTGAATGCCAAACCATTTACCGGTTCGTCCCCAGCCGGACATGACCTCATCGAGGACCAGAAGGATGCCATTCTCATCACATATCTGTCTCAGGCCCTTCATATAGCCATTGGGCGGAATGAGGATGCCGTTTGTCCCCACGATGGGCTCAATGAAGATCGCGGCAATGGTCTGCGGACCATCAAGCATGATCTGGGTTTTAAGGGTCTCAAGACACTGCATGCCGCGGCTTGATTCGCGTTCGCAGCCAAAGGGGCACCTGTAGCAGTACGGGCCGAAGAACTTGACGACACCGGGAATGCCCGGCTCGGCGTACCATCTTCTAGGGTCACCGGTCAGCGTGATTGCGCCTGCCGTAGCGCCGTGGTAACTTCTCCATCTTGAGTAGATCTTGTGTCTTCCGGTGAACTTCCTTGCGGCCTTTATGGCATTCTCAATGGCTTCGGCTCCGGCATTGGTGAAGAAGACATGATCGAGATCACCGGGGGTGACCTCGGAGATCATGCTGGCCAGCTTGGCTTTGGGCTCAGTGGCAAACGAGGGGGGCACATACGTGAACTTGGCCATCTGCTTTTTCATCGCACCCAGAACGTGCTGGTTGCCGTGACCGATATTGATACAGAGGAGTCCGGCACAGAAGTCAATGTATCTCTGGCCGTCGGCGTCCCAGAAGTGGATGCCTTCGGCCCGGTCGATTACGATCGGATCGAGCGCGCGCTGGGCTTTCCAAGGGTAGATTACATGTTGCCGATCCAGTTTCTTAATCTCGTCCTTATCCATTCAGATCCTCCAGGTTATGCATATTTCCCAGACGCTGAACGTGCGATGAACCTCCCCTCTCCCTGCTCGCCCACGTATTCTCCATCCCGGA
>JALGWN010000112.1 GCA_025774115.1 bacterium
AAGGTGATCCGATCCGGGGCGAGAACCGTAAAGAGTGTTGCAGGATATGATATCACTAGGCTAATGGTAGGATCCGAAGGCACGCTGGGCATCATAACCTCCGTTACCCTGAGACTTTTGCCGCTCCCCTCCGTCCGAAGGACTTTCTGGTGCCGTTTTGAGAGTGTCACGGCTGCCTCCGAAGCGGTTGCGGACCTGATCGGGGCGGGGTTGATTCCATCGGGTCTTGAGATAATGGACGAGAAGACCGTGAAAGCGGTGGGCGCCTATCTGGGCGACGAGCTGGGTGCCGGAGTGCTCCTCCTGGGAGAATTCGACGGGACCAAGGCGGTCTGCGACGAGGACGCGTCTAAAGCTATAGGGATATTGAAGGGCAAGTACGGGAGGGAGATGGAGACCGACCTGGAAGGTATGGACCCGGAGGACCTGTGGAAGGCACGCAGATCGGTCTTGCCGGCGTTGACAAGACTTTCACCAACCGTGATTCTCGAAGATGTTACGGTGCCCAGGAGCAAGCTCCCCGAGATGGTAGAGAGGATAGGGAAAATATCGGGCAGGTGTGGATTGCGGATTGCGGTTTTCGGGCATGCTGGAGACGGGAATCTCCATCCGTCGTTCCTAACCGACAAGAAGAACCGTGACGAGATGAAGAGGGTGCGTGTGGCCGTCTCGGAGATGATGCGGGCTTGTATCGACCTGGGGGGGACCATATCCGGTGAGCATGGTATAGGTGTTGACAAGATGCCTTACGTGAAAATGGAGCTCGGGGAGGCAGGGTGCGAGATCATGAGAAGGGTCAAGAGCTCGTTGGATCCGAAAGGGATCATGAATCCCGGGAAAATGTTCGATGAAGCCTGAGTCGGGTGCTGAGCAAGACGGCGGCAGGGCAGGAACCGGCCAGCTGGATCTATTCGGCTCACAGGGTGACCGTCACAGGTACGATAGTGTCGAGCATGTGGCCGGCGAGATGGAGAGGTGTCTTAAATGCGGACTTTGCAGGTCTGTCTGCCCTGTGTTCGCAGAAGTCCTTGATGAATCCGGCTGCGCTCGCGGCAAGATTGCCCTTATCGAAGCACTCTATGAGGACAACCTCACACTGAGCCGCATATTCAGTGACCGTCTTTCCAAGTGTTTGGATTGCAAGTCCTGCATGGAAGTCTGCCCGAGCGGCATCAAGGTCGATGAGCTGGTATTGGCGGCCCGTGCTGAGATCTTCAAGCGCGGTAAGTTCCCTTTCTTGAAGAAACTGGTCTTCAGACACTTACTGAAGAGAGGGAATCTCTTGCCACCGGTCGGCAAGTTCGCGGCCTTTGTCGAGAGGAAGATCCTCAGGGGCCTGCCGCCATCGAGTCCCTATCGCATGTTGTTGCCCCTTGTGAAGATAGACAAGGACCGCACGCTGCCTGTCTTTGCCGAGCGGACCCTCATGGATGATTTCGGCGAGATCATAAGCCCGAAAGGCAAGCCCCGAATGCGGGTCGGGTTCTTTATCGGGTGTTCCACGAATCTCATGTATACCGATATCGGAAAGGCCGTCATTCGAGTGCTCCTCGGTGAGGGGATTGAAGTGGTGATACCCCGTGAGCAGGGTTGCTGCGGTGTGCCTGTCTATACTTCGGGAGACCGGCGGACCGGTACGGAGCTTGCGCTCAAGAATATCAAGGCTTTTGAGAAATACAAACTCGATGCGATTGTCACAGCATGCGCGGCATGTGGGGCGGCGTTGAAGAGGGACTACGGGACCATTCTGGGATTTCGCGAAAACGCGCTGGGTACAAGGGTGTATGATCTGAATGAATTCCTGGTCGAGTTCTCCGACCTTGATTTTGATACCGGCCGGCGCAACCCTGTGAATGTCACATATCATGACCCATGTCACCTCAGCCGGGCGCAGGGCATAACCGAGGCTCCGCGCCGGGTACTCGATGCGATTCCCAATGTCACCTTCACGGAGATGGAGGAGGCCGAGCGGTGTTGCGGAGGCGGTGGAATGTTCAGTTTTTCCCACTATGATATCGCCAAGGAGATTGGTAAGAAGAAAGTCAGCTATATAGCAGCTACCGGCGCCGACGTAGTTGCCACCTCATGTCCCAGTTGTATGATGCAGCTCAAGGACATGCTTAACCGTAACGGGCTGCCCCAGCAGGTAGTACATATAGTCCAGCTTCTCGCCTCCTGCTACCCCAGGCTGGATTAGAACGCCCGTCTGCGGCGTTTTGCTTGTCCCTCGTAACTGCGGCGTACGACAGAGTACGCCTCGTTCCTCATGACTGCGCAAGCCTTGCATCCAGGCATTCTAATCCAGCCTGGGTGGTAGAGGTAGCGAACGCCCGTCTGCGGCGTTACGCTCGCGGCCCGTCATTGCGGCGTACGACAGAGTACGCCTCACTCCCTGCCTCTTCGCGTGCCTTGCATCTGGATGTTTTTGACCGGCCTGAAAGACCGAAAGAAAACGGGACAGGCGCCTCCGCGAACGGTGCGAATGCGGCGTCTGTCCCATGCTCACTGAGTCTGACACCGGCAGGTTTAGAAGAGGGTAGACAAAAAAAAGAGCCCGAGTGGACTTAGTGAGCGGGCCCGTAAGGAAGTAGGGCATTAAGGTGTGGAAGCAGAGCTGCGAGTTCCTCGCCCGTCACGCTCCTTAGGACCCACTCGCGAGTATAGTAATCATATGTGTCACTGAACGCAAGAGAAAAATGCAAGAAAGTTTAAAAAAGTTCAGGCGGTGGATTCCGGCCCGAGACGGATGCCCAGGGTTAGTCTCAATCTGGGGGCAGCAACGCGATAGGGCACCGCCCTCACGGTGGCACTGGTTGCAGTTCTACATTGATGTCCCGTGCCTGAAAGTTGGTGCGCCGGGCTGTTCTAGGTGTTACAATCCCGAAGGATGGGCAACCGACAGGAGAGTGATTTTTGAATTCCGAAAACATAAAGTTCTTAACATCGAAGTTCAGGAGTCTGCTGGACATCACCTCGGGACCGGCCACTTACTATGTGCCTAGACCTTACCGAAACGCGACGGTGAGGTTGCGTAGATGCCGCATGGATGAGTTCGACAAGCGTATGCGACTGCTGGAGGAGGCCGGTCTCAACGTGTTTCTTTTTCCCGCAAGTGAAATCCCGGGTTGCGATCTTCTGACGGATTCCGGAACCACAACGATGACGATGGAACAGTGGTCACAGCTTCTGCTCGGTGATGAAGCATACGGGTCGAACGAGGGCTATTTCGAGTTGGTGAATCAGGTTGAGGAAACCTTCGGGCCGGCGTGGGGCCAGGTGAGCCCGCATAAGCCCACAGTCTTCATATTCCATCAGGGTCGGGCGGCGGAATGCGCGCTGTTTACGATACTCAGGCGCGAACTCTGGGGGCATGGGGATGCCCACGACCACAGTGAGCTGCCCAAGGGACTCAACCGGAGTCTCGCCACGCGTATTGGAAGGAGGGCTGAGACCATTATCACAAGGGCCTCTGACCGGGGGCAGCCGTACTTCATAATTCCGAGTAATTCCCACTTTGATACCACCGAGGCCAATATCGAAGCCAATAATATCGTACCCCTCAATCTGCCTTGTAGGGAACATCTCGAAGGCGATGAGACCTGTGATTTCAGAGGCAACATCAGCCTGGAGGATCTTGAAACGCTTATGGACAGTGTGGGCGAGAGAGTTCCTCTTGTTTACATGACGATTACCAACAACACCGGCGGCGGCCAGCCGGTGTCTATGGCCAACATCCGGGGAGCGGGCAAAATAGCCGCCGACTTCGGCGTGCCGTTTTTCCTGGATGCCTGTCGTTTCGCGGAAAACGCATGGTTTATAAAGAAAAGAGAAGCAGGCTATGAGGATAAGAGCATCCCGGAGATAGTCCATGAGATGTTCGGCTATGCCGATGGATTTCATATCAGTTTGAAGAAGGACGGCTTGGCCAATATGGGCGGTGCCCTTGCGTTGAGGGAGGACACGATCTTTACGCGGAAATACCCGGACTTCGCTGACAAATTGACAAACCACCAGATACTGACCGAGGGGCATCCCACCTATGGAGGTTTGGCCGGGCGGGATCTCAAGGCTATCGCGGAAGGTCTCAGGACAGTTGTAGGCGAGCAGTATCTGGAGCACAGGATCGGGCAGCTGGAGCGTTTCGGCGCCAAGCTCAGGGGGTACGACATCCCTTTAATGTTGCCCACCGGGGGCCATGCGATCTATATCGACATTGACAGATTCTTTGAGGGCACTGGTACGCATGACGATGATCTCAAGGGGATAGGCTTCACGGCCCTGATGCTTCTGGCTGGGCACAGAGTTGTGGAACTCGGAATCTACTCTTTCGGAAGGTCCCAGAAGGGCAGGGAAGTGCCCCCGGATCCCAGGGTGAACAATGTACGGGCAGCGGTCCCGAGACTGGTATATGAAGATCAGGATCTCTTTGCCGCCGCTGAATCAGTAAGGGTGCTTCATGAGAACCGCGACAGGATACCCGGGGTCGAGATCGAGTACGGAAGAGACCTGCCACTTAGGCACTTCAAGAGCCGCTTCAAGTTCAAACCCTGACCAGGCTGGTTCAGAGCACCCATCTGCAGTGTTACGCTTGTTTCCTGTCGCTGCGGCGTACGCCGGTAGCGTCGGGTCTCTGTGCCCGACGGTCTTCCGTCGTGGGTGGAACCATAACGCTACGCGTGTCCCATGAAATCCCATTGCGTTATGTGCGTGAGCGCGAAGTATCTTCGCAGTGCTCACGCGTGAATAAGGTTCACACTCTCTTTCCCATTTGTGTCGGAAAGCCGTTTTTTGCACTCGCCAGGCATCGTTAACTCCTGCTGGCCTCTTGTGGAAAATTCCTATCAACAGTGATGTTTTTCAATTAGAACACGGAAAAAGATCGCCAAATAAGGCGTAAATCATGGTGGCTTGCGCTTTTTCGTGCTCCGATGGCATATATCTTATTTTGTTTGACTTTGTGATGGATGTGTGATACGCTGTGCGTCCCTTATAAAATAAGGGCTAAAAAAGGAGAGGACATATAGTGAGTCCGGGCGTACCCATTGCCACTGTCGGTACACACCAGTGACATAGTGCGGGTCCGGGCTTTTTTAATATGAGTCCCGGGGCTGAGGGGGGGGGAGCGTCGCCTCAGCCTCAAAAACCCGACACCCTTTTTCACAAGGAGGAAAGGTTATGTCTAAGCGACTGAATCTGTCGCTTGTGGCGTTCATCGTCGTCGCCATGTTTGCCTGCGCAGTGTCGGCAAGCAGCGGTGGGAGCGCGCCATTCGCGTCCAAGCGGGTCATCGTCAAGTTTGCGGACGGTGCCTCCCCGGCGGTGCGACAAGCGATAATGAACGATCTCGGAGCAAACACGGTCAAGAACTTGAACGTGATTGATGCCGAGGTATGGGAGATTATGCGCTACTCGACAGGAGATGCCGTAGCCAAGTATCAGATGCATGAGGCCATCGAATACATCGAGCCCGACTACCGGGTGTATGTCGTTGAGATTCCTAATGACCCCATGTTCGATGAACTCTACGGACTCCACAACACCGGACAGACCGGGGGTACCGCAGGTGCCGATATTGACGCGATCAGCGCCTGGGATGTTTTCACCGGCTCGGACGACGTGATTGTGGTCGTGATCGATACCGGTATCGACTACACCCATGAGGATCTCGCTGATAACGCGTGGACCAACCCGGGCGAGATCCCCGGCAACGGCATCGATGATGACGGCAACGGTTATATCGATGATATCCATGGCTGGGACTTCGTGAACACAGACAACGATCCCGTGGACGACCACGGCCACGGTACGCATTGCTCGGGTACGATCGGTGCCATGGGCAACAATGCGATCGGTGTGGCCGGAGTCAATTGGGACGTGAGCATAATGGGCGTCAAGTTCCTGGACTCGGGCGGATCGGGTTATACGTCGGATGCGATCCTCTCGATCGACTACGCTCTCACGATTCCGGGAGTCAAAGTGATGAGCAACTCCTGGGGAGGCGGCGGCTATTCAGAGGCGCTGGAAGACGCGATTGCGCGCGCACATACCGCCGGCGTCCTGTTTGTCTGTGCCGCGGGTAACTACGTTGGCAACACCGACGTCACTCCCAACTACCCGTCCTGCTATGACGTCCCCAACGTGATGTCGATTGCCGCGACCGATCATAACGACGATCTTGCGAGCTTCAGCGGTTATGGTCTAGTAACGGTCGATCTGGCAGCCCCGGGGGACGACATAATGAGCACCCTTCCGGGCAACAGCTACGGGGAGCTCGGCGGGACCTCGATGGCAACACCGCATGTCGCGGGTGTGGCTGCATTGGTCTGGGGCCGGTTCCCCGCGATGACCGTCGGGCAGGTCAAGGCGCTCATCATGAATTCTGTGGATCCCATCCCGGCGCTGGCCGGCATGTGTGTCACCGGTGGACGGCTCAATGCCTTTACCTGCATCGCCGACCCTGACAGCATACCGCCTGCAGCGGTGGATGATCTTGCGGCATCCAATGCTACCTCAAGCACTGTGGATCTCGACTGGACCGCCACAGGTGATGACGGGTACACGGGGACGGCGAGCTACTACGATGTACGCTACTCAACGGCTCCGATAGACGAGACCAACTTCTTCAGCGCCATGGCGGCCGGAGGGGTGCCGGATCCCGGTCCGTCCGGAACCCCGGAGTCGATGACGGCTTCAGGTCTTGATTTCTCGACCGCCTACTACTTCGCGGTTAAGGTCCTGGACGAGTATGGGAACTACTCCGACGTTTCGAATCTGGCCACGGCCACGACACTGGGCGAGCCCGACATAGCGGTTGATCCCACTTCGATGACCGAAGAGCTCATATCCGGCGGGACTTCCTCGCAGACGCTCACCGTGAGCAACGTGGGCGAAGGGACGCTGGATTTTGAGATCCCGCAGCCTACGCTGATTCTGGGTTCAAGCGTGATGGGCGAGTTTGCTGCCTACGGCAAGGATGAGGTGGACCCGAGAACGGGCAACCCTGTAATTGAAGGTGAGGGCGGCCCGGATGGGGCCGGCTATCGTTGGATCGACAGCGACGAGCCAGGCGGTCCTTTCTTCGACTGGGTCGATATCACGGGCGTGGGTACACTGATCACGATGAGCGGTGACGATCAGAACACAGGTCCCTATCCGATAGGTTTCGATTTCGAATTCTATGGCAACACCTTCGACCAGTTCAATATCTGCACCAACGGCTGGATCTCTTTCACGTCGACGGCGACGGCCTTCTCCAACCAGCCCATCCCGAACAGCGGGGCGCCCGAGAACCTGGTTGCGCCGTTCTGGGACGATCTCAATCCCGGCGGGGTTGACAGGTGCTACTACTACAATGACGGCAGCAGACTGATCGTGGAATGGTATGATGTGCCTCACTACAGTGTGGGCGGCCCGTATACATTCCAGGCGATTCTGTACCCCACCGGCGACATCGTGTTCCAGTATCTGTCGATGGCGGATCCCACGAACAGTACCACCGTGGGTACACAGAACTTCACGCAGGATGACGGGCTTGAGGTAGCCTACAACGTTGATTACATCCACGATGACCTGGCCGTCAAGATCTCCAAGATGCCTCAGTGGGTGACGGTAAGCCCCACCTCCGGTAGAGTCTGGGACGGCAGCTCCTCCGGGCTCTCGGTGGACTTCGATGCCACCGGGCTCCTGGGTGGCTACTTCGACGCCAACATCGTGATCGCCAGCAACGATCCGGATGAGCCTACGGTGACGGTCCCCGTGGAGCTCCATGTCATCGGAGCCCCGGACATCGCCGTCGATCCTACATCGCTCGACTTCGGTTCCATCTTCATCGGTGCCACCCGGGAGATGACCTTCCTGGTGAGTAACCCCGGGACCGATCAGATCGAAGTCACGGCGATAACTTCCGACAATACCGATTTCACGGTGAGCCCTACCGTCATCAGCATACCGCCGAGAAGCGGCCAGGTGGTGACGGTCACCTATGCTGCATCCGCTGCCGGACCTTCGAGCGGGATCCTCACGATCTACTCCAATGACCCCGACGAGCCCGAAGTCTATGTCGCAGTCCAGGGTGTGGGTCTCATCCCGCCGGAGTTCACCGTGACCCCGGATTCGCTCTACGCGGATCTGATGACCGTGGAGCTCTTTAACTCAGGTGCCGTGGTCCAGGCGGATCCCACAGAGTACGAGAAGTCCGAACACGAGATCGACCCGAGAACCAGCGGTCCTCAGATCGAGGGAACGGGCGGACCCGATGTGTTCGGTTACACCTGGATCGACAGTGACGAACCCGGCGGCCCGGTATTCGGCTGGGTGGATATCACGGCAATAGGGACACCGCTTGCAGCCCTTGATGGTGATGACGATAACGAGGGACCGTTCCCGATCGGGTTCGACTTCCCGTTCTACGGCAACACCTTCAATGAGTTCTATGCCTGCTCGAACGGCTGGGTCAGTTTCACCAGTACCTCGACGTCCCTTTCCAACAACAGCCTGCCTTATGACTACGGGCCTGAGAACCTGTTGGCCGTATGGTGGGACGATCTCCACTTCAGGTATGTTGAGCGGGGCTATTACTACTACGATGGCTCAAGACTCATCATCGAGTTTGTGGATGTCGAGCGCTACAGTTCATACGACCCGGGTGTGTTCACCTACGAGATCATCCTCTATCCTAACGGGACGATCATCTTCCAGTACCTCTCGATGGAAGGCTTTGTTACAAGTGCCACCATCGGGATCCAGAACGATGCCAAGGACGATGGTCTCACGGTTGTCTACAACGCTGCATATGTGCATGACGACCTGGCGATCAAGTTCTCGACTGCACCTGAGTGGTTTACGGTTACTCCGGCGGGCGGGACGGTGCCTCCGGCCGGAACCTTCGATCTCACAGCGCTCTTCAATGCCGCCGATCTCTATGGTGGCGACTACAGGGCAGTGGTGCATATCGACGGTAACGACCCCAACGTGCCGCGCTTCGATGTTCCGGCGCTCATGCATGTAACCGGCGCCCCGGACATAACCGCGAGCCCCGACAACCTTGATTTCGGGACAGTCTATCTGGGCTTCGGTACGCTCAGGCAGTTCTCCGTGGTCAATGTGGGCACCGACGATCTTACGGTTACCGACATCGTGGCAGGCAGTGCGGAATATGCGCCTGACCAGACGGCCTTCACGATAGGCCCGATGGAGTCGAGGCTCATTACCGTCAGCTTCACCCCGGCCGCGGTAGGTGACAGGAGCAGTGTCCTTACGATCTACAGCGATGATCCGGACGAGCCCGAGCTAGTCGTACCGCTTGCCGGATGGGGACTCGAGGCTCCGGATATCGATGTCACACCGGAGTCGCTTGGCGATAGCCTGTATGTGGGAGCGACCTCAACCCATACCTTCAGGGTCGAGAACCTTGGTTTCAGCGATCTCGAGTTCACCGTATCCGATGATGCGGAGGTCGCAGTCTTTGTCCAGACCGATCCGACCGAATACGGGAAGGATGAGGTCGACCCCAGGACCGGTGGTCCTCAGATCGAGGATACCGGTGGTCCTGATATGTACGGCTACACCTGGACTGACAGCGATGAGCCCGGTGGACCGGTGTTCGATTGGGTGGATATCACGGCCATAGGGACGCCGCTTGCAGATCTTGATGGTGATGACGATAACGAGGGACCGTTCCCGATTGGGTTCGATTTCCCGTTCTACGGCAACACCTTCAATGAGTTCAATGCTTGCTCGAACGGCTGGGTGAGCTTTACCAGCACGTCGACGTCGCTTTCGAATAACCTGCTGCCGTATGCCTACGGGCCGGAGAACCTGCTGGCCGTATGGTGGGACGATCTCCACTTCAGGTATGTGGAGAGAGCCTACTACCACTATGACGGTGCAAGGCTGATTATCCAGTTCGTAGACGTGGAGCGCTACAGCTCATACGATCCGGGTGTCTTCAACTTCGAGATCATGCTCTATCCGAACGGCAGGATTGTCTATCAGTATCTCACCATGACCGGAGAGATCGAGGATGCCACCATCGGCATTCAGAATGACACCAAGGACGACGGGCTCACCGTTGTCTACAATGCGGCCTATGTTCATGACAATCTGGCCGTTGAGTTCATGTTCGTGCCCGATTGGCTGTCGCTCAGCCCGACAGGCGGGACAGTACCGCCCGGCGGCTTTGTCGACATAGCGGTGGAGATGAGCGCCATAGGTCTTTGGGGTGGGGACTTCGAGAAGGAGATCACGATCGAAAGCAACGACCCTGACGAGGGTGAGGTCGTTGTGCCGGCCTATCTGCATGTTATTGATGCGCCGGATATCGATGTGGCTCCTCTCGCGCTGGACTTCGGACCGGTCTATATAAGCCTGACCGAGACGCTTCCGGTCACGGTGATCAACGCCGGTACCGAGGCCCTGGACGTTACCTCGCTCTCGATCGACAACGCCGAGTTCACGACAGATCTTACGCCGTTCAGCCTCGGTCCCTATGGGGCAACGACGCTCGATGTCGTGTACACGCCCGTGACTGAGGGAGTTGTCTCCGGTACGCTCACGCTTGTCACAAACGATCCGGATGAAGCGGTGATCTATGTGTCACTCTCCGGCGAGGGCGTCATTCCTCCGGAGATCGAGGTAGATCCCGAATCGGTTACGGCGGTCGCCATGTCGGGTATGGTGGTCGAGGAGACTGTCACCATCTGTAACACCGGTGGCAGTGATCTCATCTACGACATCGGTGCGATGCAGGCCGACAGGGTTCCGATGTACGATTACATGTTCATACCGAAGGATGAAGAGGATCTGAGACCCGGCGTTCTGGGAACCGGTGGACCGGATGCCTTCGGCTATAGCTGGACCGATAGCGACGAGCCCGGCGGGCCGGCATACAGCTGGGTGGACATAAGCGGTGTCGGCACGCAGGTCATCTTCTCTGTGTCCGGTTACATGGATGACGGTAACGAGGGACCGTTCCCGATCGGGTTCCCGATCGACTTCTACGGGAACGCCTTCTCGGAATTCTACGTCTGCACGAACGGCTTCGCGAGTTTCACGCACACAGATTACTACTACGGCAACCAGCCGCTTCCGAATGCCGGCTACAGGGTTCCTGAGAACCTTATGGCTGTCTTCTGGGACGATCTGGTCCATCGCAGTGGTACGGGTTCCGAGCCGGTTCCGTCGGCGGTTTATTACTATAACGACGGAGCGCGGCTGATCATCCAGTTCCAGCACATGTACCGGATAGCCAGCTACACGGATGATATCAACTTCCAGATCATCCTCTATCCGAACGGCAAGATCATTTATCAGTACGAGACGCTGGTTCTGAGTGATGAAGATTCGCAGACCATCGGAATCCAGAATGCGACCAGGGATGATGGTCTTACCGTAGTGTACGATGACTACTATGTGCACGGGGAACTTGCCGTCGAGTTCTCGGCCGGCCCTGCCTGGCTGAGCGTATCGCCGGTGAGCGGCGTCATACCGGCTGGTGAGTGTGAGGATATCACGGTGATCTGTGATGCCGTCGAGCTCGTGGACGGTGTCTACGAAGGCATCGTCAGCATCATGAGCAACGATCTCACCGATCCAGTTGTGGATGTACCGGTGACCTTCATCGTAGATTGGGAACCGGCAGCGTGGATGGACATCGACCCCAACACGCTTAACCTGGATTCCAACGGCAGGTTCATCGAGGCCAATATGGGGATTCCTGAGGGCTTCGATGCGATGGCGCTTCTGTGTGAGACGGTGTTCCTGGTTGCCGGTGATGACACGATCCCGTATACGAAGATCTGTGAGATCCTCGGGCCCGATGAGTACGGTATCTACTGGCTGCATGCCAAGTTCGATCGCGCTGCGGTTGAGGATGCCCTACCCGAAGGTGAGTCGGTCCTGATGGAAGTCGCAGCCGAGATCGAAGATGTAACCTATATCAAGGGTTATGACTACATCAGGGTCATTAGACCCAAGGTCACGCATCCCAACGGTGGCGAGGCATTCGCGTACGATCCTAGTGGGAAGATCATCGTCACATGGGAAACCCCGGATACCTGGAGCGTGGACTCCTACACCGTCTGCTTCAGTGCCGACGGCGGGGAATCCTGGGAGATAGTGGCGACCGACATCACCACACAGAGTGTCATCGCCGATGTCCCGCTCGTGGACACCGAAGAGGCACTCTACAGGGTCTATGCTTACCAGGGTGACGAGATCGTGGGCTATGACTCATCGGATGAAGGCTTTACCGTGAGTGCGACCGGAGCCGGCGTCGAGGACAACGTGAAGCCAACGGTCTTCATGCTGCGTCCGAATGCGCCGAACCCGTTCGTGGGTACCACCATGCTGCGGTTCGACCTGCCCAGAGATGTTCATGTATCGCTGAACATCTATGATGTGCAGGGTAGGCTGGTTAAGAGCCTGATCGATCAGGGTCTTACTCCGGGCCGCTACAGCATCGGCTGGGATGGTAAAGATACCAACGGCGACAGGGTCGCCTCAGGTGTCTACTACTACAGGATCGATGCGGGACAGTGGAACGACACCCAGCGAATGGTGGTCGTAAGATAGCCTTAGCGGGGATAGCGCCCTCTCTTTTAGAGGGGGCGCTCCCCCTTTCTGTATTGGGGCGAGTGCGGTAGCAGTATCGTTGCCGCCTGCCGGTCATGATTGTCCTGTAGCGTCGTCACTCCTGTGACGACGGCCGTCCGTGTAGCGGCGGGTTTCCATGCCCGACGTCCGTTGGGATCCGACACCGGTTGCCGGCCGATGGCTCCGGTTC
>JALGWN010000113.1 GCA_025774115.1 bacterium
GCTCTTGATCTTCAGCTCTTTGCCTACGATTATGGGGACACTGCTCAGGTCGGAGTTCTTGTCGATGAAGTTGTCGGCCTTAAACTTCATCGCCTTGACAACGGTCTCGGGGTTGCCGTAACCCGAGAGCATGATTACAACAACCCAAGGATCCTTCGCCTTCATATCCTTCAGAATGTCAAGCCCATTCCTTCCAGGCATCATTACGTCGAGAAGCACCGCGTCGGGCTTGAACTCGTGAAACACCCGCATCACCCTCTTCGGATGCCTGCAAGGTTTCACGTCATAACCGTGCTCGGTAAGGAGGTCGGCACACTTGCACAGCCATTCCAACCGGTCATCGACTACAAGGACCTTCCTCCTGTCATCAGCCATGGTGCTGCTCCTTTATCCCGATGCCGGCGGTAGCGATATGATGAACCTGGACTTACCGTCTTCACCCAATTCACAGAGTACATCTCCGCCGTTTGCATTGGCGCGTTTCTTCGCCGAAAAGAGACCTACCCCCCTGCCATCCGCTTTGGTGCTGAAGAACGGGTCGAAAATGCTGGCCATCAGGTCCTCGGGAACACCCGGTCCGGAATCGGTGACCACTATGTTAACGGCGCTCCGGGACGAGCCCGAATCCACTGCCTCGACCGCAACCCTGATCCAACCGCTCTCGCCCACCGCCTCGACGCAGTTGGCCAGTATGCTGATGAGTATATTCTTCACGTCTTTCCTGTTGGCAAATACCGGAGGTGGTGGCGATCCGGGAGAGTCGGCCAGGTCAATCATAGGGCCGGTTGCTTCATCGGACACCAGTGCGGTACAGCGATCGACGACCTCACCGAGATCTACGATCTCCGGCTTCCGGCCTTTGCGGTTGGAGATGTCTATCAACTCCTCGGCAAGCAGGTTCAGGGTGTTGATTTCTGAAGTGATCTCGTCAAGGGTCTTGAGGTCTTTCTTGCCGGTCTTGCCCCCGGACCTGGTTCTCTCTAAGATGTCCCTCACGCGAGTGAGAGGATACTTGAGATCGTGCGCAATTTCGCCCAGGGTCTCTCCCTCCACTTCGAGCCTTCGGACACTGCTTGAGGCATCGGCGGCCTGCCACATGTGGCCCACCGTGGAGGCTGCCTGACACATGAAACAGGCTTCATCAGGTTTGAAGGGTACCCCCATCTCGTTGTACGCGAAAAGCAACCCATAGGACTTATCCGAAAGCATTACCGGGGCAACCGCAATCGAGCCATCATTATGATTGATAAGGTTCCGATCACGCAGGACCCCCTCAAAACACCTGGTGAAGTCATTGCTCTCGACCTGTCCCGAGTAGGAGCACAAGTCGGACAGCTGGCCGCGCCCTTCCCCCGTGAAGCCCTCCCCACCGAAACTCGGGAAGCGGTCACAGAACATCCTATGGGATTCGCGGCAGGCCGCGAGCAAGGGCCCCAGGCATCCGGTCTCCTCTCCGGCCAGGTGTATCCGCCCTTTGATTACAGCCCCGGACCTGACCGGCGCCTCGCTCAGCCAGATGTCGCGATCTCCTTTGGACACCATCCAGTAGAAGCGATCCACAGCCATGATATTAGAGAGTTCCTCTGCCACGATGCCTATGGCGGAACCGACCGATTCCGCCGCGGCGGTGCGAAATGCGATCCGGCGAAGGCATTGGGATCTGTCTCTCTCCGACCGGAGATCACCCACGTACGTTGTGATCGGCAGCGAAAAACTCAGCTGCGTGCAGAGAAGCCCGCTTAGATTTCGGTCTATCGCGCTAAATTCTCCGCTCTCCTTCCAGGCCAGGAGAAGCCCGCTTACATCAGAAAAAGTGAAACTCTGCGTGAGAACGTTTTGCAGGTCGGGCTCCAAAGCCGACTGAGGGCTTCCACCTAAGGTAAGCCTCGCCAGGTTCTGCTCGATTATCTTCGAGGGCATGGCGCCGGGAGGAGGCGTTGTCCCTTTGGTATAGTATGTTGTTCTCGAAGAGCCGTTACTCGAAGTGATCAGGGCGACACTCACAAAGTCGGCACCGAGCACTTCGGCGGCTTGCCCGAGGAAACCGTCCATCACCGATTCCATATCCTTAAGCGAGCTTAAGACCAGCCCCGACCGGGCCATTGATGCCATCTTCTCCACCGTCGCACCGAGCTCTTCATTGGCGGATGTTAGCTCGGCCGTTCGCTCGCGGACCAGTCTCTGGAGGTTGTCGGTATAGTCTTCGACTTTCTTCTCCAGATTGACCACCTCGGTGAGATAGCGGACGATCGCCAGCGTCTCCTCGACAGCTCCATCACGACCTATGAGGGGGACATAGATTATGTCTGCAAAGACCGCTCCATCCCTTAGCTTGCTGGTCAGCTTTATGCATCCGGTCCTGACCGGTTGGCGCGTCATGAGCGCGCGGCGCCTGAAATCCAGGAGCAGGTCGCCCTCTTCGATCATCATGATGTCGCGCTCGTTCTTGCCGACAACCTCGTCCCGACTCATGCGGAGGGCGCCGTATATGACGTGATTCGCATCGATGATGTCGCCATTGCGGTCCAGGATCAGGACACCCTCTTCCAGGCTCTCCAGCATGGCCTGGAACCGCCGGGAAGTATTCGTGAGATTGCTATCCCGGGCCTCACTTTCGGTCATGTTTTCCGAAACGAAGAGACAGGCCTGTTTTCCATCAACTGTGATGGGATGGAAGTCAGCCGACAATGAGGCCTTCTCGCCGCCCGGAAACTTAAAGGGGAGCCTGTCCACCTTTATGCTCTGACCACGCTCCATGGCTGTCTTCATATAGGCTATGATTCCGGAATTCCGAACGTATGGAACGACCTCATGGAGTTTCTTACCGACGAAATCGGCCATGCTGGCATCGTATCTCGCCACCCCCGATTCGCTCACCCTGATTATGTTCAGTTCCCTGTCGACTACTGCATATGCGAACCGCACGCTATGGATGCCTTGGAGCACCCGTTCCAAAATCTCCTTCTCAGTCGCCAGCCTGCGCGCGGTAGCGGCAAGTAGATTTCTCGAGTGCTCGACCTCAGTCACATCCCGGAGGTGAATGAGCGCGACAGAGGTTATGTCACCCACCTCCTTGAGCCCCTGGGCCTGTATCGTGAAAATCCTCCTGCCCGTGGGGGTCTCGATATCCGTATGAAGCGCGGAGCAATTCACTCCGGCCAGGAGATCGGCATAGAGATGGTCTATGACGTCCGGTTGCCCCCAGGGAACGGCTGACTTAAGATCGGATGCCTCCGAGTCCGGCCCCATCTTGAGCAGATTCCTGGCACTCATGTTCATGGTTATGATCTTGCCGTCCATCTGGGTGAAAAACATCGGGGGGCCTTGCGTGACTGCGGTCTCGCCGAAAAGATCCTTGGTCTTTTCATCGAGAAGCGACAGCGGGACCGGGCCGGGTGCAGGCTGGGTTATGACAAAGAGCCCCCTGCACTCCTCCGGCTCGGGCCGGAGCGGCCATGCCAGGAGCGAAGTGACTACCACGCCTCTCTTGGCCGTGGTAATGGCATCCGCCTTCGCGTTTCTTACCTCGTTGGCCGACATCAGATGCTTGATCTGGGTCTCGAGGACCTTGGCCTGCTCCGAGGGGTTGAACTCCGAAATCCTCAGGTTGCGGGCCTCATCCTCGGTCAGTCTGAATTCCTCAAGGTAGCGCCGGTTGAATGTCCGTAGGCGCAAATCGCTGCCCAAATAGAGCGCGGCCCCATTGATGCTCTCCAGAACCGTTTCCATGGCCGCTTTACGGTCGGATTCCGGATCGCTTATGGGGGCAAACATAATAAGAAAACAGTACTTGGCCCCCTGGATCTCACCCGGGCAAAGCACCAGGTTATACCGGTCGCTTCGTACACCGGGAGCGACGAAGTCACTGACGAAGCCGGTCTTACCCTTCTTTATGCAGTCCCGTAAGGGCTCTCTCAAAGATTTGGGGAAAACACCGCTCCCACGTGCTCCACGCTCCGATCCGGACCGTTGCTTGGAGTCGGCTGCAAACCGAAAGAGCATATCCTGGCCTTGAAGATTGACCAGGTGCACCTTCATTTTCCGGTCTATGACCATGACCGGAAGCGTGAAGACATTAAGAACTGAGGTTATGAATGCCGCGCCGGCATCCGGCTTGTTAGGAAACCGGAACAATATATCCAATAGGTCTTTCAAGGTACCCCACGCTCCATGGTGTGCATGCCCTTGCACACCAAAACAGAATAAGTCTACTACAGGAGCGCCCAAATGTCAAGACCTATCAATGTGTATGAGGTTTTGGGACTTTTTGCACACAGCTGCCGACTCCATGGCTGAACACGCTATGGTCTCTCGCCTTTAAACGCAGAGCCCCCGGTAGGACACCCCACCGGTCGGCGGATAGATCCACCTCCCCACCTCGCTGCTATGCAATACTTTGCACCCGGTCGCGGCCGAGGTCTCTCGGAGGCCTGCTGTCCTCAGCAGATGGGTGTTTTTCAACAGCCTGAAACCCCCGGTCTTCTGCGGAGGCGGGCAAAAAGCAGCACCGGCCGAAGAGCTCCTGCCCCTGTTCAGTAGCCCTCGGCCGGTGCTTTTGACAGGCAATCAACAGCGCCCGTCTGGATGAAGCAGCGCCAATCCCCTGAAGTTTAGACTACTTCGATACACGCCTCCTTTTTGACGGTGATCTCCCTTTGCTACTACCGGTACGCACCTTGGGCGCGACCGCCTTGTTCCTGCTTGAGGTGGACCCGCCCGACCTCTTGATCTCGACCTTGCGGCTTGCCTTGGCCCCATCGGACGCCTTGGCAGCCTTCTTATCCCTCACCTTGGCCGCTTCCCCCTTGGGTTGGGGCGCAGCCCTCTTACGCTCGACCTTCCCGGGCTTCTCGGCCACTTTCCGTTCCTTTACCTGGACCCTGTCGACTCTTACGGGTTCGGGTGCAGGCCTCTTGTCACCTCTTCGTTCCGCATCGCGTGAAGCGCGGGACTTGACCTTCTCGGTCTCAACGGTTCGTCCCGGAACAGGCCGGATGACCTCAACCCTACCCTGCCTTACCGCCACATCCTTGTGTTTCTCCACACGCACGGGCTCTCTGGTATAGAGGTCACGTTCGCCGGTCTTGTGCTTCACGCCGTCCGCTTCCACAATACGCGGGGTCTTCACACGCACCCGCTCGTCCCAGTAGTGGGCATACTCGGACCGGCTCGAGTAGCAGTCAGATCTCGACTTCCATTTGTACTTGCTCGGCCAGTCCCTGCATGTCCTTCTCGCATTGCAAACATACCTGGGTCCGCAGTAGACCCGCTTCGGCGTAGACCACCACCACCAAGACCACGGGTTCCAGCGAGGATCGCAGTCGATGAAGGCGATGGAGAAACCCGTACACTTATGTACGTAAGGCCTGTAATATGAGTCGAAGCCGTGGCAGTCATAGCAGACATAGCGCGGGTAACTGACGCGCTCATCGACATAGAAATAAGTGAAATCCGCGAAAGCCATACCGGCCTCGAGCGCGTCATAGCATATGAACTCGTCTATGGACTGCATCGCCATATAGGGGTCTCCATAGACCCTCGGCGGCAACGCGCAGCCCCAGTAATCGCCGAAGCCGCGCCAGGAGACATCATATGCATAGTTCTCATAGCCGTCACACCCGTGCCAGTAAAGCGTCCTGAACGGCCGAAGTGATGCAAGGGCATGTACGTACTCGACCCCGGAAGGCCCTGTGACGTAGTACCTTCCGTAGTGTCCCCTGCCCAGACGATACACCATGCCGCCCTCGACGTAGCCGTCGCTTCCGCAACGGTACGGAAAGAGCAGCCGCAGATGGCCGTCCGTATCGATCTCATAGACCGTGACGTAGCAGTCGCGGTCGGCCCTGAAACAGACTTCCACGTCATCACCTACCCGGTATACACCTCCGGTACCCCGGTCGGTCCAGATCTCTACCCGAGGCTCTCCTTCGACTATACCCGCCTGGGCGCCTATGCACCCGAAGGCCACGGTCGCAATCCCAACCACCAATATCAGCCTGCGTAGCATCTCCTCACCCCCTCTGGAGTCAGCCCCTGATTCGAGAGGCCGGCTCGGTGCCCGCCTTCGCCTATTTGGCTTCGGCGTGACATCAGCGCCCCCTGATTCGAGGGGCCAGCTCGGTGGACCACTGTTGACTCTGAAACGCCCAATGCGCCATGATCCAACCTGGGCCCTCTGAGAGCACTCTGATCTTCCCGTAGAAACCGTTGACGGTCCTCAAGACATAGGTATGATAACGGATGACCTCGACCCCGTCCGGAGATTCCGACCAACCGTCTTCCGGGGCCTCGCTGATCTCATCCCACCCGTAGGTGTAACCCATGTCCTGAAGCTGGTTCTCTCCCAGGGGCACAATCCTCAGCACTCCCTGGCCGTCCCGCGTCAGATAGTACTGAGCTATAGAATTCATATATGAGGTTATAACGATGGTGCTGTACTGAAACGGTAATATCGCTATGGCCGACTCGTCGGGGTCATAGGCCGTGGTGAACCACTGAAGGTCTATGCCCTCGGGGCGCGGGGTATCATCCACGGTTTCATAGCTGAGCTCGCTCTCGTTCCCAGAGATATCGTACGCATCCACGGCATAGTAATAGGTCATGCCGTTGGTGAGCCTGTCGTCGAAGAAACTGGTTTCCTCGTCCCAGGCCACGTCGCCTATTCGGGTATAGTTGCCGAATGGCTCGGTGTTGCGATAAATCCCGTAGCCCTCGAGATCGTCCACTCTCACCGGATCCCATTCTACTATCACATACGTATCCCCGGTGATGGTCCTCACTCCCGTGGGAACGGCAGGCGCCTGATCGTCATAACAAGGACTACCGTACGGATCGCAGGTGTCACAGGTGTCACACCCGGCCGCAAAAACAGCCAGAGCGCACAGAAGCAGTGCCGTCTTCTTCATCTCTTACACTCCCTCCCCGTGAGTCGAACCCACCAGTCTGGCAATGAAACTCCCGACCGCTACCTTGCTCTTCATGAGCACAGGTATCTTCAGGGCGTCATCCGTGAGCCATATGAGCATCTTGCCTGTCTTGGCGAAAGCGCCTTCGACGATGTCGGGCTCGATCACGAGACAATCGTAATCTCCCCGGCCCGTACTCACGGTCTCCTTCCTCAAGACCCGGATGCGCGCATCATAGCTCTTGCCGCCTTCGAACGCCTTGACGACGACCTCGTCTCCCACCTTGAGATCGTGTCCGCGCACATAGTAAAGAGCGGAGAGTATGTCGCGGGTGCCGGGTTCGACCCGGTATTCCCGTTTGTCGGTCCTCACAACACCCATGGGTTCAAATACCGCCCACTCATCTCGCTCGAACGGTCCCTCCCTCAAGCGCTTCTCGAAGAAGAGGGGGACCAGGGTCTCGGCATCGACCTCCGATACTATGACGTCATCGACCTCGAAGAAGAGCGAGATCACATCGTTGGATCGTGCCCTGGAGACTATGCGATACACCTCTCCGTTGGAGGTAACCCGCCCCTTGACCTCAAGCGAAGCCCGTCCTGCCGGGATCGCACCGTAGAATATCTCAAACTCCAGCTTCTCACCATCTATAAGCAGCGGCCTCACCTCCGAGGCCGATGTAGCCTGGGGTTCGGGATGGCCCGCCTCCACACCGGTCGCCAATAGGAGCACCAGCACCATCCCGACCAGGCCGACCATGAGAAGAACCAGGCATCTCTCGTGACTCGAGCGGCTCGGCTCTTCAATCGCTATGCTTCGAGGTCTTGTTCGGTTTGCTTGGCTTGTTCGGCTCATTCGGTCTATTCGCTTCATATTCGATCTCCATCGCATCCGCTCTTGCCTTAGTGCATAGGGTGTGCCATGGAACCGGAGAAAAACCCCAGGAATCGAATCGCCGACACGATCTCGTAACACGTTGATTCAGTGCCATTTAAATTGCTGTCTTGGCGCGGCACCCCACCGGAGTCGTTCCGACCCGGTCCCCCCAACCCATTTTCTGTGTCCAACTGACACTAAAGTGTTCAAAAACGTGGCCACCTCCGGGCCAGGTGGTTTTCGCCGGCCTGTGTAGCGTCGGGGCTCCGCCCCCGACGTCGGTCGGTGAGGCTATTCCTTCTCTGGAGACGAGATCCCCAGCTTCTGCATCTTCTTATATAGGTTG
>JALGWN010000302.1 GCA_025774115.1 bacterium
TCCGCAGGTGCAACCGCCTTCTCGGCAGGGGCCGCAGCAGGTGGGGCCGCATCAACGGCAGGGGCCTTCTCCGCTACAGCTTCCTCGGGAGCCGCCTTCTCGGCAGGTGCCGCAGCAGGTGGAACCGCCTTTGTGGAAAACGTCTTCTGAGGCGCCTCCCGTCCGGTGCGCTTGGCGTCCCATCTGGCAAGGGTGCCTGTCTTCTTAAGGAGACCCCTGGCCCCATCACTCAGTTGCGCACCTTTTCCCAACCACTCAAAGACCTTCTCCTCGTCCACCTCAATCTTATGAGGTTGCTCGATAGGATTGTAATGACCGATCTGGTCGAGGAAACCTCCGTCTCTTTTCCCTCTGGAGTCAGCCACAACAAACCTGTAGAAAGGCCTACGCTTCGAACCCCGTCTCATCAACCTTATCCGCACTGCCATCAACTTCACCTCCGCGTCGACGTCATGTCACCCAGACATAAACGTTCTGAGCATGCCGCTAAGTTTGCCCTTTTTCACATTCTTGAAGAGCTTTCTCACCTCTTGAAAATCCTTGAGCAACCGGTTCACATCCTGCACCCGGGTCCCACTGCCCTGGGCGATGCGCCTTCTCCGGCTGCCGTCAACGATCTCCGGGCCGTTCCTTTCGGCCGGAGTCATCGAGTTTATTATAGCTTCTACACGTATTATAGCCGTTTCGTCAAGATCAATCCCCTTCATTTTGGAAAAACCCGGGATCATGCCCATGATATCCTCCAGGGGACCCATCTTCTTGAGCTGCTTGATCTGGCCGAGGAAGTCCTCAAGCGTGAAGGCCTCCTTGAGGATCTTCTGCTGAAGCTTCTCGGCCTCTTTCTCGTCGATTGTCTCCTGGGCCTTCTCCACCAGGGTGAGCACATCCCCCATACCGAGGATACGCGAGGCCATCCAGACTATTGGTAAACTCCTCCGTGATAGTGACCGCGTCCTGGCCTGTCATGCCGTCGGCCACAAGTATTGTCTCGTGAGGCTCGATCAGGGCCTTTATCTTCCGCAGTTCCTCCATCATCTCCGTATCGATATGGAGCCGCCCCGCGGTGTCGACGATCACATAGTCCAGCGCGTTCCGGCGGGCCTCTTTAAGGCCACGCGGCACGATATCGACCGGATCGGAGTCTTCTCGCTCGAAGTAGACATCAACCGGGACTGCCTTGGCCAGGGTCTCGAGCTGGCGAACCGCCGCGGGTCTATAGACGTCGGCGGCCACGAGGAGCCCCTTCCTCCCCTTCTGCCGGAACCGGCTGGCAAGCTTCGCGCAGGCGGTGGTCTTGCCGGACCCCTGAAGGCCCACAATCATTATGACAGTAGGCGGATTGGGCGCGAAGGTTATTTCCTCGGCCCCCTCACCCATTATCTGCTTGAGTTCCTCAAAGACAACCCTGATGAACTGCTGGCCGGGCGTGATGCTGGTAAGAACCGCCTCCCCAAGAGCCTTGGCCTTAACATCCTTGGTGAATTGCTTGACGACCTTGTAGTTGACGTCGGCCTCCAGCAGGGCCAGCCGGACATCCTTCAGGGCGTCATTGACGTTCTTTTCACTTAGCTTGCCGTGGCCCCGGATGCGTTTCAGGGCACTCTCGAGCTTCTCACTGAGTTCGGAAAACATGGTTTTCCCCATTTACACAAAAAAGCAAAACCGCTTCAAGCGGGGGATCCGGCCCGGATGCGTTTTCGGAAAGTTATCCTAACACTTATGTTAGGACGACGCAAGGGGAAAACCGGGCTGGGGGCGGAAGTCGATGCATGGCAGAAAAGCCCTGGCGTCAGATCTTGACCCCACCAAACGAAAAACGTTGAAAAGCGCTCGGAATTGAGGTAAACGTACTGATCAGACCGTTCGGTGTGATGCAGAACGGCCGTCGGATGGAGAAATCGACCGGGATGCGGCTATCCCGGAGCCGGTATCAGTCAACCCCTTGAAAGGAGGGCCATATGACCAGATTCTTGTGTCTTGCGTTCTGTCTGCTTCTGCTTGCTGCCGGATGTGGAGGGTCGGCCGATGAGGAGGCGGTCGAGCGGGAAATCGAGGCCGCGACAGGGGGTGAAGTCGAGGTTGACCTGTCGGAAGGGACCATGGAGGTTAAAGGAGAGACCGACGAAGGCGGATATTCCATAACCGCGGGTGAAGAGACCGAGATACCGGATGACTTCCCGGGAGACGTTTTCATCTACAAGCCGTCCACGGCCGTAATGAGCATGATGGTCCCCGAGGGTCACTCACTCACTCTGACCACCAAGGACGATCAAGCCAAGGTAATGGACGCCTACAAAAGCGAGATGGAGAAAAACGGGTGGTCCCAGGAGGGATCGATGAACATGGGTGGCCACATGATGCTCGTTTGTAAGAAGGGCGAACGTATGGCCAACGTCAGCGTCATTTCGGCCCGAGAAGAGATTCTCGATCAGACCCTTTGCAGCCGCGGACGGGCCTTTCTGTCATACCTTGAGGCGCGATGCCTTTCTTGAGGTCTTCAGCCGCGAGCTCGATGCTGGCGCAGTCCGGGCCGGTGCCGACGCCTTCAGCGCGGAAGAGTTCACAGAGCTGGTCGGGGCGCTGGATTCTTTTGTGGTGCTGGACGGGGCCGAGCGCTTCGGCTTCTGTACGATCCGGTACCCGGAGCCCGTAACGGCGGAGATCCTCTATGTGTATGTCGATCCGGCTCACCTCGGAAAAGGAATCGGGTCGCGGCTCGTGCGTTATGCCGAGCACTGGATTAGGGATAAGCACCCGGAAGTCACGTCGATTGCACTGGACACCGCCGTACCCAAGTACAACCAGGCCTTCTATGAGCGCCTGGGCTACACCCAGCTCGGCCATACGGTCTGCCGGTATCCGACCGGCGAGGTGGCGGCGGTTCGCTTAACAAAGAGCGTGGCAAAGGAGTGAAAAACCCAAGCACAAGCACCCGGTGTCCCGGCGCGGTGGCCGAACACCTATAGCATGACCGTTAGCATGACCGTGGCCCTCGCCGGTAACGACGAGTGGTTCGTTCAAAAGTGGGTGGAGGCCGAAGGCCACTGCAATATCGCCCCCGGCCTCATTGGAGAAGCTTTCGATGAGCTCCGCGAATGGGTTGCCGAGGACACTCGCCCCGAACCCGGACTCCTCCACTGATCGAGTGGCTTGACAGACAACGGGGTCCATCAGCAGCTCAAGCAGGTGACTGTATAATGCTGGTCACTCTGCGGCGGGTTGTGCATTGCATTCCGAGGGTGATGTTCCTACAATATTCATGGCTGCACTTTGACTGGAGCCGTCGGTTATGTACAAGGGCGTTAAGACCTCAGTTGTCTATATCATCGTTGTCACGGTGTTCATTGCCGGTTGTAGTGAACAGTGTGCATCTCCTATCGAGGGCAATCCCCTTGCAGTAATCAGAACAAACATGGGCAGGATAGTAGTTGAACTGTACGAGCACAGGACGCCCAATACCGTTGCGAATTTCGTGCGACTTGTGAATGACTGCTTTTATGATGGTCTGTTGTTTCATCGGGTCATCGATGATTTCATAATCCAGGGTGGTATCGTTCAGCCCGATGGGATGCAAAGAGTCAGTCCTTACGGACCAATCGACTTGGAGATCCATCCGGACGCTACTCATGTGGACGGCGCAGTGGCAATGACATGGGCGGTCAATCCGAACAATGCAACGAGTGGCTTCTACATTTGTGACGGCCCGCAGGTCAGGCTAGATGGTCAGTATGCCGTGTTTGGCATAGTGGTCGATGGAATGGACGTGGTGAGACACATTGCTTCCGTCCCCACCACCACGAAGAATGGACACTACCACAACTGGCCTATAGATGATGTGACAATCACGACCGTAACCATAACCCACTGTGTGCCTCGGCGTGAAGCGGCCGCACGCTGAGAGAACAGGCTTACCTCCCGTGATCACCCGGGAAGTTGCAGGACTCCTCCGCTGAGCGAGCACCTTGACACATAGCGCTTGGGCTTCAGTGACGCCTCATGGGTTCAATCGGCTTACTACAGTCCGTCCAGGAATTCATCCCAGGCCGTTGCCGGCATCGTCTCGGTGATCGAGTGACCGATCGACCGGATGATCACGGCAGCCTTCTCGACCTGCCTGTGGTCTTCCGCTTCGACGATGTCCACGACATCAAACCGCCCGAGCGTGGAGTAGCTCGCCTTCCACGTCACCCCGGGACACTCTTCCTTGATGGTTGTGGAGACCGCCCGGGCCAGCTGCCTGAAGCCTGCAGGGTCTGTGAAAGCCTCCGGGGAAACCCGGCTAAGGATCACGTATGTCGCCATGTCTTCACCTTCCTTTCAATCCGGCCACTTCACCTCCACATTCTCACCCTTTCACAAAAGTCACAGCCCAATCCCGTTTCAGCCTCGGATGGTCAACCAGTGCGAAGCCGGCACCGCGAGCCGCAGTTTCGGTAGCTTCGCAATCAGCCGC
Source organism: bacterium (assembly GCA_025774115.1). GTDB lineage: Bacteria > Arandabacterota > Arandabacteria > Arandabacterales > Arandabacteraceae > JALGWN01. Next base: position 4,454 of record JALGWN010000302.1, read on the forward strand.
CGAGGCGTGATGTCTGGGTTCGATAACCAGGAATCTCCCACCCGACCTTGAAGCCCTATAGACGTCACTCATCAGACCGCTGACATCACTGGCGTGGTGTACCACATAGACGGCCAGCGCGAAATCGACCTGGTTGCCAAGGTCGGAGATC
>JALGWN010000303.1 GCA_025774115.1 bacterium
GGCAACATCAAGTCGATGTACGAGTAGTAGTAGTAAGCGCATCAAGAAAGGGCGTCCTTCCGGACGCCCTTTTTTTGTTAACGGGGTCAGGCTTGCATAGTTGCACTTTCGACGAAAGTGCAACTATGCAAGCCTGACACCGAACTTGTCTAGTTGAAGCTGCGGGTGCCTACTTCGAGATACGGCCCCATCGCATCGACCGGGAGCATGGGCATAACTTCCCCGTTGTGCTCTATACGGAACCGGAGGTGCTCGAGTATCTCGTTCCTGGGCTGCGCCACACCAAAGAGTTTAGGTGCGAACATCTGCGGGTTAAAGAGCGGCGGCTCCGGAAGCTCAAGGACATCCACCTCCTGATCGGGTGAGATCCCCGCCCTCTCCCTGGCTATCATGATCGCGGTCTCGAGCCCCCCGAGTACATCAACCAACCCGATCTCCAGACCATCGGTTCCAGACCACACTCTTCCCTGCGCAACCTCATAGACGTCGTCGGCATCCATGTCCCGGCCCGTGGCGACCTTTTCCACAAACATGTCGTAGTAATGTTTGATGTTGTGCTCGAACTTGGACCGTTCGTCCGGTGTGAGGTTCCTGTCGGGCAGCCGCCCCACAAAAGGCAGGGTGATGCCGTAGCCGAGATCCGCATGATCACCCACCTTGACGAGATCCGTGCTCATCCCCAGCTTTTCCTTGAGGCCTTGGTTGTAGAACCAGCCGCCGATCACGCCTATGGAGCCGGTTATCGTGTTGGGGCCCGCCACAATGGTATCCGCATACATCGATATCCAGTAGCCCCCGCTCCCGGCTACATAACCCTGCGAGACGATCAAGGGTTTCTTCTCCTTGCACCGCTTCATGGCCTCGGCGACGACATCGCTTGCCAGGGCGCTGCCTCCCGGGGAATCCACACGGAAGACCACGGCCTTGATGTCGTTCCGGCCGGCAACCCTGTCGAATACCTTCTGGAGGCTCCGGGCTTTGATGCCCGTGTCCATCGCGCAGACACCGAGCCCGTAGATGACGGCGATCTTGGGCCTTTCACCCCAGTAGTCATCATCGGGGAGCTCATACTTCGCGAGCCCGCCGACACCTACCATGCCCTTCTTCTCACCTTCGAGCTCCTCGATTACATCTTTAACGATCTCCCACCTGCCGAGCGTATCCACCAGACCCATCTCAATCGCATCCTCAGGCAGGATCAGCATCTCTTCATTCACCAGGCGATCGAATTCGGCATGGTCAATGCCACGCCCCTCACAAACCTCGGTCCTCGCCAGATCGTAGAAGTCATCCACAATGGCCTGGATCTGTTCGCGATCGCCCTCCGACATGCTGTCCCTGGAGAGGGCCTCATAAGCGGACTTGTACTTGAAGAAGCGCCATTCATCGAAGCCGACACCCAGTTTCTCCAGCGTCCCCTTGAGATAGAACCTCCCTCCGCGGACCCCGGTCACGAATATGTCCGAGATCGGATCCAGCACGATCCGGTCGGCTACGGTCGCAAAGTGGAACTTGCCCATGCCGGCATCATCAACATAGAGCACAACATGCTTGCCGGCGGCCCTGAACTCCTTAAGGGCCTCCCTGATCTCCCAGCCCATCTCCGGGTCCACCTGCATGCCGGATGTGTTTATGGCGATGCCGGCGATTGTGCCATCCTCCCTCGCGGCGCCTATGGCGGCCAAGAGCCCCATCAGGGTGTTTGACCCGTCGAACATCTTGAAGCGTTGGTACTTGACCGGTCCGTTGAGATCCAGATGCAGATACCTCTTCTCCCGCTGGATAAGAGATCGCAGGACGCTTCTGTCCAGCGCACCCACCCGGATGCCGTAGGTGTTATAGCTGCGGCTGCGGTCCTCGTCCGAATGCCCCTGGCTCTGGAGGCCCATACGGCCCAGACTGAAATTGAGTCCCACGGTCACCGCATGGGTATCGTGGTATCTCCCCGTGAGCCTTACACCAGGAAGTGCCTCCAAGATAAGGCCTGTACTCCACGGGGCGGTATCGAGGTCGTCCATCTCCTGAGGCGCATAGTCGGCGAAGAGCGTCACAAGCTCGTTGCCCAACGGCCTGATGCCGACATCAAGCAGCCCCTCCTTGGCGCCGCCGGAGGTGGCAAACGTGCCTGAGAGCCCCAGGGACAGATATGGACATGGCCGGGAAAGTGTGCCGACCGTCACAACTTTGCCACGGTTGCATGCATTGGTTTCGCCTCCGCTCCAACCGTAACCGAAACCGAAACTCGACTTCTTGCCCCCGAAGGCAACCGACAGACGGTAGTCGTTCACCGCGCCGGGGCCGCCCTCGCTGCGGATCACGCCGAACCCCAGCTTCGGCATCGGGAGGGCGGTGAAGAGACCCCACCGGTCAAAACCCCAGCTTCGGCATCGGGAGGGCGGTGAAGAGACCCCACCGGTCAAAGTCATTGAAATCGTCCGACCCGCCGGACCATGTGAACAGGAGATCGAAATCCTCAGCCTGCTTAAGCACCGCCGGGTTCACATATCCGTAGAGGCCGTAGCGCATGCTGCCCGGCGAGGACATCAGGTAGTCGTAATGAGAGTGATATCGCGGAATTTCAGAATCGGCGTAGACGGTAGACACCGCGACAACAACCAGCAGACCCAATAGCGCTAAAGGCTTCATCTTCCCCTCCGAGAGTTGAGTTACTCCGACCTATGACCCTGGCGGCAACTGCTTCCCAAGATGATATCCATACATA
>JALGWN010000114.1 GCA_025774115.1 bacterium
TGGTGCGGAGGGCCGAGGATTACCCTTGGGGAGGGATTGTAGGGACATGGTGATAAGAGATTAGGACCTCAAGCCTGCGTAGCGTCGTGTCTCCAGACACGACGAATTACAAATAACAAAAGATGTTCGTCGCCACGGGAGTGACGACGCTACGAAAGACATATCACAACAAATGAGGTCGGGCACGGAGACCCGACGCTACATGGGCAGGCTGGTCAAAAGCGCCCAAATGCAAGGCAGGCGCAGGCGGCGCGAGCGAGGCGTACTTACGGTACGTCGCAGCGAGAGACAACAAGCCTAACGCAGCAGATGGATGCTTTTCACCAGCCTGCTACGTGCCCATTTTCCAGGACGCCAGGTATTCCACCTGCTTCTCCGTCAGCACATCTATCGCCACCTCGGACGCCTTGAGCTTCAGGACCGCGACCTCGGCATCGATGTCTTCGGGCACACCGTATACATCCGGCTTGAGCTCATCACGGGATTTCACCAGATGCTCCAGGCAAAGGGCCTGGTTGGCGAAGCTCATATCCATCACCGCCGCCGGATGCCCTTCGGTAGATTTTCTTACCCGTGTTTAGGACGTGCTCCTCGACATTGTCACGCACGATCCGTCTGGACTTGGTCATCTTGGCTAAAATCTCAAGATCGATCTCGACATTGAAGTGGCCCGAGTTGGCAACGATGGCCCCGTCTTTCATAACCTCGAAATGCTCGGCCCTTATGACCGAGATATTGCCCGTGGCTGTAATGAAGAGATCGCCCATAGGTGCTGCCCCCGCCATGCGCTTCACGGTGAAGCCGTCCATCTTGGCCTCGAGGGCCTTCAGGGGATCGACTTCGGTCACGATGACATGGGCACCCATACCCTTGGCCCTCATGGCGATCCCGCGTCCGCACCAGCCGTACCCGGCAATCACCACGGTGGAGCCCGCGAGCAGCATATTGGTGGCTCTTAAGACCCCGTCCAGACTGCTCTGCCCGGTGCCGTAACGGTTGTCGAACAAATGCTTGGTCATGGCATCATTTACGGCGATTATGGGAAACTGGAGAGCGCCTTCCTTGGCCATGCTTCTTAAGCGTATAACCCCGGTCGTAGTCTCCTCCGTGCCCCCCACCACCGAAGAGGCCAGCTCCGGCATGTCAGAATGTATGGTGAAAACAAGATCGGCCCCGTCATCCATAGTGATATGGGGTTTTGAGGCCAGCGCCGATCTTATGTGGCCGTAGTAGCCTTCATTGTCCACACCCCGGATGGCGAAGGTGGCTATCTCATCATCGAACACCAGTGAGGCTGCCACATCGTCCTGGGTGCTCAGGGGATTCGAGGCGCACAGTCTCACCTCGGCCCCACCGGCCTTGAGGGTCTTCATCAGGTTGGCCGTCTCGGTCGTAACGTGGAGGCAGGCTGATACCCTGATCCCCTTAAGTGGCTTTTCCTTCTCGAACCTGCTCGTGATGAGACTCAAGACGGGCATACTGCTCCACGCCCATTCGATCCTCAGTTTGCCCCGCTCGGCGAGGTTCTTGTCTTTGACGTCGTACTCCATCTCATCCTCCTCACACGTTTTTATTAAGGTCCTCCACCCTGTCGGTGATCTCCCAGGTAAACCCGTCCTCTTCCCGCCCGAAATGACCGTAAGTGGCAGTACGCCTGAAGATGGGCCGTTGGAGCTTCAGGGTCTCGATGATCGCCCTGGGTCTAAGGTCGAAGGTCTTGGTAATCACCCTGGCAAGCTCGGCATCGTCGATCTTGCCCGTTCCGTGAGTGTCCACCATCACAGACACGGGTTCGACCACGCCGATAGCATAGGCCATCTGAACCTCACACTCGGTGGCCAGATCCGCTGCCACTATGTTCTTGGCGATATACCTGGCCATGTATGAACCGGACCGGTCCACCTTCGTGGGGTCCTTGCCCGAGAAACACCCACCGCCATGGCTCCCGACCCCGCCGTAGGTATCTACGATAATCTTCCGGCCGGTAAGCCCGCAATCTCCTTGAGGCCCGCCGATCACGAATCTGCCGGTCTCGTTTATATAGTACCTGATGTTGTCCTTGTCTATGTAGTCGGCCGGCACCACATGGTTTACTACCTTCTCGATGAGGTCGTCGCGCAGCTGCTTATCGGAGATATCCGGGTGGTGCTGCGCAGCAAGCACTACCCCACGCACGGCAACCGGCTTGCCGTCATCGTATTCCACGGTGACCTGGGACTTGCCGTCGGGCCTCAGATAATCCAGTACCCCCTTGCGCCTCACCTCGGCGAGCCGGCGCACAAGCTTATGGGCAAGCACTATCGGTAGAGGCATAAGCTCCGGCGTCTCCGCCCTGGCGTAGCCGAACATCATGCCCTGATCGCCGGCGCCTTCCCGGTCCACCCCCATGGCTATGTCGGGAGACTGCGCATGTATGGCGGTTAGAACCGCGCAGGTCTCATAGTCGAACCCGAATTTCGCATCGGTGTATCCGATATCTTTGATCACACTTCTTACGATGTTGGGGATCTCGACATAGCAGCTCGTTGTTATCTCCCCGGATACAAACGCCAGACCGGTTGTCACAAGTGTCTCGCAGGCCACCCTGCCCTGTGGATCCTGGGCCATTATTTCATCCAGGATAGCGTCGGAAATCTGGTCGGCAATCTTGTCCGGGTGCCCCTCGGTAACCGACTCCGACGTAAACAGATGTTTCTGCTCGGTCATTTCGTCCTCCGTGCTCTATTAGGTAAAGTCTATCTCCGAGGAATCTCCTACATTAAGTCGCTTGTAATTGCCTCTTACGACGGCATTGTCTCCCACCAATGAACCCTCAAGCAGTGCATCTTCAACCAGGGCATTCTCGCCTATGATCGAGTTCCGGATGACCGACCGTTTGACCTTGGAATTCTCCGCCACGGATACATGCGGGCCCACAATCGAAGACTCTATCTTCGCCCCCACGCCCACGTGAACAGGCGGCAGCACGATACTCCCCGGGATCTCCACCTGGGGAGCGGCCCTCTCCAGAAGCGCCCGATTGGTATCCAAGAGGGTCTCCGGTTTGCCGCAGTCATACCACCCTTCGATGTCGAACGCCTTAAGCACCACACCTTCTTTCATCATCAGGTTGAGCGCGTCGGTGAGTTGAAACTCACCCTTGGTTCGAGTGCCGGACTCGACGATCCGCTCCAGGGCCGAATATAGTGACTTCGAATCCTGTATGCAATAGACGCCGACAATAGCCAGATCGGTCTTGGGTTGCTCGGGCTTTTCCACCAGGCTCACTATGCGGGAGTCCTCGAGCTCCACTATCCCAAACCTCTCGGGCTCCTCCACCCTGGTCACCCCTATGAAGTTGTCCCCCGATTCCACCATCCCCCTCAGATCTCCCTTGAAGATACTGTCTCCAAGTATTATGAGAACGGGGTCGCCTCCCACATGGTCCTTCGAAAGATATATGGCGTGTCCCAAACCGAGGCGTTCTTCCTGTTCCACGATGCTCAAGCGGACATCGTAGTTTGCCCTCACATAGTCGACGATTTCCTTGCCGCGATACCCTACTATGAGGACGATGTCTTTGATACCGAGTTCCAAAACATCATCGAATATGTGCCCCAGAATGGGCTTTCCGGCCACACGAAGCAGGGGCTTGGGAACGGTGTGGGTATGCGGCCTGAGTCTCGTTCCTTCACCTGCAACCGGTATTACCGCTTTCATCTAAGCCTCCAGGTTTCCGTCTTTCATCCTTGACTTCATCTCGTCGATTGTCGCGATGGGTGTCGGGTCCAGTCCCCTGAGGAGTGCCAGGTACACGCTGGCATAGTCTCCCAGGAGGATGAGCGAAAAGACTTGCGTCAGCAGCCCAGTCCCGCTGCCCCAGAACTCGCCGCAGAAGCCACCGGTCCTGCCTACCAGGTCCCGCAGGAATGGGAATCTCGAAGCGACACCCGGGTGTTCGTTTGCAGATCTCAAGAAGACGATCTCAAGAAGACGACACCCGGCTCGATGCCCTCGTGATCGGTCTCCCAACCCATTATATCGTTATGGGTCATCTCAGGAAGGATACCCACAAAGGCCAGCCTCTTTGAGTTTTCACAAAACTGGTTTTTCCATCTCAAGCCCACCGCAGCCAGGCAGTTTCCACAGTAAACCAGAGGAATACGCTCAAGCAGACTCCGGGCAATCAGGAGAGCAGCGTTCCGGCCCCCATCGGGAGCCGAATAGACTCTGCAGAGCCCCTCCAGGGTCTCCGAGCACTCCGCCACCTCATCATCGCCGTAGTCCACCATGCCGGTGTATACCACAAGCCCCAGCAGAGCTGCAAAAGAGTACCCCACAGCGGCCCGCGGCGGATAGCCTCCGGGGAGCTTAACATAAGGGACCGAGTGCTTGCTTGCCCTCTCAAGAAGCTCGCCGCCGGAGCAAACGCAACCCAGTGCGGCCCCCGCACTGAGGGCCTTATCGAAGCAGGAAAGAGCCTCTCTGGTGTTTCCCGAGTATGAAGAACAGATAACCAGTGACCTCTCCCCCACAAAACCCGGGAGACTGTAGTCGCGGCATATTCCTATGGGGACCGGTAAGCGGCCGACGGCAAAAGATCTCAGGATCTCAGCCCCTATTGCCGATCCGCCCATGCCTGCAATCACAAGGTTGTCGGGCTTAAGCCCGGCCAACGGTTTCCACGCCTCCCTTGCCAGGTCCATTCCCGAGCGGAGTTGATCGGGGAGGCTGCCCACCTTGGACAGCATGTCGGATGCATCAAGTCTCAGAAGCTCGCGGTCCAACATCCGGTTCCTCACAACAACATATCGGGGAATTCCTTCCCGATACAGTCCAACACCATTCTGCGCACCTCTGCAGGATCGAAAACGGTCAGCGCCTTCTCGGCTATCTCCTTGGCCTCAGACATGTAGCTGGTCCTTACCATCTCCTTTATCTCAGGCACCACATAGGGGCTGGCGCTGAGCTCGTCTATTCCCATCCCCATGAGCAGGAAGGCGCACACCACATCACTCGACATCTCCCCACAGAGGCCCACCCATATCCCCGATTCCTTGGCAACCTGTATAGTTTGCATTATAAGGCGCAGTACGGCGGGGTGAAGCGGCTCGTAAAGGTAGGCCACCTTCTCGTTCCCTCGATCGGCGGCCAGCGTGTACTGTATGAGATCGTTGGACCCTATGCTGAAGAAATCCACATGACGGGCCAGTTCACGGGCTATCACAACGGCCGCGGGTGTCTCCACCATTATGCCGATTTCGCAGTTCTCATTGATACGATGACCTTCGTGTTTAAGTTCCTCTCTCACCTCTGCGAGAACCGCGTTCGCCTCGAGGAGCTCGTCAAGACCGGAGATCATGGGATACATTATCTTGACATCGCCATCGGTGCTGGCCCTCAAGATCGCCCTGAGCTGGGTCTTGAAGATGTCTTTCCGGGCCAGACAGAACCTGATGCCTCTCCAACCCAGATAAGGATTTATCTCTTTGGGGCTCTCAAGCGGAGAGACGAACTTGTCCCCGCCGAGGTCCATGGTCCGGATTATCACCGGATCGGGTTTAACCCTGGACGCCACCGAACGGTAGATCTCATACTGCTCTTCCTCACCCGGCAGGCCCTCCCTGCCTATGTATATGAATTCGGTGCGGTACAGCCCGATGCCCCGGGCGCCGTGTTCTATGACCGAACCCACCTCCTCGTGGGATTCAATATTGGCGGAGAGCATGACCGAATGTCCATCCACCGTTACGGCGGGCAGATCCTTGAAGCGCAGGAGTCCGGTGGTGAAGCTGGCGTAACGCTCGATTTCGAGGCCGTACTTTTCTCTGGTCTCAGGCAACGGGTTAACGACCACTTTCCCCCGGTTACCGTCGACGATTACATAGTCCCCTTCGGCCACCCTGGAGGTCCCGTTCTTGAGCCCGACCACGGCCGGGATCTCTAAGGACCGGGCCATGATCGCAGTGTGAGAGGTTCGGCCGCCGATATCGGTCCCAAAGGCAAGGATCCGCTCCCGCCGCATACGAGCTGTATCTGCGGGGGAAAGATCGTTGGATATGACGATGACATCGTCCTCCAGATTCGACAGCTCCTCGGAACGGCCCCTCAAACCCGACAGATTCGAAAGCACCCTCCGCCTGACATCCCTGATATCGCCTGCCCTGTCCTTGATATAGACATCACCCTTCTCCCATAGTTCCTTCTCATGCCTCAGAAACACAGCGTTAAAGGCGAACTCGGCGCTGTATCTATCCCTGATTCGCGCCAGAACGTCTTCCAGAGACCTCTTGTCTTCGAGGATCATTATGTGGGCATCGAATATCCTGGCATAGGATTCCCCCATGTCGCGGGCCATCTCATCCCTGGTCGTATGCAGTTGGGTCTTGGAGTCCTCTATCGCCTGCTCCAGCCGCGCGATTTCATCATCGAGCTCCTCAGGCCTCAGTCTCCTCAGCGGCACATGGAAGTCCCGCTCGGCCAGAACGATGGCATTGCCCATCGCTATACCGGGTGAAGCCGCGATTCCATTCACTACCGACTCAGGCGTTCCCGTCACTTTCCTCCCACTCCTCCTCGTAGAACTTCTTCTCGACCAGGCTCACCAGCTGCCTCAAAGCATCCTCTTCATCCCGTCCGGTGGCTGTAATCTCGAGCTCCGTCCCCTTGGATCCTTCGAGCCCTAAGACCGCCATGATGCTCTTTGCATCGACGACCACATCATTCTTGCGGATCTCTATTTCAGACTCGAATTCCGCGGCCTTCTTCACAAGAAGGGCGGCAGCCCTCAGGTGAAGCCCTAATAAATTGACAACTTCGACCTTACGCTGAACCATATCTGATGATAATGCCGTAGATCGGTCCGAAAGTCAATATGCCAGTGAAAAGCCTCGGCACCGGTGTCGGGCGCCGCCCGAGGGGTGCGCGTTCGGCGGGGCACGGCCCGGCAAAGTAAGGCTCTCGTGCAGGGTCTATTCCACGTCCCTGAGCTTGAAATCCTGATCCCCCTGAGAGTGCAATGAATCAAGCCATCTCTTATCCAGGGCCTTTGCCGAATCGTAGCCGTAGGACTTGAGGACGTGGCTCAGCGCGATGACTTCGACGATTACGCTGACACTCTTACCCGGTACCAGAGGGACCGTCATCGAGGGGATCCTGATCCCCATTATCTCCCTTTCTTCGCTCTCGAGCCCGGAACGGTCAAGGGAAGAGGCTTCAGCCCATTCTTTGAGCGCAACTTCAACCTCGATCCGCTTCTGCCTCCTCAAAGCCCGAATGCCATAGATGCTTCCTATGTCCACAAGACCTATGCCTCGCACTTCAACGTAGCTCTGAAGCGGCTTCGTGCTTCTGCCTATGAGCACACCCGGGGGTTTGGCTATGACCCTCACCAGATCGTCGGCAACCAACCGGTGGCCTCGCTCAACCAGGGCGAGGGCACATTCGCTCTTGCCTATACCACTCCTCCCGGTCAAGAGGATGCCTACGCCATAGACATCGACCAGGGTTCCTCTGACGGATGATTCGGGGGCAAGTTCGGCCAGGAGATATGTGTTAAGATGCTGGGTGACCCGAGACGCCGACGGCCCTGCGGACAGGACCGCCATCCCTTCCGAGGAGCCCACCTCCACGAGGTCCGTGGGGAATTCCAGCCCGCCCGCGACCACGACACACGGGATGCCCTTATCGATAAGCCCCTTGAACCTCGAGCGGCGCTCCGAGGGCTCGAGGCTTTCCAGATAGAGTAGATCGGCCTCTTCAAGAACCTGCACACGCCCGGCCTTGAACCCGTCCTCATACCCTGCCAGGGCGAGACCCGGATACCCGATATCGGAGTCACCTATTTCCGCCTCAAGACCGACTCCGGGATTGAGATGCTTGAGGCTGAGGTGCTCCCCGCAGTCCTTGTATACCTCGGAAACCGGAATCCTCTTCGCTTTCATGTGTCTTCGAGCCCCTCGGTGAAATCATCCATTTCCTCGGCCTCTGCGCTCTCAGGGACGGCTATCTCAAGTTTGCGTCCCCTTTTACTTCTCATCTTGTCCTTCAGCTTCCTGATCTGTCGCTCCATCTTGTCTGCCGCACTCTCGAAGGCAGCATGCAGGTCCTCATCATGGGCTTCCGCAAAAAGATTAAACCCGTTACCGTGAAGAGTTATCTCGAACTTGTAGACGAATCGTTCCAGGTGGCCGTAGACGTGGCAGTCCATCACTTCGCTGAAATACCTCTTGATCTTTAAGAGTCGCTGTTCCATGTGCTCTTTCATGCCATCGGTAAGCTCCATCGATCTTGCGGTGATCTCTATGCGCATGTCCGCCTCCTTAATCTAGCCTCATGGAAGGTTGCTTCTGCCTGATACGAACTCCGGACCCGCGGCCCACATACCGCGGTCAAACCCAGGTTTCGGGCATAAAGCGCGATCTCGTCAAAAACATGGGGATGGATATACTCCTTAACCGGTAGATGCTTCTTCGAGGGCTGCATGTACTGTCCCACAGTTACTATACCGCAGCCTGCCTCGGAGAGATTCCTCAGTGTATGCATCACCTCCTCCCGGGTCTCTCCCAGACCGAGCATCAGACCGGACTTCGTCGTCGTACCGGCATATGAAGAGGAAACGTGTTCGAGGATTCCCAAGGTCCGTCGGTAACTTGCCTTATCCCTAACCCGGGGATAGAGCCTTTCGACGGTCTCAACATTATGGGCGAAGACCTCCGGCGCCTCCGCAGCCACCAGGGCCGCAGCATCGAGGTCTCCACCGAAATCGGGTACCAACACCTCCACCGAGGGCCTGTAACCGCTGTGCCTGAGCGCCCTTAAGACCCGGACGAAGTGACCGGCCCCACCGTCAGTGAGATCGTCCCGGGTGACTGAGGTAAGTATCACGTGCTTAAGCCCCAGCCTCATGGAAGCCTCCCTCACCCGCAGCGGTTCGTCATGGTCGACGGGCTCCGGGTCTCTGCCATCCACATTACAGAAGGTACAGCGGCGGGTGCAGTGACGACCCAAAAGGAGAAACGTGACCGAGCTTTTGGCAAAGCACTCGGGCTTGTTGGGACACCTGGCCTCAAAACAGATGGTGTTGAGCCTTAAGCGTGATATTACTCCGGTAACATTCCCCAGTACCGAAGTATCAGGAAGATCGGACTTCAGCCAATCCGGTATACGCTTCGGCAATTCCCCTCCCGACACCAATTCGACTTCAGTACTGCTTTCGCATCCTGGCCGGAAGCACTCCCAGCCTGTCCCGGTACTTGGCGACCGTTCGCCGGGCAACCCGGAAACCATCCTCTTTGAGCAATGTCGCGATCGTCTGATCGCTAAGCGGCTTCCGCTTATCTTCCTTATCGATGATCTCAGTGATCCGGGCCTTGATCTTCCTTGACGAGGCGGCCTCGCCATTGTCGGTCATAAGCCCCGTGGAGAAGAAGTACTTGAGCTCGAACACCCCGCGAGGCGTCTGAACATACTTGCTGTTGGTCACTCTGCTCACGGTGGATTCGTGCATGTCCACCCTTTCGGCGATCTGCTGCAGGGTGAGGGGCTTAAGGTGTTCGATTCCCTTGTCGAAAAACGCCCTCTGGACTTCCAGGATCTCCTCCATCACCTTTATCATCGTACGTCTTCTCTGATCTATGGTCCTGATCAACCAGACCGCGGAATTCAGCTTGTCTTTTACATATTGGTGCTCTTTCTTGCTTCTCGCCTTGGCACCGGTAATGATGTCCCTGTAGGCCCGGCTGATTCTAAGTCTCGGCACGTTTCGGTCATTGTGCTGGACCACATAATCGTCATCGACTTTCTCAACAATAAGATCAGGCACTATGTACCTGGGTTCATCCGATGCATACCGGGCTCCCGGCCTCGGATCGAGCTTCCCTATGATCTCTTCGGCGGCCTGAATATCCGCCACATCCACCTTGATCTTCTTCGCGATTTCCGGATACCGTCTCTGAATCAGTTCGTCGAAATAGTCCTTCACCAATGTCCACGCCAGGCTGTCTTCCTGTTCCTGCAGTGCGAGCTGGATGAGCAGGCATTCCCTGAGATCGCTCGCTCCCACCCCCGGCGGGTCGAAGGTCTTTATAAGGACAAGAACCTTTGCGACTTTCTCGGTATCGACGGAGAGGAGACTACCTATCTCCTCGGTGGATATCGTAAGCAACCCATCGCCGTCCAGGCTTCCTATTATGAACTCGCCGATCTTGGTCTCTTCATCGGCCACCGTCGCCATGCGAAGCTGCGACAACAGATACTCTGCGAGGGTGGACTTAGAGACCGGTACCCTCTCAAAAGCCTCATCCCGGTCCTCCCACTCCCCGGCCTCGCGAGCGGTGTATTCGAAACCGTCACGGAGATAGCGATCCCAGTCGATCTCCTCTTCCCGGGTCTTAAGCTCCCCGTCATCATTGTCATCACTATCGAGAACCTCTTCCAGCTTCTCCTCCTGATCGGAGTCCTCACCCTCATCCGGCTCTTCCAGCATGGGATTGATCATCAGCTCCTGCTTGAGAATCTGCTGGAGCTCCAAGGCCGTGACTTGAAGCAACTTGATGGCCTGCTGGAGTTTAGGGGTCATCACCAGGTGCTGTCTCAGTTCAGGTCTCATCTCCTGTCTCATGTCCATCTGTGAACCCCCGCTTTATCCTGTATCAACCGAGTGAGAATCGCTGTCCCAGATAAGCCTCTCTCGCAACCGGGCTATTCGCCAGATCCTCAGGCTTGCCGCACACCAGTATCTTGCCGTCCGCCATGATGTATGAATGATCGGTGATGGCAAGCGTCTCCCTTACGTTATGATCGGTAATCAAGAGGCCCAGACCCTTGTCCTTGAGACTTACCACTATCGACTGGATGTCCTGAACCGCGATAGGGTCTATGCCGCTGAAAGGCTCGTCAAGCAGCATGAAGCTGGGTTTTGTCACAAGGGCCCTGGCGATCTCCAGCCTTCTGCGCTCACCGCCGGAGAGCGTATAGGCCATCGATTTTCTCAAGTGGCTTATGCCCAGCTCGGCCATCAGGCTTTCCAGCCGGGCCGCTATCTGATCCTTATCCATTTTCATGATCTCGAGAATCGCTTTTATGTTCTCCTCGACCGTGAGCTTCCTGAAGATCGAAGGCTCCTGTGAAAGGTATCCCAGGCCCATTCTGGCTCTTATGTGCATAGGCAAGTCGGTTGCATCGGTACCGTCAAGGAGTATACGGCCGCTATCCGGTCTTACCAGACCCATCATCATATAAAAGGTCGTGGTCTTGCCCGCTCCGTTCTGTCCCAAGAGCCCCACCGTCTCGCCCTGTTTCACCTCAATGGACACACCATCGACGACCCTTCGACCTCTGTAGGTCTTGACCAGATTCTCGGTCCGAAGTGTCGGAGCGCTCTCATTAACCATCTTCGGCAACTGACTCCTTGGCCTTTATCGTGGCCTTCATATCCCTGAGAATCCGGAAGGACCCCAGGTCGGGATCTCCCCGGAATCCCCACCCCGTCAGCACGTCCTCGCCACTTACAATCCTAACAGAATCCTCTGACATTATCTTGCGAAGTTCACTCTCCCAACGCAAGGTCTCAGTTTCAAGTATTACGCCATCGGAGCTTGTAACGACCACACTGCCGATGGCTTCCATGTCGTCGGAACCACGGTTGATCTCTCCGTAATCCGCCTTGAGTACCGAGCGAACCTCGCCGGCGGGCCCGAAGAAAGTGACCTCGATCGCCTCCGCCTCCAGGATGTTCCGCTTCTCATAGATGTAGGCCTTGTCGGCGTCCATGTGCCAGTCCTTCACACCCATCGTGGTCTCGGTAAGGCTGAAGCCTGATATCACCTGGTCCGGCAGGGGTCTGTCGCGTGCAGCGGGGCTCCGCTCGACCTCCTCCCCGGCACACCCGGCCAGCACGAGGCCTAAAACAACGGCAAGGCAGATCCGCCTCATGCGTACATCCCCGCCGATACCGATCTCTTTGATCTCGAGTCGGTATCTCCCGTCGGGGGTCATCAGCATGGCCATAGGTACCACGGCCGCACCGGTCCCGGCAGCCAGCTTCACCACACCCACCGGCGTCTTGGCCGGATGCCCGAGAAAATCCACCAGCACGCTTTCGACCGAAGTATCCTGATCTATGAGCACACCGAGCAACTCCCCCTGCTTAAGACACCGGAAAGCTCCCAGGAGACTCCGCGAACGTTCGAGCACGGTCATGCCCGCACTCCGGCGAAGCCCCACAAGCAGATCATCCAACCTCCTGTCGCTTACACGGGTCGCCAGCGCGTTCAGAGGATAGCCCCTCAGGGCCAGGTACGCCCCCAGGAGCTCCCAATTGCCGATGTGGCCGGCGAGAACGATGACACCGCGGCCCTCCGAAAGCACCCGATCCACTCGGTCCAGTCCCACCACTTCCACCATGCGTTCCAGGCTCTTAGGGGTATACTTGCCGATCCTGGCAGCGTCATATGCGAACTTGCCCAGGTTCTTGAAAGCCTCCCTGGCAATGTCCCTCAACTCTCTGTCGGTATGTTTCCCATCATAAACGAGGTGAAGATTGGCGAGGGCGACCTTTCGAGAACGCTTAAGACACCTGTAGGCAACCGCTCCCAGACCGCCGAACAGAGCATGACCGGCGCGGCGCGGGAGTATAGAGGCCAAGGTAACAAGAGTCTTGATCATGAGGAAGGTAGCAAACTTGCGCAGGCTTTTAGACATGGTCGTCACCGCAATAAAGGCCGGCCCGTTTTTCCACCATACTATTATGTTAGACCAGCCCGAGCCGCGTGTCAAGCATAAGGTGTGCCAGTTATGCGGAGTGGCGGGTCTGAGGCGGCGCTACACCGGTTTCCGGAATTCCAGACAATACCCGTGGGGCCGCCCGTGCGCCTTCCAGACGCCGTCCACGCGTATCT
>JALGWN010000115.1 GCA_025774115.1 bacterium
ATTTACAACGGCAATCATGGGCTCGGTCAGGAGTTCCTTCTTGGAGAAGATCTCAAGCACCTTTGATGCAGCCGCCGACGCCTGGGCGACGCTCTCCGGTATGTCCTTGGCCGCGTGGCTGCACCCGGCAAGATAGAATCCCCGCACCAGGCTTTCCACAGGCCTGAGCTTGGGATGGACCTCACTGAAGAAGCCATGCTCGTTGGTCGGGATCCTGAGCTTCCTCGCGATCTCCACGGCCCCACCCGAAGGAACGATCGCCATCGAGACAATCACCATATCACACTCCATGCGAATCTGTCTCCCGGTAAGCGTATTTACTGCCCAAACCACAAGATTGTCGCCTTCCTTGATCACCCTGGAAGGCTTGCCCCTGATATAAACCACTTTGCCCTCTTCCCTGGAACGGCTGTAAAACTCCTCGTAGTCCTTGCCGGATGTCCTGACATCCATAGTGAAGATGAAGGCTTCTCCGTCAGGCACGCGCTCCTTGTAGAGCAACGCGTGCTTGGCCATGTACATGCAACAGAGTTTCGAACAGTATGGCATGTGATGCTCAGGATCGCGCGAGCCGACACAGGAGATGAAGGCAATGCGCTTAGGGATCCTGCCGTCCGACGGTCTCCGAATCTCACCTTCGGTGGGACCCGATGCAGAGAGCAACCGTTCGAACTGGAGTCCACTGATAGCATCCTCATACCGTCCTCCCCCGTATTCCGGGATCTTCTCAATGGGATAGAGGTCGTAGCCGGTGGCCACTATGACGGCCCCTACCTCATCTTCGACGATTTCCTCCTGCTGATCGTAGACTATCGCTTCGGGCTGGCAGACGGTCTCGCATACACGGCAGGTGCCTGCCTGGAAGTACATGCAGTTCTCCCGGTCTATCACAGGCTTATTGGGTACGGCCTGGGGGGAGGGGAGGTAAACGCACGGGCGCGGGGCAAGTCCCAGGTCAAACTCCGACAGAATGGGGGAGGGCTTGCACTCCGAAATCTCATCCAGGTTGACCACACCCGTGGGGCATACCTTGGCGCAGGCCCCACATGTGGAGCAGACCTCGCTGAACTCGGCGTAAGGGGCTGTCACCACCCGGCTGGTACCCCGGTTGGCAAAGGATATAGCCCCGACGCCCATAACCTCGTTACACATGTTCACGCAGAGTCCGCAGAGAATGCACTCGCGGTCACGCTTCGGTTTGAACCTCGGTTTCTCTATGCCCAATTCCTTTGCGATGGCCTTGACTCTTTCCGAGTTCGGGGCCCGGGCAAGGATTAGTTCCACTATTGTCTTTCTTCGCTTCAGTACCCTCTCGCTGTCCGTGAAGACTTCGGTGCCGTCTTCGGCCATATGGCCGCATGCAGGGACCAGCTTGCCCCAGCCCTTCTTGACAACCTCAACCAGGCAGACCCTGCAGACCTGATAGGGTTCAATGGCAGGATGGTAGCAAAGGGTCGGGATATGGACGCCGAGGTCCTCGGCGGCCTTCAGTATCGTGGTCCCTTTTTCTACCTCAATCTCGGTACCGTTTATCTTGAACTTGATCATCTCCGCCATAACGGGTTACTCCACCACGACCGCGTCGAACTTGCATACCTCATAACAGGAACCGCACCTTGTGCACTTCCCATCTTCTATAACGTGGACTTCCTTCTTGCTCCCGGACACGGCATCCGCGGGGCAGGCCTTGACGCAGGCCTGACATCCGGTGCACTTGTCCTCAACGATCCTGTACCGGATGAGGGTCTTACATACACCGGCCGGACACTTCTTATCCTTGATATGCGCGATGTACTCGCCTCTGAAATACTTCAGTGTCGTAAGCACCGGGTTGGGAGCGGTCTTTCCGAGCTGGCAGAGCGATCCGTCTTGGACGGCATCCGCCAGCTCCTCGAGGAGCTCCAGGTCGCCATCCTCACCCTCGCCTGCACAAATCCTTGTCAGGATGTCCAGGAGCCGGTCATTGCCTTCGCGGCAGGGCGTGCATTTTCCGCATGACTCGGCGACCGTGAACTCCAGGAAGTACCTGGCCACATCGACCATGCAGGTTCTTTCGTCCATAACCACACATCCGCCCGACCCCATCATCGAACCGAGCTTGTCAAGCTCCTCATAGTCAATCGGTGTATCGACGAACTGAGACGGTATGCATCCTCCCGAGGGCCCTCCGGTCTGAATGGCCTTGAGCTTCCTGCCGTCCGGAATCCCGCCGCCGATCTCTTCCACGAGATACCTCAGTGTGGTACCCATAGGGATCTCCACGAGCCCCGTGTTGTTGACTTTTCCCACCAGCGAGAAGATCATGGTGCCCTTGCTGTGTTCCGTCCCAATCCCCGCAAACCACTCAGCCCCCCGGTTTATGATGTAAGGCACCGAGGCCCAGGTCTTGACATTGTTGGTGACGGTGGGTTTCCCCCAGAGGCCTCGTTCCGTGGAATGGATCTGCTTGGGTCTCGGCTCTCCCGGCCGGCCCTCGATGGAGGCGATCAAAGCGCTCCCTTCACCGCAGACAAATGCCCCGGCCCCTTTCTTGATCTGGATGTCGAATGAGAACCCGCTCCCCAGGATGTTCTCCCCGAGCAAGCCGTAATCCCCGGCCTGACGAATCGCTATGTCGAGGTGCTCGCAGGCCAGCGGGTATTCGGCACGCACATAGATGTACCCCCGGCTCGCACCGATGGCGTATCCGCCGATTATCATGCCCTCGATGATGAGGTTGGGATTGCCCTCACAGAGGCTCCGGTCCTGGAAAGCACCCGGGTCGCCCTCGTCGGCATTGCATATGATGTACTTGGGTGTCGCGGGTTGCTTGAAAGCGCTTCGCCACTTTCTTCCCGTGGCAAATCCAGCCCCGCCGCGACCCCTCAAGCCCGAGCGATCCACTTCATCAATTACCTTCTCGCGGGAGTAGGAGGAGAGGACCTTGGCCATGGCGGTATAGCCGCCGAGTGAGATGTAATCATCTATACTTGTGGGGTCTATTGTCCCATTGTTCTCCATCAGTACCCGCTGCTGCTTTTTGTAGAAGGGAACCTCTTCTTCGTGGGTTATCTTCTTGCCGGTTGCGGGTTCGGTGTAAAGCAGGCGCTCGATTACCCTGTCATTGATGAGAGTCTCCTCAATGATCTCCGGCACGTCGGCCGGCGAGACGCGCTGGTAGAAGATCCGGCCCGGGGATACGATGACGAGCGGGCCCCGCTCGCAGAAACCGTGGCATCCGGTGGCCTTGGCTTCGACCCCGGCATCGAGCTTCCGCGCCTTTATCTCTTCTTCGAACCTGGCGAAGACATCGCGTGCCCCGGAGGCCGTGCAGCCGGTTCCGCAGCAGACCGTCACGGATCGCGCGGAGTCCTTTCGGCCCGAGGCCATTGACTCCTTTAGCTTCTCAAACTCCTCAACGGACTGAAGTCTCGTCACTTTTCCTCTCCGCCGCCGTTCCCGCTGTAACTTTCAAGCACGGATGGGATATCTCCAGGTTTGAGCCTGCCGTGATAGTCCTGGTCCACGACAATCAGCGGCCCTAGCGCACAGGCGCCCAGACAGTTCACGGTCTCCAGAGTGAAGAGCCCGTCCTCTGTTGTCTCGCCGGGAGATATGCCCAGATCGGTCCTTATCTGCTCCAGTATGCGCGGGGCTCCCCGCACGAAACATGCGGTTCCTAGGCACACCTTTATGATGTGTCTACCACTCGGTGTCAGACTAAACTGCGTGAAGAAAGAGGCTATACGATATACGTAGGAGAAGGGGACCTCCAGGCGTTCCGCAACATAATGCACGGTCTCCTTGGGCAGCCAGTTATAGTGGTCGTTGATGTCCTGGAGGATTGCGATGATGTTTTCCCTGTCGCACCCGTTGGAGTCTATTATGCCGTCAAGGAGGCGGCGCATCTCGGGCTCGATCCGGTCTCCGGTGGAGGCGATTTCCTTTGGCTGTGGCTTGTTCACCACCGGGCAGAAGGTCCAACAATCTCCGCATCCGGTACATTTTTCGAGATCCACCGATCTCGGCCTCTTGCGAATCCTAACCTTGAAATTGCCCGCGGAACCGGAGATCTCATCGAGTTCGGAATAGGTGTGAAGCCGTATGTTGGGATGCTGGGCCACATCTACCATCTTGGGTGTAAGAATACACTGCGAGCAGTCCAGGGTGGGAAATGTCTCAGAGAGCTGCGCCATGTGACCGCCGATGGAAGGGCTCTTCTCGACAAGCAGAACCTCATATCCCGAATTCGCTATGTCCAGGGACGCCTGGATGCCTGCGATGCCCGCTCCCAGAACCAGCACCTTCGGCGTCACGGGAATCTTGGCCGGTTCGAGCCCGTCGTTGAGCTGGACCTTCTCCACGATCATCTTGATAATGGTCACAGCTTTTGAAGTGGCCCTCTCCACATCGGTGTGAACCCAGCTGCACTGCTCCCTGATGTTGGCGATCTCCAGGAGATAGCGATTGAGGCCAACGGCCTCGGCGATACGTCTGAAAGTCTCCTCGTGAAGGGAGGGGGAGCAGCAGGCCACCACGACCCGGTCAAGGCCCTTCTCCTTGACCCTCTGCCTGATCAGCCTCTGGCCGGGCTCCGAGCACATGTACTTGTAGTCCTCACAGTGCTCGACACCGGGATACCTGCCGATCCGGTCGATGATCCCCGGGATGCTTACGGTCGCGGCGATGTTGCGACCGCAATGGCAGACAAAAACCCCTACCTTCTTCATCTAGCCCCTTATCTCTGTGATTTTCTCTTTGAGTGCAGGCAGTACCTTGAACATGTCATCAACGATACCATAGTCTGCCTCGTTGAATATGGGGGCGTTCGGATCCTTGTTGATGGCGATAACCGTGTCCGCGCCCTTCATCCCAGCGACGTGCTGGAAGGCACCGGATATACCGAGCGCTATATAGAGTTTCGGCTTGATGGTCTTGCCCGACTGGCCTACCTGCCTGGCCTTGGGCAGCCACTCGGCGTCTACGACCGGCCTGGTGCAACCGACTACGCCACCGATTGCATCGGCAAATTCTTCAACCATGGCCATGTTTTCCTGCTTCTTGATGCCTCTTCCCACTCCCACTACGATATCGCTCTTGGTTATGTCCACTTCGCCGACTTCCGGCTCGATGTAGTCTATGAACCTCCGGTAGTCGGGCTCGGCTGCTACCGGTGAGGCCATCTCCGTGACCTCGGCGGTGAGGCCGGCTTCCTCTGCGGGGTAACTGCCCGATCTTACGGTGAGGAAGTAGGATGCTCCGTCCCGGAGCCTGACGCGCGCGTCGAGCTTGCCGTCGAACATCTGCCGGACGGCCTTTAGGCTGCCGTCGGCGAGCTCGACCCGCAGACAATCCGTAGCGAAGGGGCTTTCCAGCTCCGTGGCAAGAGAGGGGCACAGGTCCATACCGAAAGCCGTGTGTCCCATAAGTGTGATGAAGGGTTTCTCCTGCTTGATGATCTCGGAGAGTGCGAGCTGGTAGGATGCTGAGTTGAAGTCCTTGAAGACGGGCATGTCAACCACAAGAAGCCTATGGGCCTGAGACTTGAGAGGTGGTATGAGTCCCTCTGTATCGGCCCCCAGGACCACCGCGGTCAACTTGCCGTCCGCCTTCTCCGCCAGGCTCCTGCCGCAGGCCATGAGCTCATAGGTGATATCCCTGATCGCTCCCTGACGGTGCTCAACGAGTGCAAATATGTCAGCCATCATAACCTCCGTCAGATAAGGCCTTTTTCCTTGATTACGGACGCCAGTTTCTCAGAGACCTCCTCGGGATCCCCTTCGAAGATCTCGGCTCGTTTTGTGACAGGGGGTACGAAGAGCTCTTCGAGCGCTACATTCTGCAAAAGTCCGCTGTCGGAGATCTTGTCGCTTCCTACGGTTTCGATCTCCTTCGCCGCGGCCCTGCGTATGGCTATCAACGAAGCATAGCGGGGCACGTTTATGCCGGTCTGGATCCCTAACAGGGCGGGCAGATCGATCTTGATATGTTCGAGCAGACCGCCCTCCAACTCGCGGCAAACATCGGCAGACCCCTCGGTTGCTTCTATCTTGGTTACCAGCGTAGCATGTGGAATCCCCAGCAATTGGGCGAGTGTCACTCCGACGTTGTAGTTGGCATCGTCGGTGGCCATGACCCCGCAGAATATGACGTCATGGGGCATGTCCTTTATGGCCGCGGCCAGAAGCTGCGCGGTCTTGAATCCGTCCAGTTCGCCGAAGTCCTCGGCCCTGATTCTCACTGCGTTATCGGCACCCTTGGCAAGGGCAATCCTCAGGACATCCTGGGCCTCCGGAGGCCCCACGGAAATCGCGGTTACGGTACCGCTGAATTGCTCTTTGAAGAGCACCGCTTCCTCAAGGCCATAAGCATCGTACTCGTTCATGTCGAAGGTGAGGCGTTCCTCCTCGATCCCTTTGCCGGAGGCATCGATCTTAACCTCCGCGTCGGCCGTCTGAGGGACCCTCTTGACACAGACAATGATATTCAAAACCATCCTCCTGGTTCGTGTATACCCTATAACCAGTATAGTCTATGGTTTCAGCAGATCGGAGTCAACGATTTAAGGGTCACCAGGCTGTTGAAAAACACCCATCTGCTGCGTTACGCTCGCCTCCCGTCACTGCGGCGTACGCAGAAGTACGCCTCGTTCCTGGAGTCTTCGCGTGCCTTGCATCTGGGTGTTTTTGAACAGCCTGAGATAAGCGACTTTCTCAACAGCCCTGTGACCCCTTTTCAGTGCCCTATCTCATCTGAGCAGGCTGGCGGCAATCACAAGCCTCTGGACCTCGGAGGTCCCCTCGTAGATCTCGGTCAACTTGGAATCGCGGAAGTACCTCTCCACGTCGTACTCTTTCATGTAGCCGTATCCGCCGTGAACCTGGACAGCGTTAATGGCGGCACGCACGGCCGCCTCCGATGCAAAGAGCTTCGCCTGGGCGGCCGCCATGGTGAAGCGTTCTCCCTTCTCCTTCAGGTGGGCGGTTCTGTACGTCAGCAATCTGGCAGCTTCTATGTCGGTGGCCATGTTCGCGAGAATCCACTGGATAGCCTGAAACTTGCAGATGGTTCGCCCGAACTGTTCCCGCTCCTTCGAGTAGGCTATGGACGCCTCCAGGCAGGCCTGGCCTATGCCCACCGCCTGAGCGGCGATCCCTATCCGCCCACCATCAAGTGTTGCCAGTGCAATCTTGAAGCCCGCGCCCTCTTTGCCCAGCAGGTTTTCCTTCGGCACCCGGCAATCCTCGAAGACGAGCTCGGAGGTATCGGATGCGCGCATGCCCATCTTATCCTCTTTCTTACCGGCTTTGAAACCGGGCATGCCCTTTTCCACGATGAAGGTACTTATGCCCTTAGTCTTGGCTTCTTTGTTGGTGGCTGCAAACAGCACTATGATGTCGGCCTTGCCGCCGTTGGTGACAAAGATCTTGGTCCCATTTACGACATAATGGTCGCCGTCGAGCACCGCGGTGGTCTGGATATTACCCGCATCCGAGCCCGCTTCGGGCTCGGTCAGCGAATAGGCCCCGAGCGTCTTGCCTTGGGCAAGATCCGGCAGGTACTTTTTCTTCTGCTCCTCATTGCCGTAATCCAGAATGGGTTGACACGCCAGGGAATTGGTAACCGACATCGTCACACCGGTGGAGGCATCGGCGCGGGAGATCTCTTCCACTGCTATGGCGTAGCTCACGCAATCCATGGCGGCTCCGCCATACTCCTCAGGCACCATCATTCCCATGAAGCCGAGCTCGCCGAGTTTCTCGATTATCTCGCTGGGGAAGGAGGCTTTCTCATCGAATTCGCCGGCTACGGGTTTGATCTCCTTTTCTGCGAACTCGCGGGCCATCTTCCTTATCATTTGCTGCTGCTCATCAAGGTCGAAATCCATCTCCGTCCTCCTTCAAACGAACCCCACCAGCGGTAAGGGATAAAGAGAAAACAGTATGACAGTAAGGATAATCAACGTCGCATGTTAGCATGGCTCATCGAGTTGCGTCAAGCGGAAATCCCTGGGGCCGGCTGGTCAAGAACATCCAGATGCACGGCACGCCACCACCGGACATCATGACCGGTTCGTGACTGGAGGCGGGCACGCCACCACCGGACATCATGACCGGTTCGTGACTGGAGGCGCGCATAACGCAGCAGACGGGTGTTGTTAAGATACCTCCCTCGTCCAGGCTGGCTAAGAATGCCCAGACGCAAGGCACACGCAGGCCCGAGTGACGAGGCGTATAGTTACATACGCCGCCAGGAACGCGGGGCAAGTGTAACGAAGCGGATAGGCGTTCTTAGCCGGCCTGGGGGGCTATTCCGTCTCGGCGGGCGTGGCAGCCATCTCCTTCACGTGGGCCTCCTCGAGCTTCTGCGGCAGCACACCCACGACTT
>JALGWN010000116.1 GCA_025774115.1 bacterium
AGCCAGGATCTCCACAACCGCCGGATCGGCGAAGAGTTTTTGCCATCTCCACGGGCGGTCAGCCAGGACCTCCATGATCTCCGGATCGGCGAAGATGGCGGCCATGGCGGGATCGGCCATGATCTCGGCTATGTCGGGATCACCGAGCAGTGCCGTTATCTGTGGGTCCGCCATCACGTGCTGCCACTTCCACGGGCGATCGGCCATCATAGCCGTGAAGTTCGGGTCGGCCATGAGTGCCTGGAAGTTCGGATCGGCTAGAAGATTCTGGACGTCGTCACGCTGGAGAAGTGCGTGGAACTCGGGATCCTCGAGAATCACATTGGCATCGCTTATTTGCTCCGCGCGATACTTGTCCGCCTTCTCGACACCCCCGATTGTGGCCTTTACATCCTCAGTGGGTGCAGGCCAGTAGAACTGCGCAATGACTAGAACGACAACCACAACGGCTGCCACTCCTCCGACTACCCAGAACCATCGTCGGTTCTTAGACGACCTGCCGGAATGTTCCGTCATCACAATCCCCCCTTTCTGGGTTCGAGGCCGTTTCCTTGGCCTCAGTCTCCGGTTCAAACCCTCTCTTGAAACCTTCCATCTCTTCCTCCTCTCAAAGTCTCTACTCTAACTACACGTCACGATCCAAAAAGTTGGTTTATTTCTTCTGCTCATCCCGGGGCCCTACCTCGAACCTGTGGCTGAGGAGGATCTGGTCCGAGATAAGCAGCTGGAGATCGATAGGTAAGGCCGATTCCGTCACTTTTGTGAGAGATAGATGGAACCGGCCCTCCCCGGACCCTGAGGTGCTGATCCGGCCCTCACCCACCTCCGTGAGCGATCTCCAGCCGGTCTCCGGCCGTAAGCCGTTGAAACGCACCTCAGCTGGATCATACAGGACACGTACCTCATATGGACGCGTGCTCCTCAAAGAAACCTCGAAGATAAGGAGGTCCGCCGACCGCATGAGGTCAACCCGTCCATCTACCTCAGGCAGATCCAGGGGTAAACGCTCTATTGTCTGAAAACTCGCATCTTTCGTCACGCCGATAGTAGCATAAAGACCGCTCAGATCGGGTGAATACCTGTCCCAGGACCCGGTCAGGAAAACCGAGAACAGGATCAAGCCCACGGCGATTCCTGCGGCGAAAGCATAGGCGAGGCGCGGTCTCAAGCCCAGGCGTCTCACGCGCCCGAAAAAGCCCAGGACCGGCCGCGTCTCTTCGGCCCGATAGCGGCTGAAGTCCACCGAGTTGATTACGTGACGCTTGAGGTGGGGCGGGGGCTCGACGTCGCCGACCCCGCCCAGGAGGTCGGAAGTCTTGTGCAGTTGGCGCCAAAGCCTCCGGGCATCCGGGTTGTCGCCGAGATACTGTTGGAGCTGGGCACTTTCTTCAGGGGTTATCTCCCCGGAAATCTCCTTGTTGATGAGTTCTATGTACTTGTCATGCTTCATTTCCCACTATTCCTCTCTCAACCAGGACCAGCCTCAACAACTCTCTTGCCGTAAACAGGCGGGACTTCACCTTCTTCTCGGGGATCTCGAGCGCGACACTCATCTCCTTATAAGAACATTCCCGAAAGTGCTTGAGCACGAGGACGATCCGGTACTTCGGATCGAGCTCCATCAAGGCACCCTCCACCTTCCGGCTGAGCTCCGCCTCACGGTACTCCCGTTCGGGCGACTTAGCGGTGGATACGATGTTCGGGCCGAGCTCCTCCAAGCGCTTCCTCTGGTTGATATAGTTCAGGGTCTCATTCACCGCGATTCGATAAAGCCAACTGAAGAACCTGTATTTGGGGTTGAATGACCTCATCTTCTCGAATCCCTTGATGAAAACCGACTGTGTGATATCCTCTGCCGCGTCATAGTCGTCAAGCATCCTATAGGCAACATTGAAAACCACCTTCTGGTAGCGGTCTACCAGCGTCTCGAAGGCTTTTTCGCTTCCCTGTAAGCATCTCTTCACCAACTCCCTGTCATTCGGTTCCGTATGAATTACATCCGAAGCATCAGAAAGTTGGCTTTTTTCTTTCATGGCCTTTCGCGGGGCGTACGACGCCCCAAGGTAGAATCCGGCCGAAGGCCGTCACACAAGATGTACAAGACCCGCAATTCACCGGGTGCCGGCCCGGAGCACCGGACCTGCCTCAGTTATATGGTAAGTCAGGCTAATCGTGCCATATGGCGGCCGGAGCCGCCGAGATACCGCTTATTCGATCTCGAAAATCGTGTCGAATCCAGCGTACTTGAATACCTCTCGAATGTGCCTGTTCATATGCTTGAGCCTGAGCTGGTGGCCCGCATCGCCGAGCCTCTTCTGGGTAGCCAACAGCACGCTCAGGCCCCCGCTGGAGATATAGTCCAGATTCGTGAAATCCACCGAACAGGTGCCGGCGATCTTGTCGAACACCGACCGTGCGCTCTCCACTTGAGCGGCATCAAATCGCCCTACCAGTAAGACCTCTCCGTTTTCGCGTAGGTCAACTCTGAACATCGGTCTTCCCCAGATTCTTGATCAAGGTGATCCTGCTCTGCCTGTCCTCATATTGGTAGCTTATCTCATCGACCATGTTTCTTACCAGGTGGATGCCGAGCCGTCCGATGGGACGTCTGTCCAGGGGCTGCCGGGTATCATACTCGTCGGCCCTGGTTATATCGAAAGATTCTACATCAAAGTCGGTGAGAGAAACGATGAGCTTATTCCCCTCTCTTGTAAGGCTGACGAGAATATCGTTACTACCCTTGTTATGTCTTACCATATTAACGAACACCTCTTCAATTGCGATCTTAATCCGGAAGACCACATCTTCGTCCAGGCGGCAGCGGGTCGTGAACCCGGAAACGAAACCGAACACCTCTTCCAGAGCATCCACCGTCCTCCGGAACCTTCGTTCCATTCGAGCCGTTACCCTCTCCTTACGACCACAGCCGTCATATCATCCATCTGGGCGGATTCGTCCGAGTGGAGCCGTACGGCTTCGACGATCTTCTCGATCAGGTGCTCGGCGGTCGCTTCGCGGTTCCCGGTGACGACCTCGGCAAGCCTCTCCTCTCCGAACAGGTTCTCGTTCTTATCGACGGCCTCGGTGATGCCGTCCGAATAAAGCAGCAATATATCTCCCGGAGCCATGGTCAGGCGGCCTTCGGTATAACAGGTACCCTTCATGCAGCCTAGGGCGACACCGCCGCCTCCGAGGCGCGTGGCCTCCTTGCCGGGCTTAAAGACAAACGGGTAATTGTGCCCGGCATTGGCGTAGCAGACCTCACCGGTGCTGCCGTCGAGGGCGGCATAGAAGAGTGTTACGAACCGGCCCGGATCCATGCTCGGCACCAGGTGGTCGTTGGACCGCTCGAGACAATCTCCGGGGCAAAGACCCTGGAGGATCTGGCCGCGAAGCGTTGCGTGAACATTGGCCATGAGCAGCGCCGCCGGCATACCCTTACCCGACACATCCCCCAGACAGATCCCCACCCGGTCGTCATTGATCCGGACGAAGTCGTAGTAATCTCCACCCACGGCTTTGGCGGGGATGCTCCTTCCCCAGATGTCATAGCCCGCGATGTCCGGTGCTTCCTGGGGAAGCAGACCCATCTGTATCTTATAAGCCAGCTTCATTTCCTTCTGGATGAGCGACAGAGCCTGTGCCTCTTCATAGAGCCTGGCGTTCTCTATGACCTGTGCCGATTCGGTCGCGATTATGGCAAGCAGGCGTTTTTCCGGCTCGGTGAAGCCCGTCTCAGACCGCTTGTTGAAGACGTTCAAGGACCCGAGCATCCGGCCCTTATAGAGAAGGGGGGCACTCAAGACTGAGTGAATGGGCTCCCCCTTTTCGAGAACCATCTTAAACCGGGGGTCGGCCCCGAGGTCATTGATGAGCAAGGACTTCTGGTATTTGAGCATCCAGCCTCTGAGCTGCATGCCCAGACGATAGGGCAATACGTCATCGCTATTGTCAGCACGCCGGATCATGGTATGAAAGTCGTCTTGCTCCTGATCCGGATCGTGCAGCATGACCGATCCCTGCTCGGCCTTGAAGTGCTTGATGCATTTGCGGACGATCAATTCCATTATGTCCTCGAGGGACCAGGCCGCGCTTATGGCCATGGAGATATCATTGAGAATGGTGAGCTCCTCCACCGCAACCTTGAGCTCCCGATTCTCCTCTTCGAGTCTTCTTATGTGGGCCTCGCGCTTGGCATCACTCATCTATGAGTCCTTACCCCGTAGCGTTGTCACTCCCGTGGCAACGGTCTGTGTAGCGTCGGGTCTCTGCGCCCGACGCCGGCCGGATCTCCGTGCACCTACCTCTGCTCGGCGAGGGCGGCCTCTACCTCCTCGATATGCGTGTGAATCCCGTGATTGTAGTAAGGCGTAAGGTCCCAGGCATACTCGAGCACCTCGAGCGCCTCCTCACACTTGTCCTGTTTGTAATATCCCCAACCCTGCGTGTCGAGATAACCGGGATTATCCGGAGATATCTCCAGTGCACGCTCGGCAAGCCTGAGGCCTTCCTCTATATAGACATCATTATCAATGAGGAAATAGGCCAGATCGTTGAGGGCCCGGTCATCCTCGGGGTCCATCTCTACCGCCTGGCGGTAGCACTGCCCCGCCTTGTCCGGATCGCCGGCATCGGCGTAGATATAGCCCGCGGTGGCCGTCAGACGCGCCTCCGACCAGCCCTGCTCTTTGCGCTTGGACCGCCATTGTCTCAGGTAGACTCCCGCCCGGGTCGTATCCCCCAGCGCAAGATGTGAGGTGGCCAGTGCCCTTATGACGAAGAGGTTATCCGGCGCCAGCGTCAAGGCTTCCTCATGGAGCTCTATCGCTCGTCCGGGCTTGCCGACCTTGTGATATGCCGTCCCCAGATGGTAGTAGACCCATACCCATTGCCAGGTGCTGCCCCATTGGCGGCTCAGCTCGAGCGCCTTCTCCAGGGGCGGTATGGCCTCATCGTACTGCTCGGTCTTTATATAGGTGTATCCGACATTGAACCAGACCCAGCGCAACTGCGGATCGATCTCGAGGATCTTCTTATACCATCTTACGACCTCGTCCATCTTACGGTCGAATCCGGCTCTCACGGCCTCGAGGATCAATTGGGACTTGTATGGGACCTCGTTCTTGCGGCTGTATGCCTTATGGAACCAGTACTTCGCCTCGCCCATCCGCCCCGTGTTCCAGAACACGATCGCCATGTGGGCCTGGGCGGTCGTGAAGTTGGTGTCGATCTCCACTGCCCGGGTGAAGGATTCGATCGCGGCCTGATAATCCGATGCGATAAACAGGCTCCGGCCCTCGATATAGTGCCGGTAGGCCTCGACCGAGGAGGTGAGCACATCGCTCAGGGGGTAATCCGGGTCCTCCGCAAAGGCCTTTATCTCAAGATAGTCTTTCACATGATCCGAGAGTGTCTCGGCCATCTCGAAAAAGTCGGCCTGGGCATCCCCCTCGACGAGGTCGGAGCGTATGACCTCCCCGCTTCCCGTATCCAGCATCTTGACCTGTACGCGCAGTCTCTCGCCGGCCTTGAGGATATTGCCGAGTATGCACGTCTTGACATTGGCCTTGGCAGCAATCTCCAGGCCGACCGACGCCGCCATGGGACCGGATCTTTCACCGCCCATACTCTGGATTATGTCGGCCATGGTTCTACTGTCGAGCACGTAGAGATCGCGTGAGGCCGAGAGGGCGGTGATGAGCAATTCGGGGATGCCGTCCTTCCACATATCGTATTCCTGATCGCCGGTAAGATTCTCGAAGGGCATGACGGCAACCGAGTTCTCCTGGGCAATCGCGAAGGGCCGCTCCGTGTCCCGCCTAAGAAAACTCCACATCCCGATCGCCACCACCACGGCCGCCACGGCTGCGACTGCTACATAGCCGAGCCGGCGGCGAGCAGGCTGCCGCAAGGCTTCTTCCACGGCAATAAGGTGGGATGGGGTGGAAGGCACGCTTCCGGACTCCATGGCCGCTTTGAGGTTCCTCAGGTCTCCGAGGAAATCTTCGGTCTTCCGGTAACGTTCGTCCGGGTTTTTCGCCAGGGCCTTGCCGACTATGAGCGCCAGCGCCCCCGGCACCTCCTCTCTCAGCTTCACCACAGGCTCCGGGTCCTCGCTGATGATGGAGTAGATCACAGCCTGGTCATAGGCACCTTTGAAGGGCCGCTCCCCGGTCAGCATGTGGTAGAGCACCACCCCCAGCGACCAGATATCGCTCCTGAAATCGACCTCGGCCCCGCGCGCTTGCTCCGGCGACATGTAGGCCACAGTCCCCACGGTGCTCCCCGCTTTTGTGATCTCCGCCTGGCCAGCCAGCTTCGCAAGGCCGAAATCCATCACCTTGACCTGTCCCTTGGGGGTCACCGCAATATTGGATGGTTTGATATCCCGGTGGACGATACCTTTCTCGTGCGCATCGGCCAGACCGTCGGCGACCTGGATGGCTATATCCAGGGCTTCTTCGATCTCCATCGGCCCACGATCGATCCTGGCCTTCAAGGTCTCGCCCTCATAGTAGGCCATGGCAATGAACATCCGGCCTTCGTCGGTCTCATCGATCTCATGGATAGTGCAGATATTGGGATGGTCCAGGGCGGACGCGGCCCGCGCCTCGAGGATGAAGCGCTCCTTGGCCTGAGTGTCGCGGGTAAGGTCCGGGGGCAAGAGCTTCAGGGCAACATGGCGCTGGAGCTTTATGTCCTCGGCCTTGTAGACCACCCCCATGCCGCCCCTGCCGAGCTCCTCGATGATGCGGTACTTGCCGGCAAGCATGCCTTCCAAGGGTCAGCCCTTTCTTAAACCTGCAAGGAGGCTTCTGAATAATCCGAGCCCGGATGGTTGTATCACTCCCACCTGAAACATCTCACATACCCACAGACCTCTCCAGCGATTCCGATTATACGGCAGGGGCCGGCCGGTAGTCAAAGGTTTTGCCGCACCCTGTCTCCGCGCACATTACGTTACACCATAGGCGAAAGCGAAGACTTGACGATCGCACGCATCCGTGGTAGACTAACCTCGAGCTGATTGGGATAGCTGCCTTGAGTTCTCGCTTCTAATGCCAGCTCAGACAGGGGCCAGTGTAATGCTCTTGTTCCTACCGCCCCGGTACCGGGGCTTGCCTACCCGTATCGGAGGATTATAACTATGACGAAGTGGAGAGCGATATCAATCGTGGCAGTATGGGGCCTGGTCATTGGAGTAACTTCGATCTCCTTTGGCATGAAGCCCCCGGTGAGACGCTTGGAGGTGCCCGACCCTCTGGTCCGGCAAGCGCGGCTCTCCGGACCTTTCGTGATCTTCCAGCAGGGAGGGGACACTGTCTGGGTGCAGCCCCATATCAACGGTACGTATGGAGAGGGTGTGACCGGGGTGCAGTCTCATGCCCCCTTTAAGTGCTGTCCCGGCGATCCTCTGGGGGGGCATGGCGGTGAGGCCACAGGTCTTCCGGAAGGGCCCGAAACCTGGTGTTTCGAGAACCGCGTGGGTCCCGGTCTCAAAGGCGGACTGGCGACCGCCAGCGTCAGCGACACCTGCGGTTGCAACCCCCCCTGGGATATTCTCTGCTTCGATCATATAGATGTCCGTGGTCTGCCGTCTCAGATGGGTATCAACTTCTGGCATATCGATACCTATATGGGTGACACCGGCGGCGAGGTCTATAACGGCTCCTACTGTCTGTGGTGCGGATCGGACTCGCTCTGGACGGATGGCTACGCCGTCGAGTGTAATACCTGGGCCAGGGGCAAGAAGCCCGGGTACGGTAACCAGTGGAACTGTGTGGTCCAGCTGGATGTCCCTTCATTCACGACATACGGTACCTGTACGCTGGCCTTCGATCCCAGGTACGACCTCGAGTGTAAGTACGACTACTTCTATGTCGATTACTTCGACGGCGACCAGTGGGTAACACTTGCCGCCTTCAATGCCTCGAGCGGTAACCCTGGCCCGGAGTGCGGGGCGTCGACTGGGGGCAATCCCGACTACTGGGGCAACACCGATGTCGGGCAACCGCTCACGGCAACATGGCAGCCGAGGACCAGTGGC
>JALGWN010000304.1 GCA_025774115.1 bacterium
GATTCGATTAAAGGAGTGAGGATCACTGAGCAGGCGCCGATGCTCAGGCACTTCACTGCCCGCTTTTCGCCATTAGAGGATAAATAGATCCGCCTGTACATACGTTTGTCTATGTAGGAGGACGCGGGTATATTCTATTCCCTTCAGGCACCATTGGCCTGTACGAGATGGTACACTATATCCCGCGGAACGGATCATGAGAACTGGAAGACTGAGGGACGACAACGTGATGAGACGCCTGGTCTATCTGACCACGATAATCGGTGTGGTGCTGGTACTCGCACTTCCGAATACTGCTCTGGGGCAGGACCCGGAGCAGAACGGTACACCGCCTGCACTGCTCATAAGCAATGCCCAGAGCTATTATGACACCGGTACATTCAAAGTGCAGTCGAATGAGGATGAGGGCGATCCGACCAATGATTACACCGAGGCCATCAGGTACTTCAACCTCTACATGACCGCCGTGCCTGAGATAGCCTTCGAGGATTCAGTCAACATCTACAGGAAGCTGGCTGATTCGTATCTCCAGATAAGCAAGTATGCTGACGCCAACGATGGAACGCCGCAATGGGAGAAGGTGCTGGAGTACTTCCAGTGGATGCTTGACCGGAACCCGCCCGGTGAGGAACCCTCCTACAACAATTTTCAGGCAGGGTGGGCAACCGTGCAGCTGGAGGGGTCTCCCAGCGCAATGCCCTATTTCGAGACCTACCTGGAACTCCGTCCTGAGGATCTCGGTAACTTCATGTGGATCGGCAGGATCTATCTCTCACTCTCGAACAACAACCGGGCGTGTGATCTCTTCATGCATGTGATGGAGAGCGATCCTGATTTCGCCGACGGAGTCGGTCCGGCGCGCACTGAGATCCTGAACCTGAGAAGTCGGCTGCCGCTGCGTTATGAGGAGATAACCCTCAAACTGATCGAGCTTATTCCCGATACCCCCCAGTATCTCCTCGACATGTCGAGGCTCAAGATGGATCAGGCTCGGTGTGATGAACATCTCTACTATCTGAACCGATATCTGACCGTGCGTACCGATGACCTGTATGCTCTGAGCATACTCGGAAGCGAGCATCGCCGCAGGGGCAACTGGGATGAAGCGGTCAACGCCTATCGCAGGATACTGCAGATCGAACCGCAGAGGATCGACACCATCTGTGACATCGGCGACGTTTACTTCCAGCAGAATATGATCGATGAAGCGATCCAGGAGGCGAAACGAGCACTCGCCATCGACGTCGATCACCCGTATGCGAACCGGGTGATGGGTGATGCCGCGGTTCCGTGGGCGCTGCGTGAATTCGCAAAGGCCTATCCCGACCGCGAGATCGAAAAGATGATGTACGACTACCGGACGCTGATGAAGCGGATTTCGGATGATTACTACGAGAAGGCCAAAGCCGACCCGCAGCATCAGTCACGCGCCAATGGCCAGATCAGCTATCTGTCACAGTTCTTCCCGCAACCGGAAGACCGGTTCATGTGGCCATCGGAAAAGGATTTCATCATCGTCTTTCCGCCGCCCCGCATGTAGGGATCGGCACAGACTGGTGGACCGGGCAGGGACCCGGGATCACGACTGTTTGAAAGAAAAGGCCCCGCCTGTCGGCGGGGCCTTTTTCAGTGTGCCGGGCATGTTCGACAGCTTGGAGGTGAAAGTCCTCTGGCCAACCTGATGGAGGTGAAGGTCTAGCGAAGCGCAAGGGCGTCATCGCGAGGTGCCGTCTGAAGGAAGCGTGGAGCAAAACCGCGACCCGACGAACAGGAACCGGATACAAGGCTCCCGGTATGGGACTGAGGGTGTCGCGAGACACCCTGATCGCTGTGCAGGAGTCAGCAGAGGGCATAGTAGTTCGGAGCAGTCGGCCTGCTCGAGCGGGACACTCGCCCGAAAGGGGAGAAACGGCCCGGGCTCGCAGGGCCGGTAACGTCCGGACGAAGGCCTGAACGGTTGGAAGGGTTATAAGGATACGCGACACGTGAGCGGAGAGCGGCAGAAGAACCAGTTGGAACTGGCCTTCCTGGAGGAGAGTAGGGGTGAAGCCCCGACGGCCTCCGGGCAAGGGACCGAACCGCACGCGGAGGACCGTAAAACCGAGGACCCGGCGGATACCGAGTACCTGATGGAGGAGGTGTGCCGGAGGGAGAATCTGGAGAAGGCGTTAAAGCGAATCCAGTCGAACAAGGGTGGCCCCGGCATCGACGATATGACCGTCGAGGAGTTGCCGGACTACCTCAAGGAGCACTGGCCGGACATCCGGGAACAACTGTTGGGAGACACCTACCAGCCACAGCCGGTCAAGCGGGTCGAGATCCCCAAACCGGGAGGCGGGATGCGCAAGCTTGGCATCCCCACCGTACTCGACCGCTTCATCCAGCAGGCTATTTTACAGGTGCTGCAACCCCGATGGGACCCGACGTTCTCCGATCACAGCTACGGCTTCCGTCCCGGAAGGCGGGCCCACCAGGCAGTAGCCCGGGCGCAGCAGTACATCGCCGAGGGCTACCGTTGGGTCGTGGACATAGACCTTGAGAAGTTCTTCGATAAGGTCAACCACGACTGGCTGGTAGGTCGGGTAGCCAGACGGATGGAAGACAAGAGGCTGATACGACTGGTCCGCAGATACTTGCGGGCCGGGGTCATGGAGGACGGACTGGTCAGTCCGACGGATGAGGGAACACCTCAGGGTGGGCCCCTGTCGCCACTGCTGTCGAACCTCGTACTCGATGAGCTGGACAAGGAGCTAGAGAAACGGGGCCATCGGTTCGTGCGATATGCGGACGACTGCAACATCTACGTCCTCAGCGAACGGGCCGGGCACCGGGTGATGGAGAGTATCACAAAGTTCATCACGAAAAAGCTCAAGCTTCGGGTCAATGCCTCGAAGAGTGCGGTGGGGAGACCGTGGGGACGGAAGTTCCTCGGCTTCAGCTTCACGAACGGCAAAGAGCCGAAACGGCGCATAGCGCCGGAGGCAAAGGCCAAGTTCAAGAAGCGGGTAAAGGAACTGACGAGTCGGAGCAGAGGGGTCAGTACAGAGAAGATGGTTGCCGACCTCGCCCGGTATCTGAACGGGTGGATCGGTTACTTCGGTTACTGCCAGACCCCCTACGTGCTCAGGGATATGGACTCGTGGATCAGACGGCGCCTTCGATGCGCTGTCTGGAAGCAGTGGAAGCGGGGAAGGACCCGGTTCGATGAGCTTGTCAAACGCGGTGTTAACCGTGATCTGGCGGCTCAGACCGCCGGCAGCTGCCACAGCATGTGGCACCTCTGCCGGAGTCCTGCCCTCAGCTTCGCTCTGCCCAATGACTTCTTCCGGTCTCTCGGTCTACCTTCTCTGAAGGACTCGCTGTTCGAGTAACCAACTGAACCGCCGTGTACGGACCCGTACGCACGGTGGTGTGACAGGGAAAACCCGCGAGGGTCTACCTATGTCGATTGCTTTCCCGGAAGGGGAAGAGCCATGATATCGAATCCATCCCGTCGTGATTTCCTTAAACAGACCGGAAGCGGTGTTCTTGCGCTCCCCGGACTGCTCTCCACACTCTCCGTAGCGGACCAATCCCTCATATCCATCGGTGTCTGCACGTCGATCGACAATGCGGCGATCGCCCTGGATGCGGGTTGTGTCTATCTCGAGGAGGGAGTGCGCCGGCTGCTCCTGCCCGCTCAATCTGATGAAGAGTTCCGTCAGAAGAAAGACGCAGCTGACGCCTGTGGTCTGCCGGTGAGGGCGTGCAACTCGTTCCTGCCCGGATCACTCAAGAGCACCGGGCCGGAAGCCGACCACGAAGGTGTGCTCCGCTTTGCCGAAACCACGTTCCGCCGCGCAGCCGAGACAGGCGTTGAATATATCGTTTTCGGGTCCAGTGGCTCGCGAAGGATCC
>JALGWN010000117.1 GCA_025774115.1 bacterium
CCGGAGCTTATCGATCTCGTCTGCCCACTTGAATCGCTTGCCCAGAGACTCGATGCGATCGTCCACGACCTTCCGGACCTCAGTGGCGGCAGCCTGGGCTCGCTGCTGAATCTCGTCTATCGCCTTGGCTCGGTCCGCACTCGCCAACTCACCACGTTTGACAAGGTCATCAACGGCCTGCTCGATCTTGTCCCTCGTCGCCGTCGCCATCCCCACACCCAGATACATGATATTCCGTATTACCGACATTTCACAGACCCCCTTCTGAAACGGTTGCCGCAGTTCCTACGTCAACAATCTACCGCAAGAAGGCTAAGGGGTCAAGTCTGCTCCGTGGCCCGGGCCATTGCGTGCCAGAAGGGATCGATTTCCGGGTGGCTCAGGGGCCGCTTCCTGCCATCCTCGATCATCCAGTACCCTTCAGACGCTCTGCTCCGTGGCCCGGGCCATTGCGTGCCAGAAGGGATCGATTTCCGGGTGGCTCAGGGGCCGCTTCCTGCCATCCTCGATCATCCAGTACCCTTCAGACGCAGGGAGCATCTTGCCGATTATCTCGGCCCTGATTCCTTTCGCCCCGAGGTTCGCGATGAGCCTGTCGGCTTGCCGCGGCCTCACACTTATGAGGAGTGTACCTTCGCTTATCGAGATCAGCGGGTCCATGCCGAAGTGGCGGCAGATGGCCTCTACCTCCGGAAGAACCGGTATGGCCTCCTTCTCGATCCGGATTCCCGTACCTGAGGCCTTTGCCATCTCGAACAAACCCCCGATCACCCCACACTCAGTCGCATCGTGCATGGCCGTGACTCCGTTTTCCCGCACGCCTATCTCAACGGCTGCCAGCGCATCATCCACCGTTGACATCCGGTAGAAAAGGTCCTGCCCCTTGCTGAGGACGTCCTCACCGAGCTGCTCCCGTATCGTTTCCGGAAAGGCACACGCGAAAACTCCGGTAGCCTCGATTGCCGCTCCCTTCGTGATGACTATGACGTCATCAGGAGCGGCCATACCGGGATGCAGATAGGTGTGCTCGGGCCCGACGGCCATGAAGGTTGCTCCCCCAACCATAGGATAGTCGGTGCCGGCATATCTCGCGGTGTGGCCGGCGATGACGTAGGCACCGTAGCGGCAGCTCTCCTCATGGAAAACCCGCCAGATCGTATTGAACTGGTCTTCGGTGATACTGAGTGGCAGATTGAAGTCGACGGTGATGTAGGCCGGAGGGAAGCCGCAGGTCGTCACGTCGGATGCGAGAATATGCCATGCAAACCACGCGGCGCGCTCGAACCCGTATTCAGGAACGATGAAAATCGGATCGGTGGTGATCGCCATGACCTTCCCGTCACCGATCCGTACGATGCCGCAATCGACACCGTGCCGGGGGCCGACCACCACATCTCCCGTCCTGTGCCCCAGACGCGGGTATATGATCTCATCGAAAAACCGTGGCGAGACTTTACCCGCAGGTGGAAACTTCACCTTGACGTCTGAATTGGATCGATTCATCCGAACCCTCCTGCTGTGAACGTATTACAAGTCGCTTTGCGGGCGCTGCCGCCCCACCGCCGGGCGCGTCCCTTCAGTCTCCCTGAAACAGATCCGTCGAAAGGTAGCGTTCTCCTGTGTCAGGCAGGATAACCACTATCAGTTTACCCTTATTCTCACCCCTCTGGGCCACCTTGAGCGCCGCCCACACCGCAGCCCCGGATGAGATTCCCACTAAGAGACCCTCTTCTCTCGCCAGCCTCCTGGATGTCGACTTAGCGTCCTCATTACTCACCTGGATTATCTCATCCAGCAAGTCCGTTTCCAGAACTCCGGGCACGAACCCCGCACCGATTCCCTGGATCTTATGCGGGCCGGCCTCGCCCCCCGACAGGACCGGTGAGTGCGTGGGTTCGACCGCTATGGCTGTGAAATCGGGTTTGCGCTGCTTGATTGCCGATGCCACTCCTGTAATCGTGCCACCTGTTCCTACGCCGGCAACCAGAATATCCACTTCACCGGCGGTGTCGTTCCAGATCTCCTCGGCCGTAGTCTGCCTGTGGACTTCAGGATTGGCAGGATTCTCAAACTGCTGAGGAACGAAATACCGGGGATCGGCCTTGGCCATCTCTTGAGCTTTATTGACCGCGCCCGTCATTCCTTCACTCCCGGGGGTGAGGATCAACTCGGCACCGAAAGCCTTGAGCAGGTTCCTGCGCTCGAGGCTCATCGTATCGGGCATGGTAAGGGCCAGCCGGTACCCCCGGGCGGCGCAGACAAATGCGAGGGCGATTCCGGTCTTTCCGCTTGTGGGTTCCAGAATGACGGTATCCGCTCGAATCAGTCCGCGCTTCTCCGCGGCATCGATCATGCTCTTTCCGATTCTGTCCTTGACACTCGACAGAGGATTAAAGGACTCCAGTTTGGCCACGACTGTAGCGTGGAGACCGGATGTGACTCTGTTCAGCTTGACCAGTGGCGTGTTGCCCACAAGTTCCGTTACATTTTCCGCTATTCTCGCCATCGCGTTCCCCCTTTGTGCATGGCTGCCATCGCTATTGGGCCGTACACCGCCTCATATGTGCCACATCGAAGCCCGGCTCTCCTCCTTCTGCCGATGTCTGTCAACCATGTCCTGCAGCGTGATGGAGTCCAGGAACTCGGCCATCTTCCGGCCCATCATCATCCAGATGTCCCGGGTCACACAGGAGGCGACTCTTGGGCAGACCTCCGGCGTTACTACACATTCCACAAGTGTCAGATCTCCCTCCACCGCTCTGATTATGGCTTTCAGGTGAATCCCGCTCGGCGCGTCGGCCAGGCGAACGCCCCCATGAGCGCCTCGATTCGAAGTGATGAGGCCCGATCTCTTGAGCGGCGGGACCAGATGGCCCAGGTATTTCCCGGAAATTCCCTGGCGCCTGGCCACATCCTTCAAATGCACGAACCCGTCACCATAGTGGACGGCGAGATCCAGCATCAAGCGTGCAGCATAACGGCCTTTCGTGGAGAGCTTGATCAAAGATCCTCCCAGTGATCCATTTACCATTAAGTTAATTCTATTAGTAGTCATTATACCATAGTGGCAGGCATTGTCAACCTTCCATCGTGGGGCCGACCCCTTTTCTCGGGGTAATACGCTGCCCTGGGTCATATAGTGTAGGAGCCGTATTGGAGAAGGCATGTTCCGATCTGTTCTCATAGCCAACCGCGGGGAGATAGCCCTGCGGGTCATCCGTGCATGTAAGGAGATGGGCGTAAGGACGGTGGCAGTCTATTCGGAGGCCGATAGCACCTCTCCACACCTGGACGATGCCGACGACAGGGTGTGCATCGGGGGCTCAAGGAGTGCCGAGAGCTACCTTAACACGGAGGCTATAATCCAGGCTGCCATGCAGAAAGAGTGCCAGGCCCTTCATCCCGGCTACGGCTTCCTGGCTGAGAATGCCCGCTTCTCCGCGCTGTGTGCCCAGAGCAAGATAACCTTCATCGGCCCCCCAGCCCATGCGATCAGGCTCATGGGTGACAAGGCAAGGGCGCGCGAGACAATGCGGAAGTTGGGTCTCGATCCTATCCCGGGTTCCGACGGCATCCTGAACGGCCCGGATCACGCCCGGGAAGCCGCTTTGAGTATCGGCTACCCGGTACTTCTCAAAGCCAGCGCAGGCGGAGGCGGCAAGGGCATGCGCGTCGTGGAGGACGAGGGGGCTCTGGAAAGCGCCTTCAACGAGGCCTACATGGAAGCCGAGAAGGCCTTCGGTAACCCGGCCCTCTACATGGAAAAGTACATCTCCCGCGGACGCCACATAGAGTTCCAGATACTGGCCGACGTCTATGGAAACGCGATCCACCTCGGTGAGAGAGAGTGCTCCATCCAGCGAAGCCACCAGAAGCTGGTGGAGGAATCCCCCTCACCGGTTATCGACGAGGAGACGCGCCGGTCCTTGGGTGAGAAGGTATCCAAGGCGGTGGCAGCTATAGGTTACGTTAATGCAGGCACGGTGGAATTCCTGCGCGATGAAGCCGGAAATCTCTATTTCATGGAGATGAATACGAGGCTCCAGGTGGAGCACCCGGTGACCGAGATGGTAACCGGTTT
The DNA here is from genome assembly GCA_025774115.1 of bacterium. GTDB lineage: Bacteria > Arandabacterota > Arandabacteria > Arandabacterales > Arandabacteraceae > JALGWN01. The sequence continues at coordinate 4,082 of JALGWN010000117.1, forward strand.
CGATATCGTTAAGGAACAGCTGAGAATAGCGGCCAACTGCGAGCTGAGCAGGACGCAGGATGAGATCAAGATCAGTGGGAATGCCATAGAGGTAAGGATAAATGCCGAAGACCCGGAGCAAGGCTTCAAACCCGATCCCGGAAAGATCGAAGTATTCGAGCCCCCGGCCTTCGACTCGGTCAGGGTCGACACGCACATAAAATCCGGCTACACCATACCTCCCTTTTACGATTCCCTGATATGCAAGCTCATCGGGCATGGTCGGGACCGGCGGCAGGCGATAGCTACGGTCAAGGCCGCACTCGAGGCCTTCAGAATCGAGGGCGTGAAGACAACCATACCCATTCATATCGAGATCCTCTCGACGAAAGAGTTCGAGGATGGTTCTTACAACACTCGTTTCATACCGGAATTACTGGCAACCAAGGGGCGCGATAGCGATGGCTAAGATTCTACTCCAACCCATAGGTTCAGCGCTGGAGACCTTCGTAGCGGCAACCGATGCCGAGGTGAACGCCCGTGCAATGGAAGGACTGGAAGATGCTCTCCTCGCAAAGAGGGCCGAGGTCAAGGCCGGCTGGGGTGAGGAATACGTAAAGCGCGTCCACAAGAAGGGCAAGCTCACCACGTGGGAGCGTCTGGAACTTCTCAAGGATCCCGACACCGAGATTCTCCCAATCGGCACCTTTGTCAATTACGGGCGGGAATTCGGCGAGGGTAAGGGCAAGAAGAAGTGTCCGGGTGCCGGGATGGTGACGGCCTTCGTTCGGGTGGAAAACCGCTACACGATGGTGATCGCCAATGACAATACCGTAGCATCAGGTGCATGGTGGCCGCTCACCCCCGAGAAGATAGAGCGGGCGCAGCACATCGCCCTGAGACTCAGAATCCCGGTGATCTACCTTGTGGATTGTAGCGGCCTCTACCTCCCCGAGCAGAGCAGATCCTTTCCCGGCCCCACCGGAGCGGCCTATATCTTTAAGATGAACAGCCTCTTGAGCGCCAACGGCGTTCCGCAGATCGCGGCGGTCTTCGGTGACTGCATCGCAGGCGGCGGGTACATGCCCATCATAAGTGACCGGGTCTATATGACCGAGCAGGCATACATGGTGATCGCGGGGGCGGCGCTGATAAAGGGGGGAAAGTCACAGAACATCACTTCCCTCACCATAGGCGGCGCCGACATCCACGTCCATATCTCCAACTGCGCCGACTTCCGGGGCCCGGACGACACATCGGTCTTGAAGATGATCAGAAGCGACGTATCAGACCTTCCCACCTCGAGCATCGAGTACTACAAGTATGGCGGTGATACCGACGAGCCCGCCTATGACACGCGCGAGCTCAAACAGATCTTCCCCAGCGATTACAGGATGTCATATGACACGCGCCAGGTCATCGCCCGGCTGGTGGACTCGAGCCATTTCTGGGAGGTCCTGCCCGGAAAGGGCGAGGAGATGATCACCGGCATCGCCAAGATCGGTGGACTCTACGTAGGCATCATAGCCAACAATCAGTTCCTGATAGGACATCCGGAATATACCGACCAGAAACGTCCCGGCGGTATTCTTTACCGCGAGGGGATATCCAAGATCTCGCAGTTCTCCAGGACGTGTAACGACGACGGCATACCGATCATCTGGCTCCAGGACATCTCGGGTTTCGACATAGGTGCGGAGGCCGAGAAAGAGGGACTTCTCGGCTACGGCTCCAACTTGCTCTATACAAATTCCACCAACACCGTACCTATGATCACCGTGCTTCTCAGAAAAGCCTCGGGTGCAGGTTACTACGCCATGTCCGGCATAGCCTATGATCCGGTGCTTCAGCTTTCGACGCCGATCACGCGGCTGGCCGTGATGGAAGGACGCACGCTCGCAATAGGCGCTTTCAGAACGAAGCTTGATGACAACTTCGACATAATACAAACCACCGCTGAGGAAATGGAAAAGATAAAGCAGGGCATGCAGGATGTTGAAGACCGGATAACCCGCGACATGGATCCTGTAAGGTCGGCGGCTTTGATGGATACCGACGAAGTGGTGTTGATGCACGAGATCAGGCAGTACGTGAGGGCCATGGTGGAGATGAGTTATCAGTCGATAGGCTATAGGAGAATCAAGAACCCCCGGATATGGGGGATTCATGATCTCCATACCCTTACGGACATATAGAAAGGTGGATCATGCAGCCTAAGGACACCGAGATCGTAAGACTGATCGGTGACTCCAAGACCTGTCTGGTACGCGAGAGCAGCGACAAAGACGACCACTTTGATATCTCGGCCCCGGGGGTCGGCCTCTTTGACATACCTCCGGCTGTCGGTACGTTTCTCCTGCCTGGTTCTTTTGTGGGGTATCTTACCGTGATGCGCCGCTACTTCCACCTGCTGATGCCGGAAGGCCACCATGGCGTGGTGACCCGGCTCCACGTGGCCGACAGGAAACAGCGAGTCGAGTACGGTCAAGCGCTTTTCACGGTGAGCGCGAAGGCCGAAGCCGGCCTCACCACCGAATTCAGAAAGATAGAGGCAGATACCAGCCAGGCCGACGACGGCATTCCCGAAGGTATGTTCGGTGTCCGATCGCCCACCGACGGCATATTCTATCGAAGGGCCAATCCTCAGTCCCCTTCCTACATCGAGGAGGGGGCACTGGTGGAACAGGGGTCGGTGATGGCTCTTGTCGAGGTCATGAAGTGCTTCAACCCCATTCTCTACCCCGGGGAGCCCGAATTCCCCCCCCGGGCGCGCGTAGTGCGTGCGATGACCGAGGATGCCACCGAAGTGAAGCACGGCTCGGTGATCTTCGTGGTCGAAGCTGCCTGATCCCTCATCGGCGGTTCAATCCCTGAAACGTCCATCCGATTTCTTGCGCCGTGCCTTACCGGACTTGCCCTCGAGCCAACCGATTCGCGTTTTCTGCCTGGAATCGAACTCGCGCACACAGGGCTTTATATCCAGGAGCGGTGTGCCGTCCAGCATATCGACATCCTGGAAGTAGACCTTGTTTTCCTCGATCCGCTTTACTCTCACAACCGAGATACCTATGGGGTTGGGCCTCCTCGGGGCCCGCGTCGCGAAAAGGCCGCGCTTTTCGGTGTCGAGGAAGGGCACCACCTTAAGCGAATGGCCTTTGGAACGGTGCAGGTGGTAGATCAGATAGACATGAGAGAAGCCGTCCACGTCGGTCAGCGCTTCCGCCAGTTCGGGACGGAGCACCACCACACCCTCAATGTCTTTCCCGCCCGACGGCTGGATCGGCATGTTCTCCCGGGTCTTAAAGGGGGTGTGTATCACCCCGATCGGCTCATAAACCACTTTGCCGAGCATGGATTTCCTCCAACGGTCCTCCAACGGTGTCAGGCGTGCAGTCTTGCACTTCCGCTACGGAAATGCAAGACTGCACGCCTGACACCGACGCAGCGGGGTTGGCTAGACCAGGGATTTGAGGATGCCCCCTATGTCGGGCACCTCGGTTTTGGCGGCCAGGACCATGCCGTCCCTCAGCATCTTATCGTCAAACGTGGGTTTGTCGACCTGGTAGAAGACTCCGATCGGGATCTTCTCGGCCTCACCCATCCCCCATTCCCTTGCCTTTACCCTGGCTGCTTCCAGGTTGGAGGGGTCGTGGCCTTCGAGCTCGTAGACATGCTCATTGTAGTACTTGTAGGTATTAAAGAAGGTAAAGCAAGGCTGAAGCACATCTACGAAGGCGAAGCCCTTATGTTCGATGGCCCGTTTCATCAGTTCGACCAGGTGCTCCATCTTTGCGGAGTAACCTCTGGCCACGAAAGTAGCCCCGGAAGCCAGCATGAGCTCCATGGGATTGAAGGGTTCCTCCATGCTCCCGCGTGGAGTGGATCTGCCCAGGAAGCCGAGCGGACTGGTCGGAGTGAACTGTCCGGTGGTAAGCCCATAGACTCTGTTATCATGGATGATCATCGTGACATCGATATTGCGCTTCGCCGACATTAAAAGGTGCGAGAGCCCCTCACCGTAGGCATCCCCATCCCCGGCGAACCCGATTACCTTAAGATTCCGGTTCGCGAGCTTTATGCCCGTGATAGTGGGTGGCACGCGCCCGTGAAGCGAGTAGAAGGTGTTGGTGTTTACGTAGTCGACAATCTTGGCGTGGCAACCGATTCCGGAGGCCAGGACCACGTTCTCGAGCGGCAGCCCATCGGCGACAAGCGATTTTACGGCTTCGTTCACGGCCGAGAGGATCCCGAAGTTACCGCAGCCCTTACACCATGTGTTCTCGGCGTATGTGGTGAGATCGAGACCGCTCATTTCGCCACCTCCTCTACCCGCTTCCTGAGCCCGTCAACGGTGAAAGGTCTCCCATCATACCTGAGTATCTTCTCATCGACCTTGATGCCGTGGCAGGAGACCAGTTTCGACAGAAGCCCGGTTGCGTTGTTTTCAACACCGATCACCTTGCCCGTACCTTCAAGAGCCCTGGTAAGACCGGATCCCCAGGTAAGCAGGGCAACCGGAGCCTTCGCGTCCCCGAAGACGGCGACCGCATCCATACCGTCCACTTCCTGTGCCAGGCCGGGCAGCTTGGCAAACCGTTTGTCATGCATCCCCGTTATTGCCTCGGGTTCCTCGCTGGTAATGCCGTATTCGTCGTGTTCGTAGCTCGTCCCCTTGACCACCGCACCCACCAGGCCCGGGAAGGCGAGCGGGGATACACCGTCGGGTGTCTTTAGGTAGCGCTTGTACTCGCCCTTACCGTCAAACCGGAGACCTTCCTCGCGCGCGACTTCGTCTCCCTTGCTTTCGAAGCAGTAGGTGCTTTCACTCAGGTTCTTATCCGTAAGCACGAGCGCCGGGATCTGATACTTCCATGCCGTGTTCATGGCAAGCCCAGCCAGCCGGAAAGCCTGATCGGGATCGCCCGGGGCAACAACGAATCTCGGGAATTCACCATGTCCCGCATGGAGAGCAAAGAAAAGGTCTCCCTGGGTGGTATAGGTGGGGACCCCCGTGCTGGGACCGGGCCGCTGGGAGAGCACAAAGACGACCGGGGCTTCGCTCTGGGCGCAGAGGCTCAAGCCCTCGGTCATCAGGGCAAAGCCTCCGCCCGAAGAGCCCACCATGGTCCTCGCACCGGCGTAGGCGCCTCCGATCGCGGTAATGACCGCTGCTATCTCGTTTTCCGGATGATACGTGACGAGCCCGAGCTCTTCCTCATGGGCGGCAAGGAAGTGAAGCACGCTCGAGGCGGGCGTCATGGGGTAGGCGACATAGAGATTGAGACCCGCCCTGGCGGCACCCAGGGCTATGGCTTCGTTGCCCTGTACAAGCGGCAGAGGCTCATTGGGCAGGGGCTCGATGTGAAACTCGGTATCGCAGGCCGATTCATAGGCGGTCTTGGCTATCTTGAGATTGAGCTCTGTGGCCTTGCGGGCACCGGCCTCCACCACGGTCTTGAGCATCGGCCAGTCCACACCGAGCGTTTTCGCGACGGCTCCGAGGGCGGCGATGTTCCGCATCACGGGCTTGCCGCCGCACTCCTTGACGATACCGGTGAAGCCCACTCCGCACCCTTCGGTCTTGAAGACGTCGGAATCATAGATCAGAAGGCCGCCCGGCTTGAGCTGCCCCTTGTGTTTCTCGGCGGTTTCCTCATTGAGACATACCAGGATATCGATCTCGTCCCGGTAGGCCTCTACCCGGCGGTCGGCGGCCCTGATGATGCTGAAGTTGTGGCCCCCCCTTATGAGTGAAGGGTAATCGTCCCAGAAATATATGTGATAGCCAAGCCGGGCGAGCATCCGGGCCACTAGGCTTCCCGCCTGTCTTATCCCATCACCCGCCTGGCCACCTACCAGAACGGAATAGTCTTTCATGATATCCCTCCTGGACTTGCCCACCCGATTGGTTTAGATCTTCTCCACTTCTTCCATGATCTCGTTTATGTCCGGCCGTTCGGGGGTGGGATATATCTTCATCCACCGGACCATCAATACCATATCTCTTCCCCCTGCTTTTAGATGTGTTATCTCACAGTGGTATGATGCTGAAGTGAAGTCCCGGGTCGCGGCCGTCAGGCTTTTCAGCCAATGCCCGCAGGCGACAGCCGCGCTCTATTTCAACCACTCGGGCCTGCGCTTCTCGAGAAAGGCGGCCATACCCTCCTGGGCTTCGTCACCCACCCTTAACTCGGCAATCACCCGGGCGGTATAGTCCTTGGCCTCGGCAAGCGGCATCTCCGAGATCTTGCCCAAGAGGTCCTTGCTTACAGCCAGCGCGTGAGGACCGCTGGTGAGCAGGTTGGATATCTTCTCCCTGACCCTGGCGGTCAGGTTGACATGTGTGACAACTTCATTGACAAGGCCCAGTTCCCTGGCCCGGCCTGCCGAGATTCTCTCTCCGGACAGGAACAGCTCCCGGCAAGCGGCCTCGCCCGTTTTTTTGAGGAGATACGGGCCTATACAGGCCGGGACCAGCCCTATCTTGACCTCGCTCAGGCTGAATTCCGCCCGGTGCGAAGCTATCACCAGGTCGCAGGCAGCCACCAGCCCGTTGCTGCCCCCTATGGATGCCCCGTTTACCCGCGCTATCGTGGGTTTGGGAAGACGGTACAGCTTGTACATCAGCCGGGCCAGCTCGAGGGCGTCTTTGTAGTTCTCCTCAACGGTGAAGTTCTTCATCTTCTTCATCCAGTTGAGGTCGGCCCCGGCACAGAAGGCCTTGCCCTTACCGGTAAGCACAAGCACCCGGACCGAATCGTCCTTCTCGACCCGGTCCAGCACCTGGATCAGCTCTGCGATCATCACCTCATTGAAGGCGTTCCTGACCTCGGGCCGGTTCAGCGCGACCCACGCGACTTGATCCTCGGTCTTCACTTCAACCGTTTCGAATCCCATGGTACACCCGCTTCCTTCGTGCTATCGGACGGGCACGGCTTTGTAGCCATAACAGAGTATACCCGCTTCACCCTCCTGTTTCACCTTGCGAAACTCGATCCTGACGGGCATGCCGATCTTGAGCTCCTCCGGCGAGCAATCGACGATCTGGCACTGGATGGGGACACCACCGTCGAGCTCCACGATACCGACGGCGTACGGTGCCTCGTCACAGAATTCGGACGGGGCTACTCTGATCACGGTGAAAGTCCGGACCTTGCCCTTGTCGGCGAGTTTAAGGGGTTCGAATTCCCGCTTACCGCATTCGGCACACACGAGCCTGGGCGGGAACCAGACCGCTCCGCAGCCCTTGCACTTAGAAGCCTCCAGCCTGTAACGCTGGGGTATTTCCCTCCAATATCTTGCCGAAGTCGACATCTATGCTACCTCCAGGATATGAACCGCCGCGCTTGCGCAGGTACCACCCATGTTCTGTGCAAGCCCCCGCTTGGCACCCTTGACCTGCCGCGGTCCCGACTCGCCTCTGAGCTGCTCGGTCACCTCGACGATCTGGGCAACCCCCGTGGCTCCGACCGGGTGCCCCTTCGACTTGAGCCCCCCGCTCGTATTGACGGGAATCCTGCCATCCAGGGCGGTCTCCCCTTTCGCCGTGGCCGGCCCGCCCTTGCCCTTCTCCACCAATCCGAGAGCCTCGATAGCGCAGATCTCGGCTATGGTAAAGCAGTCATGGACCTCCACAAGATCGATATCGGAAGGGCCGACACCGGCCATCTCATAAGCCTTCTTGGCCGCCACCTCGGTCGCGGACAGGTAGGTGATGTCCTTCCTCTGATGAAGCGCTATCGTGTCTGAAGCCTGCCCGGAGCCCGCGACCCTGACGATAGGCTGCTTGCCCATCTTCCGCGCCATCTCGACCGGGCAGATAACGACGGCCGCGGCACCGTCGGTAATCGGAGAACAGTCCAGAATCGTCAGGGGATCTGCGACCATCACCGCGTTCTTGACCTGGTCGACTGTGAGCTTCATCTTGTACTGGGCATAGGGGTTCTTGGAACCGTTCTCATGGTTCTTGACCGAAACCTGGGCCAGCTGATCGCGGGTGGTTCCGTATTTATCCATGTGGGCTCTCGCCATCATCGCATAGAGACCCGGGAAGGTGACACCGTTATAGACCTCGTATTCCTGGTCGGCCGCCGTCGCCAGGGCGTAGGTCGCACCGCCGCCATCCACGTCGGTCATCTTCTCGACACCGCCTACCAGTACGATCTCACTCATACCTGAGGCGACCTCCATGAGACCCTGCCTGAAGGCGACTCCACCCGATGCACAGGCCGACTCGACCCTGGTTGATGGGATGGGGACAACACCTAGATAATCGGCCATAACACCGCCCAGATGCTCCTGGCCCACGAAAAGGCCCGAGGACATACAGCCCACATACATGGAGTCCACTCTATCCACACCGGCATCGTCGATGGCCTTAAGCGCGGCCTCGACGAATATGTCCCGTAGGGATTTTTGCCAGAGCTCCCCCCACTCGATCATACCTACACCGATCACTGCCACATCTACCATGACTCGTACCTCTCGGTTATCGATCTGCTATTCGCCCATCCTGATCTTCTTGCGGAACTTGGTATAGGTCCCGTATTCGATATGCACCTTGTTCTTGTCGAGATAGTCGGTCATCTTCGGAGCTAGGTCCTGCACCTCTGCGATCCGGTCGGTGACCTTGTAAATGAAGGCGTCACTGCCGGCCCCTGACCCGTATGATACCATGATAATTTCCTGTCCGGGCTTGGCGACATCGAGCACCGATGTGAGCCCCATGGGTGAGGACCCGGAATAGGTATTACCCAATCTCGGGCAGAGCAGGCCCTGCTCGATCTGTTCCATCTTAAAACCCAGCTTCTTCCCCACGGCGGTAGGGAACTTGCCGTTCGGCTGGTGGAACACCGCATAGTCGAAATCCCCGGGCTTCTTGCCGGCCATATCCATGATGGCCGCCGCTGCCGCGGTGACGTGTTTGAAATATGCGGGTTGGCCGGTGAACCGGCCTGCGTGCCTGGGATAGTGCATATACTCGCGGCGCCAGAAGTCGGGGGTGTCCGTCATGTAGGAGAACGTGTGGGTAACCTCGGCAACCGTATTCTTCGTACCGAATATGAAGGCCGCTGCCCCGGCGGAAGCCGAGTACTCGAGGGCATCGCCGGGCGCTCCCTGTGAAGTGTCCGCCCCGATGGCCAGCGCGTATTCCATCCTTCCGGCCTCAACAAGACCCAGGGCAACAAACATGCCCTCCGTACCCGCCTTGCAGGCGAATTCGAAGTCGGCGCAGTGGATATCCGGGGTGGCGCCTATGGCTTCAGCCACCACGGTCCCGCTGGGCTTAACGGCATACGGATGGGACTCGGAGCCCACATATATGGCCCCGATGAGCCTGGGATCGATCTTAGCCCGCTTCAGAGCGTTTCTGGCCGCTTCCACCGCCATGGTTATGACATCCTGATCCGGAGCGGGCACGGATTTCTCCTTCAACATCAGGCCCCGCTTATAGCTGGGTGCGTCCGCTCCCCAAACCTTTGCTATCTCCTCAACCTTTATGCGGTATCTCGGAGCGTATGACCCATAACCTACAATTCCTGCCATACTAACCTCCCTTATGCCGAAATATAGGAATAACCAAAGGTCCCAGCGGAATCCCTAACCTACAGGGTGCTACAGGGTACTAAGGGATGGTAATACACCGTAGCGTGGGGTGTCAACCGCAAACCCAGGTCCTTGTGACCGGAGTGAGGCCGGCGCAGCAAACGTAGTGTTGCCACTCCCCAGGCAACGAACCGGTTGCGTTGAGGTTCCACCCCAGACGTGTTCGTCGCGACGGGAGTCACGACGCTACGAAAGACCTGCGTCGTACAAGTACGCGAACTTGCATCATGATTACGCCATAGCGATGAGGGCTGAGCATAACGCAGCAGACGGGCGGTCTTCACCTCTATGGACCAGGCCGGCTAAGAATGCCCGGATGCAAGGCTTGCGATGGCCTGAAGAGCGAGGCGTATAGTCACATACGCCGCAGCGATGAGGGCTGAGCATAACGCAGCAGACGGGCGGTCTTAGCCGGCCTGGCGGGGGAGCGTAATCTTAAAGGTCGTCCCCTCTCCCACCGTGGACTCCAGATCCACGCGGCCTCCGTGTTCCTCGACTATCTTCTTCATCACGGGAAGACCCAAACCGGTCCCTTTGGAGCCCTTGGTGCTCACGAAGGGTTCGAAGATGGTCTCCAGAATGTCTTCAGGTATCCCCTTACCGGTATCGGCAATAGTGACACAATAATAGTCGGGCTCCGCGTGCGTGACCGAAATCATGACCTTCCCGCCCTCCGGGGTGGCTTCAACGGAATTGGCCACGAGGTTAAGCAGGGCCCGCTTCATACGCGTGGGATCGAGCGGGACAGACCCGATAGAGTCATCGATATCCAGTGAGAGGGCGATCCCCCCTTCGGCGGCCCTACCCTCGACGAAGGCCATGATCTCACCGAAAAGGTCGTCCAGGCCGGTCTGGACGTACTCCGGAGGTCTGTCCTTTGAGTAATCCAGCATATCCAGGACAAGGCTCTTCAGGAAGGAACTGTTGCGTTCAAGCATGTCCCAACCCTTGGCTACCTTCTCCTCGTTCTTGGCATCCAGCCCGCGCCGGGCTATGAAGAGACCGCCATCCATACCGTTCAGGACATTTTTCACGCAGTGGGCCACACCCGAGACCGTCTGGCCTATGGCGGCCAGCCGCTTGGAGCTTTCCACTTGCGTATAGAGTCGCGAGTTTTCAAGCGCTATGCCCACCTGGGCCGTAAGCCCCGTGAGGAGCCTCAAGTCGTCGTCCCTGAAACCTATGCCGCCCTGGCGTGAATCCACCTCCACCATACCGAGAACCCGGTCCGAGACCAGGAGCGGGACACACATGATAGAAGTGATACGCAAATCCTGCAGGCTCGCGGAGGCCTTGAAGCGCGAATCGGAACCTGTGTCGCCACAAATCACCGCCTGCTTCTCCTCGAGCACGGTATCCACAACCGTTCGCGAGATCCTCACATCTTCCCCCTCCTCACCTTTCTGCCTTACCGCGAGGGGCACGAGCTTCCGGGTCTGCTTGTCTTCGAGCATCATCACGGCCCGGTCGGCCCTAGGGAAGACCTCGAAGATGACATCGAGAAAGGTATCGCCGATCTCGCGAACCGAAAGCCTCCCGCACAGGTTCTCCCCCAAATCGTAGAGGACCGAGAGCCGCTTCATCATCGCCGCCCGGTCGATCTCGCCCTCTCTGATGTCATCTCCCCGGCCTATCCGGCGGGCATCGAGGGCGGATATTATCGCCGTCCCGGTCGGTGTCTTTTGCTCCGGCTCCTCGGGCCCGCCGACCTCGATGGCGCCTGAACTCTCGCCTCCCAGGGATTCATGCCCCCTCACCTTGAGACCGAAACTTCCTATGGTGATCGAGTCATTGGGGGCCAGCGTGTGGTTCTCGATACGGTCCCGGTTGACATAGGTGCCGTTGCTCGAACCCAGATCCTTGACAACCACTGAATCCTCACCGACCTCGATCTCGGCATGGCGGCGGGACACGGTTCTGTCATCCAGCACAATGTCACAGCCGGCCTCCCGGCCCATAACGATCCTTCTCTTCTCGGTGGCTACTTCCTGTTGCTTCCGGCCCTCTCGGAAAATCGTCACTTTGAGCAAATCATCGCCTCCCCGGCGCAACGGCACCCATAGACCGTAAGAAATGGCTTATCTACAAACAGATTATGGTCTATATGATGATACACTGCGCCCCCTGGGTCATGCAATCCCTTAGCCCGGATTATTCATAAACCTCGTCGCGAGGTGACGGCCCTCAAAGCTGCGTTTGGGGTTGACAATCCCGGCGGCATACTACATAATCAAAACTCCAGTTAGGCGGTTACCTTTAGAAAGCCTATTACTGGCTCGGTGGGTAGCCAGACACAAGCTGTAGGAAAAGTGAAAAAACGGGGTCGAGGAGGGACATAACATGGCGAAGAAGGTACTGATTGTTGATGATGAGCCCGATGCAGTGGATTTCAGCAAGGAAATCGTCGAAGGTGAGGGGTACACCGTGGTCACAGCCTCGGATGGCGGCAAGGGCCTTGCCGCAATGCGCAGGGAGAATCCCGATCTGGTGATCCTGGACGTCCAGATGCCGGACATGGACGGCTTCGAGGTTTTTCAGGAGATGAAAAAGGACGAATCCCTGAAGACAATCCCGGTCGTGATGCTGACCGGTATAAGGGAGAAAGTCGGGATCGGTTTCTCCGCAGATGAGATGAAAGACTACATGGGCGAGCGCCCCACCGACTATATAGAGAAGCCCATAGATCCGGCAAAGCTCAGAGAAGCCATCAATAAGGTCTTAGGCTAGTCCGGATTATTCATAAACCTCGTCTACTTCAAGATAACGATCTTTCTGGTGGCAACCCTGTCCCGGATGTCGAAGTGAACGAAATAGATGCCCGGTGCAACAAGGTTGCCATCGGTG